>DAIOET010000016.1:0-30257 GCA_036746135.1 Cupriavidus sp.
GGCCTGGGTCAGCTTGTGCTCAATGCGTCGAACTTCCTGCGGACCGACGTTGTCGTGATGGGAATCGTGCTGATCGGCGCCATCGCGTGGCTGTTCGATCTGGCCATGCGCCGGCTTGGACAATGGCTGGTGCCCTGGCACACCCACCGTTAACCGCACGGCACCCGCGTCATATCCTCGTGCCGAAAGCTTCGTTCCGTTTCCGTGCCGGGCGGCGTACGTTCATGCGACGTTCCCTCCCCAAAGGCCTGACATGAGTTCCGTATTCCCGTTCGAGCGCCGTGGCACATTTACACCCAACGCCCAACCTCAGCAGAAATTCTGGTTCGACCCCCTGCCGGCTCGCCCCACCGTCGAGGCGGAACGCCGGCACCGGCAGGAACGGCTGGCCGGCGCATTCCGCATCTTCGCTCGCCACGGTTTCGATCTGGGACTTGCCGGCCATATCACCGCGCGTGACCCGGAGTTTCCGGATCACTTCTGGGTCAACCCGCTAGGCGTGCATTTCTCGCGCATCCGCGTGTCCGATCTGCTGCTCGTGAACACGCGCGGCGAAACAGTGGTTGGCAACCGGCCGCTAAACAAGGCGGCATTCGCCATCCACGCCGCCATTCACGAAGCCCACCCTCATATCGTCGCCGCCGCGCACACGCATTCCACCTATGGCAAGGCATGGTCCACGCTCGGACGCAGACTCGATCCGCTGACGCAGGATTCCTGTTCTTTCTTCGAAGACCACGTTTTGTTCGACGACTTCACCGGCATGGTGGTGGACAGCTCCGAAGGCGAGCGGATTGCGCAGGCTCTGGACAAGGGTCACGGCCAGACACACAAGGCGGCGATCCTCAAGAATCACGGCATCCTGACCGCGGGCCCTACCGTGGAAGCGGCCGCCTGGTGGTACATCGCGCTGGAAAACGCCGCCCATACGCAGTTGCTTGCCGAAGCCGCCGGTACGCCGCAACCGATCGATGAAGCCACGGCGCGCCATACGCACGGGCAGGTGGGCGGCAACGAAGGATCGCTCCACGCATTCGAATCCGTTTATGCGGGGCTGGTGGAAGCCGAACCCGATCTGCTGGACTGACCGCACCGCATTCCACGCCTTTTTACGCCCCTGTCCCGCTTGCCGGGCAGGGGCGATTTCATGTCCCCTTTCGTCTACCCGCTGAACGTCATCGGCGTCTTCTGGCGCCCTGCACTGCGAGACCGGTAAATCGGTCAGCCGGTGTGACCTGGGAAATGGCGGGAGACAACCTCTATCGGTACGCGTGTTCGTCCACCACCCTGGCCACTGTCGCAAGCGCTTGCCGCAACGTGTCTACGTTGACGGAGCCGAGTGCCAGCCGAATGGCGTGAGGCACCTGCTTTGACACAGCGAAGGGGTGAGCGGTGGATACCGAAACGCGCGCCTGCAACAACGTCTTCGCAATGGCATCGGCGCGTGCCTCCTCGGGGATCGGAAGCCAGACGAAGTAGGACGCGGGATGCCGGATGGGATTCAGGTGTCCCAGGACTTCGGTCACTATGCCCTGCCTTACCGCGGCGTCGCGCCGCTTCTCCGCCTCCAGCCGCGCAACCGTCCCATCCTCGATCCAGCCGCAGGCGATCGCTGTCATCGTGGTCGGTGTAAGCCAGGTGGTCGCCCGGATCGCGCGTTCCAGTTTGGGAATCCAGGCCAGCGGGGCGCAGACCGGGCCGACGCGCAGCCCGGTTGCCACGCTCTTCGAAAGACTCGACACATACACGGTAGTCTCCGGCGCCAATGCGGCCAATGGTGGCGGAGCGTCCGCTTCCAGGAAGGCGTATGCCGCATCCTCGATCACGATCAGTCCGTGCTGCCGCGCGATGGCGACCAGATCACGCCGCCGCCGCGCGCTCATGACCCAGCCCAGCGGATTGTGCAGCGTCGGCATGGTGTACACGGCGCGTACCCGGCGTCGCCGGCACAGCCCGGCCAACGCATCGAGGTCCGGACCGTTGGTCCCCGCCGGAATCGCTACCAGCTCCAGCCGGCAGGCTTCGGCGGTGAGCTTGAAGCCGGGGTAAGTCAGCGCGTCGACCGCTACCACGTCGCCGGGTTCCAGCAACGCCATCGCCGCAACCGTCAAGCCGTGCTGGCCGCCGCTTACCAGCACCGTGTTTTCCGGCGTGGCTGGCAATCCGCGTGCGGTGAGATGCCGGGCCATCGTCTCCCTGTCACGCGCACGGCCGCCAGGGGGATGGTATTTGAGCAAGGCTTCCAGGTTGCCGGCACCGGCCAGTTCGCGCAGCGCCGTCCTGAGAAGGTCGCCCTGCCCGGGCATCGACGGATTGTTGAAGCTCAGGTCAACGGTGTCATCGCTCCACGGCTGGAGGTCGATACCGTGTCCGCGCGGCAGCACTTCTTTTACGAACGTCCCCCGGCCGGTCTCGCCGCTCACCAGCCCCATGACATGCAGTTCCGCATAGACGCGCGTCGCGGTGACCAGCGCCAAACCTTCGCGGGCGGCAAGTTCACGGTGGGTGGGCAAGCGGGTGCCGGGACGCAATCGGCCTTCCTGAATGTCTGCGGCGAATTGGTCGACCAGTTGCTTGTAGCGGTGTCGAGGCATGGCGGATGGATGCACGACAATTGTCGGAATGTGCTGATTATCGGCCCCGCGATATCCCGAGACAACAGGCTTGCGGAGGCCAAAGTCCCCTTGGAAGCATCCGCTCATCGCACAAAACCAACCGGCAACGTGGCGAATATGGATCTTCGCGGTTTACTTCGCATGCAAATTATCCATATACTTCGCATGCGAACTTAAACATATGGAGACCACCATGACCGCAGAGATTCGTGTCGATCTGAGCGAAGGCGTCCTGACCCTTACGCTTGCCCGACCGGACAAGAAGAACGCCCTGACAAACGAGATGTACGGGACCCTGGCTGACACCATCGAGCGCGCCGAGCATGACAGCAGCGTTCGCGTTGTGCTGATGCAGGGAGATGGGGATATGTTCACCGCGGGGAATGATGTGGGCGAGTTCGCCGCGATTGCGGCGGGAAAGGGGCCCAGTGAACGCCATGTCCACCGCTTTCTGCATGCGCTGGCAAAGTCGACCGTACCCATCGTTGCGGCCGTCCAAGGCAAGGCGGTCGGCGTCGGCACCACGATGCTGCTGCATTGCGACTACGTGCTGTTGGCGCAGGATGCGCAACTGATCACACCGTTCGTAAACCTCGCGCTGGTGCCGGAAGCGGCGTCCAGCTATCTGCTGCCGCTGCGTATCGGCCACGCCAGGGCATTCGAGATGTTTGCAATGGGTGATCCGCTCGACGCGCAAACCGCGTTGGCCTGGGGCATTGCCAACAAGCTCTGCGCCAATGACCAGCTCCGCGCCGAAGCGCGCCGGATGGCCGAACGCATCGCCGCCAAGCCCGCGGGTTCACTGAGCGCCATGAAGGCGCTGATGCGCCAGGCCGAGATGCTGGTTACGCAGATGGATAGCGAGAGCGCGAAGTTCCAGGAGCGGCTGACGAGCGCCGAAGCCAGAGAGGCGTTCGCGGCCTTTGCCGAAAAGCGCAAGCCGGACTTCTCGAAGGTCACCCAGCACTAAGCCCGTCTCACGCTGATCAGCCACGGATCAGGTTAGGCGTCGCCGTCTTCGGCGACCGGAAACTTGGTCTGCAGGCTGGTCAGCCATCGCGCCACCACTTCGATCTCCGCTTCGGTAAAGCCTTCGGTCAATTTGGCATTGAGATCCGTCATGCCGGCCTTGGAGCGCTGACGCGCGGAGCGTCCTGCATCCGTCAACCACAGGCGCGATGCGCGGCCATCGTTCTCGTCGGCACGCCGCTCGATCAAACCAGCTCTCTCCGTGCGGTCAGCCAGGCCACTCATGCCTGGCGCCCCCAGGTCCAGCGCGGCCGCGGCCTCGCTCATCAACGCGCCGTTGTGCGTGCCCAGAAAGAACAGAAGCCCCGACTGCGCCGCCGTTACGCCACCACGCGCGGCACGCGCTTGTGACCAGCGTTGCAGGCGACGCTGCCCAACGTTCAGAAGATATACGAGGCGATGCTTCATGTTCAGGGCCGGCAACGTTGATCGGTTTATTTCGCGTGCGAATCATATCATGCGCCATAGGCATCCCTGGGGCGCTACGTCGATGGCCAGGTAAGTTGTATCCATGACAATGATTTGATTGTATTGATCTCCCCACCTACGATGGTTTCCTGCTGATAGTCCTTGTCGAAGACCGTTATGGAACTGAACGTCACTACCATCCTTGTCACCTTTGCCGGAGTCTTTCTGATCTGTTTCATGAAGGGGGCCTTCGGTGGGGGCTTTGCCATCGTCGGTATTCCGCTGCTATCGCTCGTGATGAGCCCCGTGGAAGCAGGCGGTCTGCTTGCGCCACTCTTTATCGCGATGGATCTTTTCAGCCTGCGCTACTGGAAGCCCTCCACATGGTCCAGACCTGACCTGGTTCTGCTGGTGCCTGGATTGGTGGCCGGCATTGGCGTCGGCTACTTCCTGTTTCGGGTGCTGGACCACCGCGCGATATCCATCGTCATGGCAGCGGTCACGTTGGCGTTTGTCGGCCTGTGGCTGCTTCGTGGCGGAAGCGTCGCGGTGCAGCCGCGCTCCTCGCCCAAGGCCGTCGCCGCGGGCCTGACGTCGGGGATCACCACGATGGTCGCGCACTCTGGCGGTCCGCCGCTTGCCATGTACCTGTTGCCGCTTGGCCTCAGCAAACAGGTCTATGCGGGAACCACCAGCATGTTCTTTACGGTAGGCAACATCCTCAAGGCAGCGCCGTGGCTGGCACTAGCCCGGCCCGTGGGCGCCGTCTGGACGCTGATGGCCATCTGCCTGCTCGCCGTGCCTTCCGGCGTCTGGCTGGGCTGGCGTTTGCATGGAAGGTTGGACCAGCGCCAGATGTATCGCGCGTGCTATGCGTTGCTGGTCGTCACCGCGCTGAAGCTGTTGTGGGATGGCGTCGCAGGGTACCTGCACTAGGTGTTGCGGAGGTTCAACTGTACCCAGCCACCACGACCGCTGCGCTCCTGCCGTGCTGGCTCTCAATCATCGCCCGGGCGGCGTCAGGCTGCCCGGCCTTGAGATAGGCGGCGACCAACGTCAGCGCCACGAGATCCCGTTGGGCGCGGCTTCCTCCGATGCGTACAGTGAGCGGCCATGCGGACGTGAGGGCCTGAATGGCGCCATCCCAATCTCCGGCGGCATACGCGGCAAAGCCTTCCGTGATCCGGACTACGGATTCTCCCACCGGGTAGTTTTGCGCCTTGATGCGCTCGCTGATTTCGGAAAGCCGTAGGTTTAGAGATGCATTGTCTTCAGCGACGATGCAGGCGATCAGTGCATGGGTGTCTGCATAGCCCAGACCCGCCTTGGGGTAGCACCGCAGGGCGTGGGCGTGAAGTTCGCGCCAGGCATCCGCGTCGCGCGGCAAACCCGCCAGCTCCGCGCGCCAGAGAAATGACACGCCATCGGTCACGACATTGATGGGCGGCCCCCAAGCCGCACCTGGGCGCACGCCGCTTCGAAACGCCTGCCACGCACGATCGAGCTTGCCTACAGCCAGCGCTGCCAAGGCAACATGCCACGAGAGGTGGCAATGCGTCAGGCTACGTGGATCGTGCCGGGGCATCCAACCGTCGAGAAAATCAAAGATCTCCGCCGATTCGCCTCGCTCGTACATGACGTGCGCCCGAAAGTGAGCGGCATGCGCATGGCGAGGATTTCCCGCAAGTGCGCGCTCCAACAGCGTCCAGGCTTCATCCAGCCGTCCGGTTTCGCAGGCGGCAAAGCCCAGAACCGCATCGAACCACCAGTCTTGCCCATAGGCCGATGCGAGCGACGACAGGAATTGATACAGCTTCTCCTCGTGGTCCGGATCTCCGCTGAAACCGTATAGACCGAAGACACTGGTGGCCGGTGCCAGCACCATGACATCTCGCGGCCAATTCGCCAGATGTTCGTGCATGGCCCGCATGGCCTCCGTGGGCTTACCATCGATACCCAGTGCCAGTACGTTGACGTGACTGCGCTCCCGGGGCGATTGGTTGGCTACCTGATCGCGGGCCGCCGCCGCCAGTTCACGGCCAGCCACAACCTCGCCATCGAGAAAACGGCCTCGTGCCAGCGCAATCGTTGCGAGTGCAAAGGACGGGTCATGACTCCGCGATTCCGCAAGGTGCTCTCGAAACCCGGCAACACCGGCTATCACGCTATCGACGCCGGCAATGTACGCATCGCGTGCCAACGCTGACGTCGTGGACAGCTGCAACCCAAAACGATCTTCGAGCATGGCTCACTCCTCGCGCTGACACCCCAAAACGTCCGGGACTTCGACACGTCTCAAGGTGCCGCGACCCACCGCTGCTTCTTCGTGTACCGCACCTATCATGGGAAGAAGTCTATGCGGAGGAGCGGCAGGATGGTACATGTCTCAAACGCCGTGAGTCCGACAGCCGAAAAACACGAACAACTGCATTGGCTTGATTCGCAACGACCCCCACCTTTCACACCGGACCCGGATACCCGAATAGCGCCTAATATGAACACCAGCACTGCTGCTGTGGGGTAACGCAACGCTGAAATGCTAAGGGAGACCGCAATGGCGAGAAGACTAAGCCGACTTGCAGTGATGGCTACGGCACTAATGGCACTGACCTTGTCGGCCGGCTCCCGCGCCGATGACATTCCGCTAATTACCGGCAAGCACTGGACAGACTCTTCTGAACAGGCAAAAAAAGCGTACCTCGTAGGCATTGCCAATCTGGTCCAGGTTGATATCGCCTTTCACGAAGGCAAGCCGCCGCCCGACTCGCAAAGCATCATTCCTCGCTTCGCAAGAGGAATCAAGGGCCATTCGCTCGACTCAGTGCGCCAGGGCGTGGATCGCTGGTACGCGACGCATCCTGACCAGTTGCAGCGGCCGGTCATTGAAACGATCTGGTTCGAAATGGTTGTTCCCGGTCTGCAGCCCAAGAAGTAAGGTGATGCCATGAAACGATTTCAATCGCTTGCCGTCATTCTGGTTGCCGCCGGCGCTGCAGGATGCACGAACATGACACCGCAGCAGCAAGGCACCGTGACCGGTGCCGGCATCGGCGCCGCGGCGGGTGCGGGTATCGCTGCCATTGCAGGCGGTAGTGGCTGGACAGGCGCGGCGATCGGCGCCATCGCGGGCGGCGTTGCGGGCAACATCAAGGGAAGCAAACAACAGCCGTGGTGACCCGCTCAGTCGCACTTGACGGATTCTGCGAATACCGTCGAAGACGATTCAGTATTTCCTCGTTACCTGCCTTACTGCCTGGCGCAATCCGTAGTCATTCATGACTATCGAGGTTATCGACATTGCAGCATCGTAGTGCTGCTGCCTGTTCTACCGAATCGAAGCAGATTTCTGTTGCGCTATTGGTTAGCCGGCGGAGCGCGCCCATATAAAGCGCTCTACAACTGGCATTTCTACCAAAAAGGTCATATAAACCATAGCGTGGAAGGACATTGACTCCCTCAAACCTCTCTGGGATGGATTGGGATGCTCACAACATTAAAAGCGGTGTTCCGCTACTTCAACAGCGTTGTCCCGTTTCGGCTCGGCCCCGCTTTGATCGCTACGGCCGTCCTGATCATTCTGTGGTTGATACCTGTGCCAGAAGGGCTAACGCCAAAGGCATGGGGCCTGGTTGCCATCTTTCTGACAACGATCGTCGCGATCATTTTGAAGGTCATGCCGATCGGGGTAATGGCATTAATGGCCATCGTGATCCTGTCGTTGTCGCAGGTTACGTCGACCTCGTCCAAAGGGGCGATCGCCGATGCCCTGACCGCCTACGACAATCCGCTGATATGGCTGATCGTCGCGGCGATCCTGATCTCTCGCGGACTAAAAAAGACTGGATTGGGTACCCGCATCGGCCTGATGTTTATCTCGCTAATGGGAAAGCGAACGATAGGCATCGGATATGGCCTGGCCACCTGTGAGTTGGTGCTGGCACCGTTCACGCCAAGCAACACCGCGCGCGGCGGCGGCATCGTGCATCCGATCATGAAGTCGATCGCCAATGCATTCGACTCGGACCCGGCCAAAGGCACGGAAGCCAAAGTCGGCACCTACCTGGCGTTGGTCAACTATCACGCCAATCCGATTTCTTCCGCGATGTTCGTCACCGCCACCGCCCCCAATCCCCTGGTGGTGGACTACATCGCCAAAGCGACCAATCAGAATCTGCACCTGAGCTGGACAAGCTGGGCGCTCTGCATGCTGCTGCCCGGTCTGTTGTGCATGCTGGCGATGCCACTGGTGATTTACGTGCTATCACCCCCGCAACTCAAGGTCACACCCAATGCCGTCGAGTATGCGCGCAATGAAATGGCGAGGATGGGTCCTGTGTCGCCAAAAGAAAAAGTCATGATGGGGACGTTCGCGCTGCTGCTGGTGCTGTGGGCCAACATTCCGGCATTCATATTCGGTCCGGCATTCACGTTAGACCCGACGGTTGTCGCCTTTGTCGGTCTTTTCGCGCTGATCATCACTGGCACGATTGACTGGGATGACGTGCTATCGGAAAAGAGCGCCTGGGACACGCTGATCTGGTTCGGCGCGCTGATCATGCTGGCCGAGCAATTGAACAAGCAAGGCGTGATTGGCTGGTTCTCCAAGGGCATGAGCAACGCCATCGAGGCCAGCGGCGTCGGCTGGGGCGGCACGGCCGCGATCCTGGTGGCGGTCTTTGTTTTCTCGCACTATCTGTTCGCAAGCACTACCGCTCATATCAGCGCCATGATGCTCGCCTTCCTGACAGTCGGCGTTCACCTCATCCCGCCCGCCTATGTGGTGCCGTTCATGCTGTTAATGGCGGCAGGCTCGGCAATCATGATGACGCTGACTCACTATGCGACGGGCACCTCGCCGATCATCTTCGGCAGCGGTTATGTCTCGATGGGAACCTGGTGGCGCGTCGGATTCGTGATGTGCGTGGTGAACCTGCTGATCTTCACCGTGGCCGGCGGCCTTTGGTGGAAGGTTCTGGGCTACTGGTGAACCGGCGGTCCCGCAGCCTGACCGCGCATTCCGCCGCAACCTTGAATTTTGGTTAGGCCGCTGGCTGCACCAGCCAGTGCATCACAAGCTCGCGCGCCGGATCGAAGTAGGTTTCGATCGGCTGGGTACGTCCATTCGCGTACCAGTGACAATAGGCCCCGTGGAACAGCGCCAGCACGGTGCGCGCCATCGGCACCGGCAGCGGCCGCTCCGCCGTGCCCAGCGCATCCACCAGAACCCGAACGTGCCCGTCCCATCCCTCGCGGATGTGCTCGCGCACGGTCTGCGGCGTCGTGGCGGAGAACAGCAATGCCAGCACCACCCCCTTGGTTTCGGGGTTGCGCGTGAAGTAGTCCGCCACGCGGGCAAACACTTCATCGACGCGTTCGGTGGTCGACTTGCCGACCAGATCCAGCGGATCCAGCTCCAGTTCGATTTCCTGGAACAGGCTGATCGCCGCCTCGGCCAGCAACATCTCCTTGCTGCCGAAATGCCACAGCAGGCTGCTCTTTGCCACATTGGCCTGTGCCGAAATCCGGTCGAGCGTCACTTCGGTATAGCCATGCTCGGCAATCAGCTGCTTGGTGAGCGTGATCACGCGATTGCGGGTCTCCAACCCCCGGCGGTACTTCGTCGGCCCAGACGGGGTGGCGACAGCGTCGCCGGTTTCACTTGCGCTCATCAAATTCACCGATTGAAGGTGTCGCAAATTGTAGCAGCGGCGCCATAGCGCCTCTCCGGACTTGCCCTAGGTCCCGCCATGGAGCCTTGACATGCGGTTGTCATCAACCCGACACTGAAATTGTACTGATCGTTCAGTTTAATTTAAGGGCTTTTATTGTGATGACAACGCCGCAAGAACTGGAAAATCTGCTCACCGCGCAGCGGGCGGCGTTTGCCGGCACGCCCTATCCATCACTCGCCACGCGCAAGGCGGCCTTGCGCAAGTTGCGGGCTGCCGTGCGCGAGCACGCCGGCCATCTGGCCGTTGCCGCGGATCGTGATTTCGGCGGGCGCGCGCACGCGGAGACGATGACGGTCGACGTGCTGCCGTCCGTCCTGCATATCAATCACCTGCTCGGCGGCCTGCGCCGATGGATGCGTCCCTCGCGCCGCCATGTGGAATGGCTGTTCCTGGGTAACCGCGCGAGCGTCCGATACCAGCCCAAGGGTGTGGTCGGTGTGGTGGTGCCGTGGAACTTTCCGATCTATCTGGCGCTGGGGCCACTGGCAACCGCGCTGGCCGCCGGCAATCGCTGCATGATCAAAACGTCCGAGTTCGCGCCGCACACCTCGGCCGCACTGCGCGCACTGCTGGCCGGCGTATTCGCCGAAGACGAAGTGGCCCTGGTGGAAGGCGATGCCGACGTCGCGCGCCAGTTCACGGCACTACCGTTCGACCACCTGGTCTTCACCGGGTCCCCCGAGGTCGGCCGCCATGTCATGCGCGCCGCTGCCGAGCATCTGACGCCGGTGACGCTGGAACTGGGCGGCAAGTCGCCGGCAATCGTGTCGCGCACCGCAGACCTGTCGACGGCCGCGCGGCGCATCGCGCATGGCAAGACCGTCAACGCGGGCCAGATCTGCGTGGCGCCCGACTACGCCCTGGTACCCGAGGCCGACGCCGCCCGCTTTGCCACCGAAGTCATCGCCCAAGCCGCGCAGTTGTTCCCGGCCGACGGCGCCGACTACACATCGGTCATTCATGAGCGCGCCTACCGGCGCATGCAGGAACTGCTCGATAACGCCCGCGCTCACGGCGCCCACGTCATGCGCGCGGCCATGCCGGAAGACGGACGACGGCTGCCGCTGCACGTCGTGCTTGGCGTCACGCCCAGGATGCGCATCGCGCAGGAAGAAATCTTCGGTCCGATCCTGCCGGTGTTCACGTACCGCGATTTTGGCGATGTCATCGCGCACGTCCGTGCCGGTACCCGGCCGCTGGCGATGTACTACTTCGGCAAGGACAAGGCCGAGACCGAAACGCTGCTGCAGCGGACCCACGCCGGCGGCGTGACCCTCAACGATTGGGGCTGGCACGTGCTCAATCACGACCTGCCGTTTGGTGGAACCGGCACCTCGGGGATGGGCAACTATCACGGCGCGGAAGGCTTCCGCGAGTTGTCGCATGCCAAGGCGGTGTTTGCGGAGCGCCAGTGGTTCCCGATCGAACTGTTCCATCCCCCATACGGCACGTTCGTCCAGCGGATGGCGCTGCGCCTGTTCCTCGGCGCCACGCACGCCGCTCCCTCCCACCATCCCCACCAACCCACCGCGCCCACGCATACCCCGGCGCGCCAGGACTGATCCACACACCGTTCACATCATGGAATTCGACTACGTTATCGTGGGCGCGGGTTCGGCCGGCTGCGTGCTGGCCAACCGCCTGAGCGCCGATCCCGCCGTGCGCGTCTGCCTGATCGAAGCAGGCCCGACCGACCGCTCGCCACTGATCCACACGCCGGCCGGCATCATCGGCATCCTGCCCACGCGCCATGTCAACTGGGCCTTCAAGACCGTGCCGCAACGGGGCCTGAACGGCCGCCTCGGTTATCAGCCGCGCGGCAAGACGCTCGGCGGCAGCAGCGCCATCAACGCGATGATCTACATCCGTGGCCATCGCACCGACTATGACGACTGGGCCGCGCTGGGCAATCCCGGCTGGGCCTATGACGATGTGCTGCCGTGGTTCCGCCAATCCGAAGACTTCTTTGGCGGCGCCAGCGCCTATCACGGTGCCGGCGGCGAACTGCGCGTCAGCCAGCTTGATGCCCATCCCGCCACGCACGCATTCGTCGAAGCCGGACGCGCCGCGGGCCACCAGGTCAATGACGACTTCAACGGGGCCGACCAGGAAGGCGTCGGCCACTATCACGTGACGATCCGCGATGGCCGGCGCTGTAGCGCGGCGGTAGCCTTCCTGCATCCGCTGCGCGCGGATCGGCCCAATCTCACGGTATTGACCGGCGCGCACGCCACCGGGCTGATCCTGCGCGGCAACGTGGCGCAAGGGGTCACCGTCCGCGTCAAGGGCAGGCCCGTGGACGTGATGGCCAAGCGCGAAACCATCGTGGCCGCCGGCGCGTTCGGGTCTCCGCAGTTGCTGCTGCTGTCCGGCATTGGCGACGAGGCCGCACTGAAGCCGCACCGCATTCCGCTGCGTCACGCGCTGCCGGGTGTGGGCCAGGGGCTCGTCGATCATCCCGACTATGTGCTGCCCTACAAGACGCACGACAAGACGCTGATGGGGCTATCGCTGCGCGGTGCCACCACGATGACGCGCGCATTCTTCGAATACCGCAAGCACCAGACGGGTCTGCTGGCCAGCAACTTTGGCGAGGCTGGCGCGTTCCTGCGCACGGACCCGACGCTGGCGCGCCCTGACGTCCAGCTTCACTGGGTGACCGGCATCGTGGACGACCACAACCGCAAGCAGCACCTGGGCCACGGCATGAGCTGCCACGTATGCGTGCTGCGCCCAAAGAGCCGAGGATCGGTTGGTCTGCAATCGGCCAATCCGCTGGCGGCGCCGCGCATCGATCCCAACTTCCTCGGCGACGATGACGACGTGGCGCGGCTGCTCAAGGGCTACAAGCTCTCGCGCGAGATCATGTCCAGCGGACCGATGGCACGTTACGCGCCACGCGAGCTCTATGTGAAGAACGTCCGCTCCGACGACGAACTGGTGCATCTCCTGCGCCAGCGCACGGACAGCATCTATCACCCGGTGGGCACCTGCCGCATGGGCAACGATGAAGCGGCCGTGGTCGACCATCGCCTGCGCGTGCGCGGCATGGAGCGCCTGCGCGTGGTCGATGCCTCGATCATGCCCACGCTCGTCGGCGGCAATACCAATGCACCGTCGATCATGATCGGAGAGAAAGGCGCGCACATGATCGCCCAGGACTGGCGCTAGGCCCCGCCGTCGCCCAAACGCACGAATACACAGATAAAGAGGAGACTGACATGTTTCGCAAATCCGCCGTGATGAGCGCCGTCGCGGCACTAATGTTTGGCAATGCACTGGCTATCGAAGCGCCGCCGGTACCCGGCGATGCCACGTCGGCCACGCAGACGGCCAATGCCAATGTGCTGCAGCAACTGCCGTTCGCCAATCGCCAGGACTATGAAGATGCGCAGCGCGGATGGATCGGCACGCTGGAAGCCGGCGAAATCCGCAACGCCCAGGGCCGCGTGGTATGGGATCTGAACAGCTACGCGTTCCTGGCAGACCAGACAGCACCGGCCACGGTCAACCCGAGTCTCTGGCGCCAGGCCCAACTCAACCTGAAACATGGCCTGTTCCAGGTGACGGACCGCATCTACCAGGTGCGCGGATTCGATCTGTCGAACATGACGCTGATCGAGGGCGACACCGGCCTGATCGTGATCGATCCGCTGCTGACGTCCGAAACCGCGCACGCCGCGCTCGACCTCTACTACAAGCATCGCCCGCGCAAGCCGGTCGTGGCCGTGATCTACACCCATAGCCACGCCGACCATTTTGGCGGCGTAAAGGGCGTGGTCGACGAGGCCGACGTCAAGGCTGGCCGCGTTCGTATTCTGGCGCCGGAAGGATTCATGGAGGAAGCGGTCAGCGAGAACATCTACGCTGGCAACGCCATGAGCCGACGGGCGCAATACATGTATGGCGCGCTGCTGCCCAAGGGTCCCAAGGGGCAGGTCGATGCCGGCCTGGGCAAGACCGTGTCACTGGGCACCATCACGTTGATCGCCCCCACGGAACTCGTGGCGAAGTCCGGCGAGACACGCACGATCGACGGCGTGCGGATGGAATTCCAGATGGCGCCCGGCAGCGAGGCGCCAGCCGAGATGCTGGTCTACTTCCCGCAATGGAAAGCGCTGTGTGCCGCCGAGGATGCCACCCACAACCTCCACAACCTGTACACGATCCGGGGCGCGCAGGTGCGTGACGCCAACCAGTGGTGGCGCGCGCTGGACGAGACCGCCGACCGCTTTGGCGCCCGCACCGAAGTACTGTTCGCCCAGCACCATTGGCCCAAGTGGGGCCAGCAGAATATCTCGGCATTCCTCTCGCGCCAGCGTGACGGCTACAAGTTCATCCACGATCAATCGCTGCGCCTGGCCAACCAGGGGTACACGATGACCGAAATCGCGGAGCGTCTGAAACTGCCGCCGACCCTGGCCAGCCAGTGGGACCTGCGCAGCTACTACGGCACGGTCAACCACAACGCCAAGGCCGTGTATCAGCGCTATCTGGGCTGGTATAGCGGCAATCCGGCCGACCTGCATCCGCTGCCGCCCGAAGAGTCGGCGCAGCGCTACGTGAAATTCATGGGCGGCGCGGACAAGGTATTGGCCCAGGCGCGGCAGTCGTACGCGCAAGGCGACTATCGCTGGGTGGCCGAAGTGGTCAAGCATGTCGTGTTCGCCGATCCCGGCAACCAGGCAGCCCGCAACCTGGAAGCCGATGCATTGGAGCAGCTTGGCTATCAGGCGGAATCCGCCTCGTGGCGCAGCGCTTATCTGATGGGCGCCCACGAACTGCGCAACGGTGTATCCAAGGCCCAGGGCACGCAAACGTCGAGCCCGGATATGGTGCGCGCCATGACCGATTCGATGCTGCTCGACCTGCTCGCGGTGCGGCTCAACAGCGATCGTTCGGTTGGCCACGATATGCGGATCAACTGGGTGCAGCCCGATACCGGCAAGCAATACGCGCTCAGCGTGGAGAACTCAGTCTTCCTCTACAAGTCCGGACGACAGCACGCGAACGCCCAAGTCACGCTGACTGCGCCGCGCGCGGTGCTGATCGGCATGCTCCTTGGCCAGACCACGCTACAGGCGGCCGTGCAGGCCGGTCATGCGAAGATCGACGGCGACCCAACCGCGTTGCAGGCATGGCTGGGCATGCTCGACCAGTTCGATCCCAAGTTCGAGTTGGTGACGCCGTAGCGCGCGGGCCGCCGCGTTCATGCAAAGCCCTGCACGACCAACGCGAAAGGCCCGCTCGTCAATTGCTCCTTGAGGAAATCCACGCAGACCCGGACCTTTGGCGAGGACGATGAACGTGCCGATGTCACGGCCCAGACATCGGCACGCTGCGAGTAGGCGGGCAGAATACGCACCAGTGCGCCTGACTGAAGACTCGATGCCACGTCCCACACCGAGGCCATGATGACGCCATAGCCTTCGAGCGCCCATTGCCGGACGATATCGCTGTGATTGGACGCGACCGGCCCCGTTACTTTCACAGCCTCTTCCCCATTCGGCCCTGTCAGGCGCCATACGCCAAAGCGCTGGTCGCGCCCGCGAAACGGCAGGCAATCATGCTGGGCAAGGTCCGCCAGGCATTTGGGGCTGCCTTTGCGCGCCAAGTACGCCGGCGCCGCGCACAGGATGCGGGCGCTATCGACGATCTTGTGCGGAATCAGATGAGGCTCCTCAACCTCGCCGACGCGAACGTCGATGTCGAAACTCTCGCTGACAAGGTCGACACGGCGGTCGAGCAGTTCCAGCCAGACTTCGAGTCCGCCGAACTTTTGCCGCAATAGCGAGAGTATCGGCGACACATGCTCGCGCCCAAGCCGCAGGCTTGTGCTGATGCGGATAAGACCGCGCGGATCGCCTTTGGGCCCCGCCAGCGCGTCAGTCATGCCCTGAACGTCATCAAGGATTTTCTGCGCCCACTGGAACGCTGCTTCGCCATCGCTGGTGATCGTCACACGCCGCGTCGTACGCGAGAACAGCTTGACCCCGAGCGTCGCCTCCAGCAAGGCGATGCGCTTGCTTACGTGCGACGGCGAAATGCCGGTCTCTGTCGATGCCGTGATGAAGCTGGATCGCAAAGCGACCGTGCAGAAGAGCTGGAGATCACGCAGGAAGCCGTCATTGTTGGCTATTAGCGCATGGTGATTTTCCATTTTCGCTGATTATCGTTGTCAGAGTCATGAGTAATCTAGTCTCAAATCACGAGGTCGTCCAATGGGGGCGCCCAAGATCACCCCGAGATCACATGAGACAAATTCAGCTGGCTGTTGCCGGGGCAGGACTCATCGGCCGACGCCACATCGAACTGATCCTGGCCAGCAACTGCTGTCGGCTTGCGGCCATCGTCGATCCGAGTTCCGCCGCCAGGGAGATCGCGGACACTGCCGGCGTGCCGTACTACCAGACGCTCGATCAGCTTTTCAACGAACGCCATCCGGACGGAATCATCCTCGCCACGCCAAACCAGTTACACGTCGAGCAGGCACTGGAATGCCTCGCCGCGGGTGTGCCGGCCCTGATCGAAAAGCCGGTGGCCCATTGCCTTGCGGAAGGTGAACGGCTGCTTGCCGCCGCCGAGCAGAGTCGTGTCCCGTTGCTCGTCGGTCATCACCGCGCGCACAGCCCGATTCTCGCCAAGGCGCGCGAGATCATCGGGCAGGGGCGGCTCGGAAAGGTGGTGAGCGTGATGGGAAGCGCGGTGTTCTACAAGCCCGACGATTACTTCGACATTGCGCCGTGGCGTCGTCAGGTGGGTGGCGGTCCGATCCTCATCAACATGATTCACGAGATCGGGAACCTTCGCTCCCTGTGCGGCGAGATCGTCGCGGTTCAAGCGCTGGCGTCGCACGCAACGCGCGCGTTTCCGGTGGAAGACACGGTCGCAATCAATCTGCGCTTTGAGTGCGGTGCGATCGGCACCTTCCTGCTGTCCGACACTGCCGCCGCCGCGCGTAGCTGGGAACAGACGTCTCAGGAAAACAAGAGCTATCCCTCCTATGGCGATGAAGACTGCTACGTCATCGCGGGTGACATGGGTTCGCTGTCCGTTCCGACGATGCGCCTCAAGACCTACGCACGCAAGGAAGACCGCTCGTGGTGGAAGCCGTTCCAGATCGGCGCCGAGGAAGTCGAACGCGCCGACCCGCTTGCATTGCAGCTCGACCACTTCTGCGACGTCATCGCCGGCACGGCGTTGCCACTCGTAACGGTGTACGACGGATTGCAAAACCTCCGCATCACGGAAGCAATCGCCGAGGCTGCCCGTACGGGCGAGATCGTCACCACGGCACGTGATTGCGCAACCGCGTAGCGATGAAAAAGGAAGACAACGTGACAACGATACTGATGCTGCACGGAATCAATCACAACATGTTCGGCAAGCGCGATCCCACTCAGTATGGAACGATCACGCTTGCGGAAATCGACAGCCAGTTGCATGCATTGGGACGCGAACTGGGCGTGTCCGTTGACAGCTACCAGACCAACCATGAGGGCGACATGTGTGAACGCATTCACCAGGCCTTCGTCGATGGTGTCGATGCGGTACTCATCAATGCCGGGGCGTGGACCCACTACAGCTACGGCATTCGAGACGCGCTGGCGATTCTGACCGTGCCGGTGGTCGAGGTTCATATGTCCAATATCCACGCCCGCGAACCATTCCGGCATCACTCCGTGTTCGCCGAGATTGTGAAAGGGCAGATCTGTGGATTCGGCGTCGATAGCTATCTGCTTGCCTTGCGCGCCGCAGTGACCGCCACGATGGCAACGAAGGCGCGATAGCGAGCCGCGCTTCCTTGCCTCCGGCCTACTCCGTTGCCTGAAGCTGGCCGACGTGCCGCTGCGCCGCCGCCACAGCGGCTGTTCGCGTCTCCACGCCCAGCTTCTCGTAGATGTGCTCAAGGTGTTTGTTCACCGTACGCGGGCTCATCCCCAATATCTCCGCGACGTCACGATTGGTCTTGCCGCGCGCCACCCAGGTGATGACCTCGGCCTCGCGGACTGTCAGCAACGGGCCGCACTTGCCGACGGCCGCCTCTGATGCGGGCCCTCCCGCCGATACGGCCGACGTCATTTCGACCGCCATCCAGTCCGAGTCCTGGCCGGTCAGCCGGCGCAGGCACAGACCATCGAGAGCGATCTGCACGGTGAGCCTTAGCGCTTGCAATGCATCGGCCAGCGGTAACGGCAACGCCGCCCCCGCTGCCGGGACCTGCCAACCCTGAGCCTGCAGCAGCTGCGTGGCCGTCCCATTGCTCCAGAGCCAACGACCGTTCACGTCCGCCGCGAACATCGGCGTCGCACTGCTCAATACCGCCTCGCGCGCGCTGCGCGCCAATCGCGCCTTGCTGGCGTGCGAACGCACTCGTGCCACGACTTCGGCAATGACAACGGGCTTGGTGACATAGTCGCACGCACCGACTTCAAATCCCCGGACGATGTGACTGGTGTCGCCCAGGCCGGTCATGAAGATGACGGGCAGGTCGGCGTGGCGCCCCATCAGCGCTTCGCACGTTGCAAAGCCATCCATGCCCGGCATGTCCACATCGAGCAACACGGCATCAGGCACAAAGAACGCCAACGCATCCAACGCGGCATTGCCGCTGGATGCAGCGTGTACGAGCATGGCTTCGTCACCCAGCGCGCGGCTGAGGAAGCCACGGGCGTCGGGGCTGTCGTCCACCACCATCACACGTGTTGCGATGGCGGAGGATGCGTGCCGGTTATCAGGATCGGGTTGCATGTAGTGCCTCACCTAGGGACTCGGTCAGCGCAGCGGCATCCGTGCGCGCCAGTGGCAACATCTGGAGCGCCCAGGCTGCAACAGCGCCATCGCCCTCCGCCATCTCGGCCAAATGCGCTTCCGCGGCGCGCAAGCGCCCCGTCGCGCCCATCGCCAGCAGCTCTCGCAGTATTTCGGGATCAGGCGGCGCCGCCTGTGGTACCGGGACCGGCACCGCCGCCAGCACCCGATGCACGATGCTGATCAGTTCGGCCTCTCGTACGGGCTTGCTAATGAAGCCGGCGCAACCATGCATATGACGAGCCTCTTCGGTATTCTCGTGCGCATTGGCGGACACGATGACCACCTCCGGCGCCGATGGCTCGGCGCGAATCTGTCGACACAGCTCCCAACCCGAGGCATCGGGAAGATTCAGGTCCAGCAACACCAGATGCGGACGCCATTCGCGCAACGTGGGCAGTACCTGCGCGCCTTCGCACACTTCGTGCACCATCAGACCCAGTGGCGCCAGGAACCCGCGCAGCACGGCGCGATGCTCGGCGCGGTCATCGACGATCAGAATGCGTGCGTTCGCTGGTAGCGGCATCGACGGCGCTGCTTTTCCGGGGGCCGCCACGGCAGACACAGCCGGCAGGTAGAGACGCACAATGAACTCACTGCCCTCGCCCGGCACGCTGCGTACGTGGATATCGCCGCCCATCAATTCCGCGAGCAGCCGCACAATCGCAAGTCCCAGCCCGATTCCCTCGCGGTCGTCGTGTTGGGTGCCACGTTCGAACGGATCGAAAATGCGCGACTGGTCTTCGATGGAGATGCCGGCGCCGGTGTCACTGACGCTGATGGTGGCCAGCTCGCGCTGGTGACGTACGGCCAGTGTGACGGACCCCTGCTCCGTGAACTTGATGGCATTGCTGACCAGATTGATAACGATCTGCCGCAAGCGCTTTGAATCGCCATGCACGTGAAAGGGGAGCTTTCCCGAAACGCGATAGTGGAACGCCAGGCCGCGCGCCGTGGCTAGCGGCCGGAACATCCGTACCAGATCATCGAACAGGGATTCGAGCGACACCGCCTCCAGCTCCAGTCGCAGCTTTCCGGCTTCGATCCGCGACAACTCCAGCAGACCGTCCACCAGGCTCGACAAGTGTTCTCCGGCGCGGCCGATGGTGCGCACATCCTCGCGGTACGTCATCGGCAGCGTCGGCGCACGCAGCAGCAATTGCGAGTAACCAAGGATCGAGTTCAGGCCCGCGCGCATTTCATGGCTCATGCCGGTGATGAAGCGGCTCTTGGCCAGATTGGCTTGCTCGGCCACTTCCTTGGCATGCTGGAGGAGTGCGTCGGTCTGGCGGTGCGCGTCGATTTCCTTTTGCAGCAGCAGGTTCTGGCGTTCCGATTCCTCCTGCGCGACAGTGCGGCTTTCATTGACCAGTACCAGCCACCAGGCGGCCACCGCTGCCAGCAATGCCAGCCCGGCGCCGATTTTCAGGAATAGCGCGGAGCCTGGTACCGCAGCCGGTGCGAGCTGGCTCGTCAACTTCCCCTGGGTATAGAGCAGCCAGAGCAATGTGCCGAACGCGAACACCATGCTGGCCAGCACCAGCACGAACTGACCGATGCGGCGCGCCGTGACCGGTGGCGTGCCAGCCGGCAGTACGCGTGTGAGCGCCGTGGCGATCTGTTCCTGCGCGCTTGCGCCGGGCTTGCAGCGATCCCCGCATCGCGCATCGAGCGTGCAGCATAGCGAGCAGATCGGCCCCCGATACGCGGGGCAACCCGCCATGTCCTCGCGTTCAAATGGATTGCGGCAGATCGCGCAACGGACAATCTTGTGGCGCTCGCCGAAGTCCACCGGCGTACGTGCAATGAAATAGCGGCTGTGCGTCACCAGCGCGATCAACGGCGGCAACACCGTCGACAACACCAGCGAAACGCCGATCGACGCTGGCCGCAGCATGTCGCCGAACACGCCCATGTGCATCAGCAACGATAGTCCCGACGCCAGCGCCATACTCCCGAATCCGGCTGGATTGATATCGAACAGGTATGCCCGCCGGAATTCGACATGGTGCGGCGAAAGGCCCAGTGGTTTGCTGATGACCAGGTCGCCAAAAATCGCGCCGACCCAGGCGACGGCCAGGTGCGCATACAGGGCCAGCACCTGCTCCATCGCCTCGAACACACCCATTGCCATCAGCATCACGGCGATCAGCACATTGAATGCCAGCCAGACCACGCGCCCGGGATGGCTGTGCGTGAGCCGGGCAAACACATTCGACCACGCCAGCGATCCGGCGTAGGCATTGGTAATGTTGATCTTGGTCTGCGAGACCAGCACCAGCAGGCCCGTCAGCAGCACCGGTGCCCACGCCGGCCATCCGCTGCCAAGTCCGCGCGCGAAACCTGCCAGGTACATTTGCGTGGGCTCCAGCGCGTGAGCGATCGGCAGTTCCGACTGCAACACGATAAACGCCAGAAAGGCGCCGCCTGCCATCTTGGCGGCACCGAGGACGATCCAGCCCGGCCCGGCGGCAATCAGCGCGCTCCACCAGCGAAGCCGGTTGCTACGCGTCAGCGGTGGCATGAACCGCAGGAAATCCACCTGCTCGGCAATCTGTCCGATCAACGCGGCCGCCACCGTTGCGGCGGCACCGAAGGCATGCCAGGAGAAACCGTCGCCGTCCGCCAGGCGCCCATTCAACGTCAGGAATGCCGTGTAATGCTGCGGCTCGCGCCACAGTATCAACGCATAGGGCAGCAGGAGCAGCACCAGCCAGAGCGGCTGCGTCCATAACTGGATACGCGACAAGAGCGTCACGCCGTGCATGACGAGCGGTATCACGAGTACCGACGACAACAGGTAGCCGATCCATCGCGGCAGGCCGAACAGCAGCTCGAAGGCCTGCGCCATGATGGCCGCCTCAAGCGCGAAGAAGATGAAGGTGAACGTCGCATAAATCAGCGACGTGATGGTGGACCCGAGGTAGCCGAATCCGGCGCCGCGCGCCAGCAAGTCCATGTCCAGCCCATCACGCGCCGCATGGTAGGAGATCGGCAGCCCGGTGAGGAAGATGACAACACTCACTGCGGCGATGGCCCACATCGCATTGGTAAAGCCGTAGCTCAACGTAATGGCCGCGCCGATGGCTTCCAGCGCCAGGAATGCCACTGCACCAAAAGCGGTATTGGCTACCCGAAAGGCGCTCCATTTGCGGAACGACCTTGGTGCATAACGCAACGCGTAGTCCTCAAGCGTCTCGTCGGCGACCCAGCGGTTGTAGTCGCGCCGGATCTTGCTGATGCGCTGCACGGGTGGGCGGGCACTCGACATATCGGGGATTTGGCAAGGTCGAACCGGCGTACGAATGCAAAAGCTGTGCCGTGTCCGCGCTGTCCCCGTTTGCGGGCACAGGCGCCCGCGCATTGCCACGAACCCACGAGCCCGCATGTACCCGCCTGTACGTTGAATGACGTATTCCGTCCTGCGTACGCCCGCCGCAAGATCCGCCCAACGCAGCACCCACCCTCACCTGCCCTCCTAGGAGCGTTGAACATGCGTGACAAGAACGAAAACGGGTCGTCTCCGGCGGCGTCCGATGAAAGCCAGTCGGTATCGCTGAACCGGCGCCGCCTCATGCAAGGCCTCGCCGCGCTGCCAGCGTTGCCGCTGGCTGGCATGGCGACGCAGGCCTACGGCGCCAACCTGCCCACGTCGGCCGTCAACACGACGAAGCTGGCGGTGACCGATACCGAGGTCACGGTCGGCCAGCTTCATTCGGCCACGGGCACGATGGCAATCTCCGAGACCGGTTCGATCCAGGCCGAGCAACTGGCCATCGACCAGATCAACGCGGCCGGCGGCATCCTGGGGCGCAAGATCAAGATCATCAAGGAGGATGGCGCGTCGGACTGGCCCACGTTCGCCGAGAAATCGAAGAAGCTGCTTGTCAACGATCGCGTCGCGGCCGTGTTCGGCTGCTGGACTTCCGCATCGCGCAAGGCCGTGCTGCCGGTCTTCGAAAAGGAAAACGGCCTGCTCTACTACCCCACCTTCTACGAAGGTCTGGAGCAGTCGAAGAACGTCATCTACACCGGGCAGGAAGCCACGCAGCAGATCATCTGGGGTCTGGACTGGGCCGCCAAGCAGAAGAATGCCAAGAGCTTCTTCCTGATCGGATCGGACTACATCTGGCCGCGCACGTCGAACAAGATCGCGCGCAAGCACATCGAGAATTTCCAGAAGCTCAAGGTGGTGGGCGAGGAATACTACCCGCTGGGCCACACCAATTTCAATTCGCTGATCAACAAGATCAAGGTCGCCAAGCCCGACTGCATCTACGCCATCGTGGTTGGTGGCTCCAACGTGGCGTTCTACAAGCAGCTCAAGGCAGCCGGCATCACGGCGGACAAGCAATTCCTGCTGACCATCTCCGTGACCGAGGACGAAGTGCTTGGCATCGGTGGTGAGAACATCGCCGGCTACTACGCCGCGATGAAGTACTTCCAGTCGCTGGACAACCCCAATAACAAGCAGTTCGTGGACGCCTTCAAGGCCAAGTTCGGCGCGAAGTCCGTCATCGGCGACGTCACGCAGGCGGCCTATCTCGGTCCGTGGCTATGGAAGGCCGCGGTGGAAAAGGCCGGCAGCTTCGATATCGACAAGGTCGTGGCGGCATCTCCCGGCATCGAACTGAAGACCGCGCCGGAAGGGTATGTGAAGGTCGACCCGAACCATCACCTCTGGAGCAAGACCCGCGTCGGGCTGGCCCAGCTGGATGGGCAATTCAAGGTCGTGGCGGAGTCGCCGCAGCTGATTCCGCCGAACCCGTTCCCCAAGGGTTACCAGTAAAACATCAACGCGGGAGCACGGTCATGAATCTTTCCGACATGCTGAACATCGGCCTTATGCAGGGCTTTGCGGGCCTGAGCCTGTTCTCGGTGCTGCTGCTGATGGCGCTCGGGCTTGCCATCATCTTCGGGCAGATGGGCGTCATCAACATGGCCCACGGCGAGTTCATGACCATCGGCGCCTACACGATCTTCCTGGCATCGACCACGGTGGAACGGCTGGCGCCGACATGGATGGGCTGGTACTTCCCGCTGGCCATCGGCGCGGCTTTCTGCATCGCGTTCGTTGCCGGATGGCTGGCCGAATGGGCGCTGATCCGGCACCTTTACAAGCGCCCGCTCGATACCTTGCTGGCTACCTGGGGCCTTTCGTTAGGCATGCAGCAGATGTTCCGCTCGATCTTCGGCCCCAAGGAAGTCAGCCCGACCTTGCCCGACTGGCTCATGGGTTCGTGGGCGCCGGCGCCGGGCCTGGATATTCCAATCAACGGTCTGTTCGTGATGGCGCTGACGCTGGGCGTGGCCGGGCTGGTGTGGCTGGCTCTGTATCGGTCACGATGGGGGCTGCGCGTGCGCGCCACCACGGCAAATCGCGCGATGGCCAATGCCGCCGGCATCAATACAAAGCAAACGGACCGACTGACGTTCGCCATCGGTTGTGGCATTGCGGGCGTGGCGGGCGCGGCATTCACCACCATCGGCTCGACCGGCCCCACCAGCGGCGCGCTATATATCGTCGACTCCTTCCTGGTAGTGACTTTCGGCGGCGCGGCCAGTTTGGCCGGTACGGTGGCATCGGCCTTCGGTATCGCCCAAACGCAATCGATCACCGAGTTCTTCATGACAGGTTCGATGGCGCGCGTGCTGACGCTGCTGCTGATCGTGACGATCCTGATGATCCGCCCGCAAGGCCTGTTCGCACCGGCGGTGCGGCGCTGACCCTTTCCCCTTCACGGAGTTCGACAATGTCTCCCACGAAATCACTTCCGCTGCGCCAGCGGGTGGGCGCGCTCGGCGGCGAGTGGATCGGCTACGCACTGCTGGCGCTGGTGCTGGTGGTCGTCATGCCACTGACGCTCGACGTCTTCCGCCTGAACCTCATCGGCAAATACCTGTGCTACGCCTTCGTGGCGGTCGGGCTGGTCATGCTCTGGGGCTACGGCGGCGTGCTGAGCCTGGGACAGGGCGTCTTCTTCGGCCTTGGCGGCTATGTCATGGCAATGTTCCTGAAGCTCGAAGCCTCTGACCCGAAGAGCACTGCTATCCAGTCCACGCCCGGCATTCCCGACTTCATGGACTGGAACCAGCTCACCGCGCTGCCCTGGTGGTGGGAGCCGTTCCGGCACTTGCCGTTTGCACTGATCGGTGTGATCGCCGTGCCTGTGCTGCTGGCCTTTGTCGTCAGCTTCGCCATGTTCCGGCGCCGCGTGGGTGGCGTGTACTTCGCGATCATCACGCAGGCCGTGGCGCTGATTCTGTCGGTACTGATCATCGGCCAGCAGGGCTATACAGGCGGCGTCAACGGCGTCACGGACCTCAAGACGATGCTCGGCTGGGACATCCGCACCGACAACGCCAAGCTGGTTCTCTACTTCGTCAACGTTGCGCTGCTGTTTGGCACGATGCTGCTATGTCGCTGGATCCAGCACACCAAGCTTGGCGTGCTGCTGCTTGCCATGCGCGACAAGGAGGACCGCGTGCGGTTTTCCGGATACGACGTCTCGATGTTCAAGGTCTTCGTGTTCTGCCTGGCCGCTGCACTGTCCGCCATCGGCGGCGCCATGTTCACGCTGCAGGTCGGCTTCATGTCGCCCTCGTTCGTCGGGATCGTGCCATCGATCGAAATGGTGATTTTCGCGGCGGTGGGCGGCCGCATGAGTCTGGTTGGCGCGGTCTGGGGCACGCTGCTGGTCAATGCCGGAAAGACCTACTTCTCGGAGAGCTTCCCGGATTTGTGGCTGTTCCTGATGGCGGCGCTATTCATCGGCGTGGTCGTTGCATTCCCCGACGGACTGGCCGGCCTTTACCACAAGTACCTGGGCCGCCGCCGCACCGGCAAACGAACCGGGCCTGCCAAAGACATGCCGGCGAAGACGGCCTGACCGGGAGCGACCATGAGCAACACCGATTTCATGCTGGCTGTGGAGGACCTTTCCGTGTCGTTCGACGGATTCAAGGCCATCGACAACCTTACGCTGTATGTCGACCGGGACGAACTGCGCGTGATTATTGGCCCGAACGGCGCGGGCAAGACCACGCTGCTTGACCTGGTATGCGGCAAGACCCGCGCGAGCGGCGGCAGCATCAAGTTCGCGAACCGTGAAATGACCGGCCTGCCCGAGTACGAGATCGTGCGCGCCGGGGTGGGCCGCAAGTTTCAAACGCCTTCGATCTACGAAAACCTCAGCGTGTTCCAGAACCTGGCGGTGTCGTTTCCACGCGGACGCGGCGTTTTTGGCGCCCTGGCATTCCGCACAAGTGACGAGGTGCGCCAGCGTGTGGACGACGTGGCCACCGAGATCGGCCTGCGCGACGCGCTGGACCGCGAGGCCGCGCAGCTATCCCACGGCCAGAAGCAATGGCTGGAGATCGGCATGCTGCTGATGCAGGAACCGCAATTGCTGATGCTTGACGAGCCGATCGCCGGCATGAGCGTGCGCGAACGCGAACTCACGGCCGAGCTGCTCAAACGCATCAGCAAGGGACGCGCCGTGATCGTGATCGAGCATGACATGGATTTCGTACAGCAGATCGCGGACAAGGTCACCGTGATGCACCAGGGAAAGATCCTGGCGGAAGGATCGATGGCGCAGGTCCAGAACGACCCGCGCGTCATTGACGTCTACCTGGGCCACTGAGCGCCCCGCAATGGAACGGAGGACATCCACATGCTGACCGTCGACAACGTGGTAGTGAACTACGGCCAGAGCGAGGCGCTGCACGGCGTCTCGTTCACCGCCGCGCAAGGCGAGACCGTTGCCATCATGGGCCGCAACGGCATGGGCAAGACCACACTCTTCAAGGCCATGATCGGCATGCTTCCGTTGCGCACGGGCCAGGTCTGCGTGAACGGCCACGACGTCTCGCGCGATGAAAGCTACAGGCGCGTGCGCGCCGGCATCGGCTATGTACCGCAGGGACGCATGATCTTCTCGCACCTGACCGTCGAGGAAAACATCCTGACCGGCATGGAGCAGGGCAAGACGCGGCGCATTCCCGACGAGATTTTTGCCATGTTCCCGGTGCTGTTCGATATGCGTCGCCGCAAAGGCGGCAACCTGTCCGGCGGCCAGCAGCAGCAACTGGCCATCGCGCGCGCGCTGGTATCCAACCCGAAGGTGTTGCTGCTCGATGAGCCTACCGAGGGCATCCAGCCATCGATCATCAAGGACATCGCGCGGGCGCTCAACGAAATCCGGCGCACGCGCGACATCACGATCGTGTTTTCCGAACAGGTACTGAGTTTCGCGCTGGATGTAGCGGACCGCCTGTTCGTCATCGAGGGCGGACGCTTCGTACATGAGACGCCACGTCACGGCACCGACGTGGCGCACATCCGCGAATACTTGTCCGTCTGATCCCGCCAGCTTCTATCCATCCCCGCACTTAACCAGGAGGCAATGTCATGACCGATACGCTGATCCAGGTCGATCTCGCCCAATCGCCCTACGAGAATCCGAACGTCCACAACCGGTGGCACCCCGATATCCCCATGACGTGCTGGGTCAAGCCAGGCGACGACTTTATTCTGGAGACCTACGACTGGACAGGCGGCTTTATCAAGAACAACGATTCCGCCGATGACGTGCGTGATATCGACCTGTCGATCGTCCACTTCCTGTCCGGCCCCGTGGGCGTCGAAGGTGCGGAGCCCGGCGACCTGCTGGTGGTGGACCTGCTCGACATCGGTGCCAAGCCCGACAGTCAGTGGGGCTTCAATGGTTTCTTTTCGAAGCAGAACGGCGGCGGTTTCCTGACCGACCACTTCCCGCAGGCGCAGAAATCCATCTGGGACTTTCATGGCATGTTCACGTCTTCGCGCCATATCCCCGGCGTGAACTTTGCCGGACTGATTCACCCCGGCCTGATTGGTTGCCTGCCCGACAAGGCCATGCTTGAGACCTGGAACAAGCGCGAGGCCGATCTGCTTGCCACGGACCCGAACCGTGTACCGGCGTTGGCCAATCCGCCTTTCGCCGCCACGGCGCACATGGGCAAGCTGCAGGGCGATGCACGCAACCAGGCGGCAGCCACGGGCGCCCGCACCGTGCCCCCACGCGAACATGGCGGCAACTGCGACATCAAGGATCTCTCGCGCGGTGCCAAGGTCTATTTCCCGGTCTACGTCGATGGCGCCGGCCTGTCGGTGGGCGACCTTCACTTCTCGCAGGGCGATGGCGAAATCACGTTCTGTGGCGCGATCGAAATGGCCGGCTGGGTCCACATGCGCGTCACGCTGATCAAGGACGGCATGGCCAAGTACGGCATTCGCAATCCAATCTTCAAACCCAGCCCGATCACGCCGAGCTATAACGACTACCTGATCTTCGAAGGCATTTCGGTGGATGAATCGGGCAAGCAGCATTTCCTGGACGTGAACGTCGCCTACCGCCAGGCCTGCCTCAACGCGATCGAGTACCTCACCAAATTCGGCTACTCGCGCGCGCAGGCCTATTCGATCCTGGGAACCGCGCCGGTCCAGGGCCACATCAGTGGCGTGGTCGATGTGCCGAACGCCTGCGCCACGCTATGGTTGCCGACGCAGATCTTTGACTTCGACATTCGGCCAAGCGCGAGCGGACCTACGAAGATGATCCAGGGCACCGTGGATCTGCCGCTCTCGCCGGACCTTACCTGACACCGCCGCCCTGCCGGAGCCGATATGCCTACCTATGACTATCAATGCGATGACTGTGGCACGTTCACCGTGCTACGTCCGATGACGCGGCGTGACGAGCCGGCGCCCTGCCCCGGCTGCGGCACGGCCGCCCCGCGCGCGCTGATAGCCGCGCCTGCGCTCGGCAGGCTGAGCACGGCGGCCCGTGCTGCCCACTCGCTCAACGAGCGCAGCGCATCGTCACCGAAGGAGAGGACCTTGCATGGCGCCGGATGTGGGTGCTGCAAGACGGCAAAGGTTGCCAGGCCGCCGGACGCGGTCAGGCAATCCGAAGGCAGGCCCTGGATGATCAGTCATTGATCGGCGCGTTTTTCGGCATCGCCCGCAACTGAAGGCGCGGTCGATGCCGAAATATGCGATATGTCAGGCACTTGCGCGGCGAGTTCGCTATATCTTGTAGAGACCTCCACAGCGTTGAAACGGGGACTACGACCCACTAAGCTGGGCGAACGACTCCTGTTCAATCTTCCCCCAATGGGTGCCGCGTGAATCGCTCCACGCCTTCAGGTCTTGTGCTGCCGCCCCGAACCGACGCGAGCGTCATCCCGCTGCTTGCCGGACGGTCGTTGCGTGGCTTCTGCGATGGCTTCATTGCAGTGCTCCTGCCCGCGTACCTGCTGGCCCTCGGCTTCGACCAACTCGCGGTGGGGCTGATCAGTAGCGCCACGCTGATCGGCTCCGCGCTTGCCACGATCCTGGTCGGACTCATCGGGCATCGCTTCCAGCAACGGCGCCTGCTGATGTCCGCGGCCGTCCTGATGGCGGTCACTGGTGCGGCCTTTGCGTGCCAGTCATCGCTCTGGCCGCTATTGATCATCGCCTTCGTCGGCACCCTGAACCCAAGTTCGGGGGACGTCAGCGTGTTCCTGCCATTGGAGCAGGCACGACTGGCCGAGGCCGCGACGCCCGATTCACGCACAGCGCTGTTCGCGCGCTACGGCCTTGCGGGTTCCCTGTCCGCCGCGTTTGGGGCGCTGGCCGCCGCAATTCCGGGTTGGATCGCCAGCCATGCCGGCCTGTCGTTTCTGGACGCCGTGCGTCTGATGTTCGCGGTCTACACCGTGTCAGGCATCGCACTCTGGGCACTCTACGCAAGGCTGCCCGATCCACATCCGCAGTCGACGTCGACACCCGCGCCGCTGGGGCCGTCACGCCGCATTGTCGTGCGGCTGGCGATGCTGTTCAGCGTGGACGCATTCGCGGGTGGCCTGGTCGTCAATGCCCTGCTATCGCTTTGGCTGATGCAGCGTTTCGGCTTGTCTCCCGGGGCGGCGGGACAGTTCTTCTTCTGGGCGGGACTACTTACCACGGCGTCCCAACTCGCGGCCGTCCCCCTCGCCCGCAAAATCGGGCTATTGAACACGATGGTGTTCACGCACATCCCGTCCAGCGCGTTTCTGATTGCCGCCGCATTCGCGCCGTCGTTGCCGCTGACGTTGCTGTTGCTGCTGGCGCGCAGCGCACTGTCTCAAATGGATGTGCCAACGCGGACGGCGTTCGTGATGGCAGTGGTAACCCCCGCCGAGCGAAGCGCGGCAGCAAGTCTGACGGCGGTGCCGCGCAGTCTCGCCGCCGCCATCAGCCCGGTGCTTGCTGGTGGACTCATGGCACTAGGCTGGACGGGTGCGCCACTACTGGCCTGCGGCTTGTTGAAGATCGGCTATGACCTGACCCTTCTGGCCGCCTTCAGGCACATAAAACCGTCGAACTGACGGAATCCGCGCCAGTCGGCGCAAACGTTGAACAAGCCGAGGCAACGCGCCAGATGCTCGGCCGCCACTGACTTTCCCCCTTTTTAGTTCTTGCGGGCCAGCGGGCAACCACTGTATATTTATACAGTTGTCGCCGCATCCCGGGAAAAGCTGGCTCCCGTAGCCAAACCCGTGCGGCGACCGCGCTTTCTTTCCCCCACCTCGAAAGGTAATCATGTTCGTGGACCGCACCGAAATCATCAACGCCGCCAAGGCACTGCGCGCC
>DAIOET010000017.1:0-28417 GCA_036746135.1 Cupriavidus sp.
TGTCATTGGTGCCGCCGGGCGTATAGGGCACCACGTAGGTGATCGGCTTGGACGGAAACGGTTGCTGCGCCAATGCGTCCATCGTAGTGGCGTGGAGAGTGGCGATAGCGGCAAACGCGGCAATCGCGGCGCGCACAGGCGCGGGGAAGACAGGGAAACGCATGACGATCGGCAAGGGATACAGGACGAGTGGATGTATGAGGCAGACCGGTCATCGTAGGTCGATACCCGTGCTGCCGGAACTGCCGATTCGTCATGTCGTTAGCCGATCCGGTGATAAGCGGCTGGCGCCCGGAAGTGCGTGGTGTCGAAAGACAGGCCCCTCCACCGGAATGACTTCCGAGAACAGGCGTGTGTAAAGCGCGCCATGCAGGTCGACAGGCACGCTTGGTTTGCGGAGTCGCAGGATGTTAGGCGACAGCACGCTCGGTTGCCTGCCGGGCAACGGTGGCAGGATGTGGGGGCCGCTTCAGGGACAGGTGGTCGCGTAGCGTCTTGCCGGTGTATTCGGTGCGGAACAGGCCGCGACGGCGCAGTTCCGGCAACACAAGGCGGATGAAGTCGTGCAGTCCGCCGGGCAGGTACGGCGCCATGATGTTGTAGCCATCGGCACCGTAGTGGCGGAATCGTTCTTCGAGCGCGTCGGCAATCTGTGTGGCGGTTCCCACCAGTTGCCAGTGACCGCGCGCCCCGGCCACGCGCTGGTAGAGCTGGCGGATGGTCAGGTTTTCGCGGCGCGCCAGATCTATCACCAGCTGTTGGCGGCTCTTGGTGCCGTTGGTTTCGGGCAGATCCGGGATCGGACCATCGAGCGGATAGACGGACAGATCGAATCCGCCGGTCAGGTTGGATACCAGCGTCAGGCCCACCACGGGGTCGATCAGCGCCTGCAACTGCTCGAATTTCTCCTGTGCCTCGGCCAGGGACGCGCCCACGACCGGGAATACGCCCGGCATGATCTTGAGGTCGGCGGCTGTCCGGCCATAACGCGGCAGGCGCGACTTGAGGTCGGCATAGAAGGCGACCGCTTCGTCCAGCGTTTGCTGGGCCGTGAATACCACTTCGCCGCTACGCGCGGCCAGTTCCTTGCCCGCTTCGGAAGACCCGGCCTGCACCACTACCGGATGGCCCTGCGGTGGCCGCGAGACATTGAGCGGCCCCTGCACCTGGAAGTGCTCCCCCTTGTGATGCAGGACATGGCGCTTGTCGCGCTCGAAGTAGACGCCGGCGGCCTTGTCGCGCACAAAGGCATCGTCTTCCCAGCTATCCCAGAGGCCGGCCACGACATCCACGAACTCGGTGGCGCGCGCGTAGCGATCGGCGTGCAGAAAGTTATTGTCGCGGTTGAAATTGCGGGCCTCGTGGTCGTTGCCCGTCGTCACCACGTTCCAGCCGGCGCGGCCACCGGACAAGTGGTCGAGCGAGGCGAACTTGCGCGCGATATGGTACGGCTCATTGAAGGAAGTTGACGCGGTTGCCACCAGCCCGATTCGCTCCGTGATGGCCGACAGCGCCGACAGCAGCGTAATCGGCTCGAACTGCGCCTGGTAGTTGTGTGCTACCCGGCTGAGGAAGTCAACGTTGTCCCCCCGAGTGCCAACGCCATCGGCCAGGAAGATCAGATCGAACTTGGCGGCTTCCGCCGCGCGGGCCAGATCGGCATAGAAGCGCAGGTCCGTTCCGCCGTCGGCCTGCGCCTGAGGATGCCGCCACGCGGCGATGTGATGGCCAGATGGGTAGAGGAAGGCTCCGAGGCTCAATTGACCGTTGCGTTGGGACATGGCTGTCGTCGAGGATCGTTACGTTGGAGCTTCTCAGACTAATCAATCCCGGGTGCATGGCGAACTACGAATACCGCATGACGATACCGCTGCCCGCCGTTGAACGATATGCGGCTTTCCGCCACGGAGCTGCCGTGGGCGGGCGGAGTATCGATCGCCGCGATCTCGGAACGCTGATTGCCAGTCCTTTCACCGACAAGCCGGATACTGGCGTTCGGAGTGCGGCCAGGGAAAGACGGGGAAATCCTGCGATTGGTGCAGATGTGACAACAGAGTAGGGGCCGTAAAGACACGACCATCGTGGCTGGCGATGCCATATGCTCGTTGAACAGGAACCTCTCACCGCGACGAAAGCGACGGCCTGGCCACGCCGAGGTTATTGGGTGGTTCGGAGGCATCAAGCCCTGGGACTGCAGCGCGTCAACCGGCATCTGAAGGAGGTGCAGCATGAGCCACGAGCAAAAGGTGATTGTTATCACTGGTGCTTCGCAAGGAATGGGAGCAGAGGCGGTCAAGGCGTTTCGCTCCCGGGGCCACCGCGTTGTTGCAACGGCCCGCTCCATCAAGGCGACGGACGACGCGGATCTGTTGGCCGTGGCAGGCGATATCGGAGATCCCGCCACCGCCGGCCGTGTGATCGATGAAACGATCAAACGCTTTGGGCGTATCGATACGCTTGTGAACAATGCCGGAATCTTCATTGCGAAGCCTTTCGCCGAATACACGGCTGAAGATTTCACGCAATTGGTCCATGTGAATCTTGCTGGTTTTTTCTACATTACGCAGTTCGCGCTGGCTCGCATGGTGGCGCAATCGAGCGGGCACATCGTCAATGTCACGGCGAGCCTCGTCGACCATGCAATGGAAGCCTTGCCGGCGGCCGTGGCATCGCTGACGAAGGGCGGAATTGCGGCGGCCACTCGCGCGCTTGCGATCGAATATGCGAAGCGCGGCATACGTGTGAATGCGGTGGCACCGGGAATGATAAAGACGCCGACGTTTCCCCCCGACTTGTACGAACGATTCGGTGCGTTGCATCCGATGGGACGCATGGGTGACATGAGTGATATCGTCGACGCGATCCTGTATCTCGATTCCGCCTCGTTCGTGACGGGCGAAATTCTGCATGTCGATGGCGGGCAGGTTGCCGGCCATTGAGCACCAGGCAACCGCTCCACGACTTCAACGCCGGCGCGTGGGTGACCCCCGTATCGGAATATGCCCCCCGGCAAATGGATGCCTGAGCTAGTCCAATGTGGAAGTTTCGATATGCCCGCACGCTTCGGCGGAAGATCAGCCTGACTTGGCGAATGATGAGGGCAGGGAGAGGGCGATACTCCTGCGATGGGGCCTGCAGCATGCTGATGCTGCTCCTGATTGCGGGACTGGGTGCCTGCGGGTCGCTTTCTCACAACGCTCCGCGCAATTCTCCTCAGGCCGCGGCTGGCAGCGCGTCCGCTGCGATGCGCGAACCCACCGAAGTCGTCGGCCGGACGGCCGTCGCGATGTCGTTCTCCGGCGGAGGCACGCGAGCCGCAGCCTTCGCGTTTGGCGCGCTGCAAGGGCTTGATGCCACAAGAGGCCCGGGGGACGTGTCCCTGCTCGACGACGTCGCATTCATCAGCAGCGTGTCGGGAGGCTCCATCACCGCTGCCTACTACGGTCTGCACGGCAGGGACACCCTGGCGACCTTTCGGTCAGTACTGCTGAAGGACGGGGAGGCGGGGCTTCGCTTCAGTCTCCTGAATCCGGTCAACCTTGCGCGCCTCTTTGCGGGTGGGCTCAACAATCGGGACGATCTCAGGACCTGGCTCGACGAAGACGTGTTCAAGGGCGCGACGTACGGCGACATGTTCCGTCGCGGCAAGCCAATCGTCTGGATCAACGCCACCAATGTCTACTATCGGGTTGCGTTCCCGTTCAGCCAGCAGGCATTCGATGCCCTGTGCAGTGATCTCGCGAGCTTTCCCGTTTCAGAGGCCGTCGCCGCATCGATGGCGGTCCCGCTCTTCTTCTCGCCGATCGTGCTTCAAAAGCACCCCGAAGCGTGTAGTGCACCACTGCCTGACCTGGAGAAGGCCCAGGAGCCGGGGCAATCGCTGCTGTTTGGCGCGCTGGCAAACGCCGTTCGCGGTCTGCGGGACACTTCGAAGGGAGAATACGTCAAGCTGGTCGACGGCGGGGTGACCGACAACTACGGCCTGGCGACCATTCTCCAATCGCGTCTGCTTTTGGGCACGGCTTACGGTCCCATGAGCGAGCAGGACGCGATCAATGTACGGCGGCTGCTTTTCATCGTGGTTGACGCCGGTCACGGCCCGCGCGGCGACTGGAATCGAAGCCAGGAAGGCCCATCCGGAATCGAGGTCGCAAGCGCGGCGATCGACGCGGCGATCGGGACCAACGTCAGAATGAGCTATGACGCCTTTGTTCCAATGATGCAGCGGTGGCGCGACGACCTTGTGGCGTACCGGTGTGGCCTGCCGGATTCCCTGCAGCAAGATATCGCTGCACGCCGGCCGGGGTGGCGTTGCAATGACGTCGAATTCTTCGTCACGCGAATCTCGTTCGATGCCCTCGACAAGGAGCGTGCCGCGAGTCTGAGCGACGTGCCGACCAGACTTCGGCTGCCCGAGGCGGACGTCGATCGCCTGATCGAGGCAGGAAGGGATGCCGTCGTTGGAAATCCGGTGATCCGCGAGTTCACGCGCGAGCCGACGGAGGCGCGATAGTCCGTAATGGCTGACGGCCCCGGCTTACGGCATCGCACCACAATACTTTCATGATGCATGCAATTGTGACGCTATGATGTATTCACGCGTGAGTGTGCCTGATTCCGCGACTTCCAATTAGTGCACAGAGCACATGCTGCGTGGAGCCGGTCGAGCGGATTGCAACCGCGTCGCCCGAAGAATCCAACTCCCCGTTTCGAGGAGCACATCATGATGGCGACTACCCCGACCGATGCTCCTGTACGTCGCATGCCCTTCCTGAAAGGGCTGTTGCCAATCAACCGCGCGCAACTTCCACACGACGTCGTCGCCGGCATCACGCTGGCCGCGCTCGGAATCCCGGAGGTAATGGGGTACACCAAGATTGCAGGCACGCCGACCGTTACGGGGCTCTACACGATATTGCTGCCTCTGGTGGCGTTTGCCCTGCTGGGAGCGTCGCGACACCTGGTCGTTGCCGCTGATTCGGCTACCGCAGCCATCCTCGCCAGTTCCCTGATCACCGTGGCCGCGCTGGGCAGCCCGGAGTATGTTGGCCTTACCAGCGCCGTGGCACTGGCCGTTGCCGTCATGCTGGTGCTCGCGCGAATCCTTCGCCTTGGTTTTCTTTCCGATTTCCTGTCGCGCAGTGCGCTGATCGGCTTCCTCACTGGCGTAGGCATACAGGTCGCCGTGGGCGAGCTTTCCGGGCTGTTCGGGCTGCCCAGGCAAGGACACGGGCCGCTTTTTCAACTCATCTCGGTATTTCAGCGGCTTGGCGAGATCAGCTTGATCACGACTGTGCTCTCGGGCACGGTGCTGGCTGTGATTCTCGGGTGCAAGCGCTTCGTGCCGCGCGCGCCAGGTGCGCTGATTGCGGTGGTCGGCACGATTGCCGGCAGCGCGGCATTCGATTTCGCGCAACACGGCATCGAGGTGATCGGCAAGGTGCCCAGCGGGTTGCCGTCGCTGTCATTGCCGCCCTTGCATTTTGACCAGATGAACCAGATATTGCTGACTGCCGCTTCCTGTTTCATTGTCATCATCGCGCAGAGCGCGGCAACTGCGCGGGCCTACGCCAATCGCTACAACGAGCGTGGTGACGACAACCTCGACATCGTCGGCCTTGCCGGCGCAAACGCAGTGGCTGCGTTGACCGGGACCTTCGTCGTCAACGGGAGCCCGACCAAGACGGAGATGGTCGACGATGCTGGCGGGCGAACCCAGTTCGCCCATCTGACCACGGCCGTCATCGTGCTGCTGGTGCTGCTGTTCCTGACCAGGCCGCTGAGCTTCCTGCCAGCCGCAGTGCTGTCGACAATCGTCTTCATGATCGGTGTGAAGCTGATCGACGTGAAAGGCATGATCGAGCTTTATCGCGTGCAGAAGGACGAATTCCTGATCGCACTGATCACGGCTGGCGTGGTTGTTTTTGTCGACGTCATGCATGGCATTCTTGCGGCCGTACTGTTGTCCCTGATAGACCATACGCGCTACAGCTACCGGCTGCGCACCCGCGTGCTGACACCGCATCCCAGTGGTCATTGGGAAGCAAAACAGGTGGCACCGGGCCTGTTTGCAGCACCGGGCATCGTGGCCTATCGCTTCGAGGCGGACCTTTTCTATGCAAATGCAGGCCGTTTCATGGAGGAAGTCCTGAGGCTTGTCGAGCAGACGAGTGAGCAGGTGAACTGGGTGGTCGTCGATGCGTCCGAAATTTTCAACATTGACTACACCGCCGGCAAGACATTGCAGCAGCTTCGACAGGAACTGGATCGGCGCGGTGTAGGTATCGCTACGGTTGCCATACCTGAAGGCGTACTGGCGGAGCTTGAGATTTATCGCGCGCTTGCCGGGTCATCCGGGCATCACAAGATATTTATGACGGTGGACGAGGCGGTGATGGCTCTCCGCGACGTGCCACCACCGTCTCCCACACGCCCACCCACGACGGCATAAGAGACGCGATTGCGTGCCTATTACGTGCTTTCTGAGCGAACAGGAGCATGCCATGCCAAAGACTGCTGAAACTTCGCGCGGTGCGAAGCCGGTACGGCAGGCGGAGCCGCAGGCCGCTCCTGTGCCCGAGGATCTTGCCGGGCTGTTTGGCGGCCGCGGCTCACGGGCATCGCGCATCGATGCCGGAAAGGCCGCGCGCCAGCGCGCGCCGCGTGCTCAACTCGCAACGTGCACCCTGGTGGACCGGGACCCGATTACGCTGATCGAGGCTTCCAATACCGGCCGGCTGCCAGACCTGATACCTATCCGCTATGGCCGCATGGTGGCGAATCCATTCGCCTTCTACCGCGGTGCTGCGCCACTGATGGCGTTCGACCTGGCCAGGTTGCCGCACACGGATATCACCGTCCAGTTGGGCGGCGATGCGCACCTGGCGAATTTTGGGCTGTTTGCGAGTCCCGAGCGCCGCATCCTGTTCGGGCCCAACGACTTCGACGAAACGTTGCCGGGACCTTTCGATTGGGATGTGCGTAGGCTCGCCGCATCCTTTGCCATCGCCGCGCGCGAACGCGGTCTTGGCGCGCGTGAGCAGTGCGCAATTGTTCGGCGGCTGTGCGCGACCTTCCGCCAATGCATGGCCGAGTTCAGCACAATGGACACGCTGGACGTCTGGTATTACCAGTTCGGGGCTGACAACATTCTGGCCATTGCCGACTCGGTTCTCGAACGGAGGAAGGAAGAGGCAGTGATCAGCAAGGCCCGGCAGCAATCCTCGCGGCTCGTTCTGAGCCATGCCACGGAAATGATCAACGGCCGGTTGCGCATCAAGGATATGCCGCCGCGCATTTACCATTTTCCTATGGAGAATCGCAAGGAAGCGAAACAGTTCAACGATATGGTCAGGCGATTCTTTGCCGAGTATCGTCTGACGCTGCCCGGCGCGCAGCGCGCGCTGTTTGACCGCTACGAGATGGTCGATATGGCGGTACGCGTGGTTGGCGTGGGGTCGGTCGGCACCCGCTGCTATGAGGCGCTTTTCATGGCCGACGGGAGGAGCCCGCTGTTTCTGCAGGTCAAGGAGGCGCGTGCGTCCGTGCTCGAGGATTACCTGCCGGCAAGCAAGTTCCCCAACCACGGCGAGCGGGTGGTGAACGGACAGCGCCTGCTGCAGTCAGCCAGCGACATTTTCCTCGGCTGGTCCAGCGTGCGCGTAACGGGCAATGATTTTTACGTACGTCAGTTGCGCGACATGAAAGGTGCGTTCGACTTTAGCACCTTCGATGGCAAGGATTTCAGCGAGTACGCAGTATCCTGCGCCCACGCGCTTGCCCATTCGATGGCGAAGGCGGGCGATCCGGCGTTGATTTGCGGATACGTGGGAAGGTCCGGTGCATTCGACGAGGCCATTCAGCAATTTGCCCTTGCGTATGCCGAACGCAATGAGGCTGACTGGTCGGCTTTGAAGGCGGCGGTAAAGTCGGGCCGGATTCAGGCGCGGAGGGAGTGAGTATCGGCGCAGCGGTGACGGGAATTCCGTGGCTACAGGCCAAGCATGAATGTTTTCCCCGCGCTTGAGTTTCGCGGGGCTACGCATGCTTGCCCAACTGATCCGGGTCGCCAGAAGTGACTTTCTGAATTCCATTGGCGAGGCCCTGCTTGGCTTTCCTGCGTCACAGGGGGCCTCCGCTGGCAGATGCGATGTTATCGACCAGTCACGGGCAAGCGGTTTGCCCGTGCGCCTGTGGAAACTGAGTCTAGGCTCACATTACCAAGACTCAAAAGAGAGAACTGCCGAGGAGGGTTATATGGACAATCCCGCCGAAGAATCCAATGCCTATGCCCGTATTCAGCCGCGCGATGCGATACGCGAATTCGCCAGGGTACTTTCACATTTGCGCGGACTGCTGTTCATTCTGCTGTCGACCTACATCGTGTTGTCGATCGTCATGTACTACGTGGGCGGGGCCGTGGATGCAGTTACGCGAGCGCCTGCCTCCCTGAGTCAGGTGGCTTATTTCTGCGCCATCACCGCGTTGACGATTGGCTACGGTGACGTGATACCCATCACGGGTGTAGGCCGCTTCGTCGCGGTGTTGCTCGGGTTTCAGGGCGTCCTAATTACCGGACTCGTGACGGCGGCACAGCGGTCTATGGCGTTCAGGCGGCGGCGCACCGCGCGGGTATCCGGCCGCGGTAGTTCGGGAAGAACCGGGAAACAGCATTTCGGGACCGCCGCTTGGCACGGGCGGCGCTTCTCCATATCAACGGCCGCTATAAGCGGCCGTGCGGCGTTCCGTGAAAGACGCAATGCCTTCGTCGGCGTCGCGTGTCAGTAGCAACTGGCGCTGCAGCGCGGATTCTTCAAGCAGCGAGTCTTCAAGCCCCTCGTCATAGCTGGCCATCACGGCGCGCCGAGCTGCGGCAACCGCAAGGGGGCCGTTGCCGGCGATTCGCCGCGCGATTGCCAGCGCGACCTGTTCCAACGCATCACGCGGGGCAAGCTCGCTGACAAGACCGTGTCCGAGCGCGAAGTTTGCATCGAACGTGTCGCCGGTCAGAATCATCCGCATGGCCACGCCGAGGCCCACCACCTTTGCCAGCCGTTGCGTGCCACCACCACCGGGCAGGATGCCGAGGCGTACTTCGGGCAGCGCGAAGCGCGATTCGGGTGTGGCGATACGGATATCGCTGGCAAGCGCGAGTTCCAGGCCCCCGGCCATGCAGAGGCCGTCGATCGCGGCAATCGTGGGTTTGGCGATGTCGTGGGCGCCGGTCATTCCGCCAAAGCTGATGACCTTGGTCGGTGCCTCCCCGGCCGCGATGGCACGCCGATAGGGAAGATAGTCGCCAATATCCGCGCCCGTGCAGAACGCGCGGCCGCCCGCACCGGACAGGATGGCAACCTTCAAGCGCGGATCGCTGTTGTAGCGCTGCCAGGCGCTGGCCAGCTCCTGGTCGTGCGCTACGTCCAACGCGTTGTGGCGCTCCGGCCGATTGATGACGATCCGCGCGATGGCGTCGTCGATGATATGGAATTCGATGGGCATGGCTGTCCTGGGACGAAATGGGGCGGATTCGGCGCCCAGCGGGGGATCGTTGCACCTGTCGATGCAGAAGTGTGCACTCTATCGAAAACGTTATCGTAATCGCGAGTCCGTATTTTCCCTGATGAAAGTCGGTCCGCATTGACTAACTGCGTTCAGCGGCCTATCTTGCACGTAACGAATAACGAAAACGATTTCGAAAACGCAGGAGATGGAGCATGAAACGCTTGAAGATGTTGTGCGTGGTAACCGTGTGCCTGGCCGGCAGCGCAGGTGCGCAGACGGGGTGGCCCTCCAAGCCGGTGCGGCTGGTCGTGCCCTATGCGGCGGGCGGGCCTTTCGACAATCTGGCGCGCGCCTTGTCGGCACAGCTTTCCCAGCAATGGGGGCAGCCGGTGGTGGTGGACAACCGGCCCGGCGGCAACGAAGTGATAGCCGCGGCCGCCGTTGCCAAGGCGCCAGGTGACGGCTACACGCTGCTATTGGCCTCGGACGCGGCAGCCACCCTGAACCTCTTTGTCTTCAAGAAGCTGCCTTACGACCCGATCAAGGAGCTGGCGCCGGTCACCCGCGTGGCCGTGGCCAACATGGTCGTCGCCGCGTCGAACGGGCTGCCCGTCACCGACCTGCGCAGCCTGGTGTCGTATGCGAAGGCCCATCCGGGGCAAGTTACCTATGGCTCCTCGGGCATCGGCAATGACACGCACCTGTCGATGGCGTGGTTTGCAAAGGAGAGCGGCATCGAGATGGTCCATGTCCCTTACAAGGGCGTGGCGCCGGCGATTCAGGACGTCATGGCCGGCACTATCCAGTTGACCATTGGCGCCGCATCGGTGATCGGGCCGTATGCGCTGGGCGGCAAGGTGAAGGCATTGGCGATTGGCGGCAAGCACCGCGCCTCGATCCTGCCCAATGTGCCCACGTTTGCCGAGGCCGGCTTTCCGAACGTCGACGCCAGCATCCCGCTGGTTCTGCTGGCGCCCGGCAGCACGCCCGAGGCGCTGCGCCAGAAGATTTATGCCGATGTGAAGAAGGTGGCCACGATGCCCCAATTCAGGAGCGAGAATCTCGAAAAATTCGCGCTGGAGCCCGTGCTTGACTCGCCTCAGGAATTTGCAAAGGTGCTGGTCAAGGAGCGGGCGCTTGCGGCGGAAAAGGTCAAGGCATCGGGCGCGCAGCTCGAATAGGCATGGCGCCGCCCGCAGGGCGCAACTGGACCACGTGCGGCGCATGTTTCCCGGCAACGGAGGCATGCGCCGCTTTATCACTTGCAACTCGACACATCATGGAAGACGACGCCTATTTCTTTCGCCCCGAAGCCGGCCACGGCCTGCCGCACGACCCGTTCAAGGCCATCGTGGCGCCGCGCATCATCGGCTGGATTTCGAGCCTGGATGGCTCGGGTAACGCCAACCTGGCGCCTTACAGCTTTTGCTCGGCGGTATGCTCCAGTCCGTACGTCATCGCGTTCTCAAGCGAGGGATACAAGGACAGCGTGCGCAATATCGTGGCAACACGTGAGTTCGCCTGGAATTTCGTCAGCCGCGAACTGGCCGAACAGATGAACGCCACGTCGGAGCCGGTCGAGCATGGCGTCGACGAATTCCGGCTGGCCGGGATCGAGGCTGCGGCAGGAAACGCTATCCAGGTGCCGCATGTCGCGGCGTCACCCGCGGTAATGGAATGCCGCCTGTTGAATGTGCTGGAGTTGAAGGATCTCAACGGCGCATCGACCGATCATTGGGTGGTCTTCGGGCAGGTTGTTGGCGTGCATATCCGGCGCAAGTACCTGCGCGATGGTCTCTTCGATACGTTCCTTGCCGACCCGGTGCTGCGCGCGGGCTACCGCGCCGACTACATGCACGGAGGCAAACGCTTCGAGTTATACCGGCCGTATTGATCGCGGAGGCAAAAGAAAAAGAGATGGGGCTCGCCGTTGCAAGACGGTGAGCCCCTTTCCTTTTCCATTCCGCAAGAACGCCGGGTCGCCGGACGCAAGAGAAAGAGTCAGCGAACGTGCTTTCGCTGCGCCAGGTGCCTGGCATGCCGATGACGAACGGTCCAGACCAGCGCGCGCAATGCCGATGCACCCGAAGTGCGCAGGACCTCAGTGCATCGGTCGAGCACTGCCGCATCGGGAAACATGTGAAGTTCCGCCGCGCTGCCCAGCGCGACGGCGATTTCCGCCAGCGATTGCGTGGCGATGGCGTTGCGCAGCAGGCGGTCCAGGTGCTGGCGCACGGCCAGGTCCAGGTCGTCCGCCACCCGCGCATGGGTGGTGACATCCTTCACACATGCGCGCACGCGATGGAGTAATTCGCTCGTGGACAGCGTTTCGCCCGTTCGCGGGCAGGGGATGTTTGGCATGCTGAGACCTCCGCCCGCTGCGACGCCAGCGCTCAGCTCTCGTCGGCCGGGCGCAGATGCGCGCCGGCCTCGTGCTCGATGCGCAGGTACAGCGTTTCGGCCATCGGCTGGCGCATCTCTTCGAGGATGTGGCCGACCAGCCCCACCGAGCGCGCCGCTACAGCCAGGCCGCGGCAGATCTTCCACGAAATCCCCATCTCCGACGCCACTGCCGCCATAGCCCCCGTCACGTTGACGGGTAGAGCGCGGTTGGCTTGTTTCTCGGCTTCCTTGCCCAGCGCCTCCATCAGACGGATGTAGGGACCGTCGAAGCCGGTTTCCCTTGCCACCTTGAACAGTGCCGGGGTCCGTGGGTCGATCGGCTTGTGAAACGGATGGCCGATTCCGGGGATGATCTCCTTGCGGCTCCGATACCCGGACACGATCGAGCTTGCGAGCGCATCGACATCAATATCGGCATTGGCGGCGTTACCCGGCGGCAGCGATTCCTGCAGCAGGCGTGCGGCGTTGTCGAGCGAGCCCACGAACACGGAGCCCAGGCCAAGCAGACCGGCGGCCACGGCGGCTTGCACCGATTCGGGCGCGCCGCAGTACGTCATGCGCGTGGCCAGCGAGGACGGCGTGATGCCATGCTCCACCAGGATCACCATCATCGCGTTGAACATGCGCAGCTCGTTTTGCGCGGGCAGGCGGCCGAAGATCTGCAGGAATGCCATCTGCCCGAAGTCGAGCTTGCCCACAATGTCCTCGCACAGATCGATGCCGTGAATGACCACGCGCGTCGGCGTGGCCCAGGCGATATCGGAGCGGATGTCTTTCTGTTTCATCGTGTCTTCCTTGTGTTGTCGTGGGAATTTGTCGCGGTCTGGAGGTGGTTCCTGGCAAGATCGCGCAGAACGTGCTTGAGGATCTTGACGCCATTCGGACCATCGACCTGCGGGAAGTTGTCCAGCGCGACGATGTGCCGCGGTATCTTGAAACCGGCAATGCCGCGCTTGCAGAAATCCAGCAAGTCGGCCTCGACGACATCGCCTTGCTCGGCGCGCACGAAGGCCACAGCCACATCGCCTTCGCCCTCCTGGTACACACCCACCACCTGCGCGGCGGCCACGCCCGGATGCGTGACCAGGAATTCCTCGATCTCGGCCGGATCGACGAGATAGCCGCGCAGGCGCAGGGTGTCCTTGAGCCGCGACAGGTACTGGAATGCGCCTTCTTGCGCGCGCGCCAGATCGCCGGTGCGCAGCCATCCGTCGGCGGTAAACGCTTCGGCCGTTGCGCCGGGGTTGTTCAGGTAGCCGGCCGTGACGTTGTAGCCGCGCAGCTGCAGTTCACCTTGATCGCCTTCAGCGACAGACTCGCCGGTGGCGGGATCGGCGATGCGAAATGAAATGCCGGACGAAATGGGGCGCCCGCCGGCCAGGCGCCGCGCGTCGGCGCTGGCATCGGCGTCACGTATCGCGGCAAGCGCGAAACACTCGGACATGCCATAGAGCGCCGTTAGCGGTACACTCCAGTCGTTCCACGCTTGTTCGATGATGCGTTTGCCCAGGCCAGCGAACTCGGCAAAGCCGCCGCGCCGCCAGCTGCGGAGGTTGGACCCAGGCACATCGAGCACCATGTGGAGCATCGCATCGGAACCGTAGAAATGCGTCACGTGGTGCCGCGCGATGGCGTCCGCGGCCGCTTGCGGCTTGAATACGGGCAGGAACACGCAGGCCGCGCCGGCCGCCAGCGACGAAATCGCCAGGACGAAGCCCATGACGCCATACAGCGGCAGCGCGCAGAGGGTGGCGTCGCCGGGGCGCATGTCCGTGGCCTTGGCGACGTTGAGCGCGTGCGTGACGATGCCGCCTTGCGTGTGCATCGCCAGCTTCGGCTTGCCGGTAGTGCCCGAGGTGCTGAACGTGCACCACGGATCCGTGGCGGTGCCTTCGCAGGATTCGAGTGGGCTGAGCGATTGCCACATGAAACCGCCGCTGACCGGTACGTCGATCACGTGTTTCAGCGCGCCGACCGACTGTTGGATGACGGACGCCGCCTCGGCGTAATCGAAGTCCAGGAACTGCGTGGGCACCACGAGCAGCCGGGCCTGAGCGGTACTGACCACGTGCAGCGCCTCGGCCGTACGCAGCCGGGTGCTGACCGGCACCACGAGCACGCCCAATTGCGCGGCGCCAAACAATAGTTGCAGCCAGACGGCACCATCGGGAAGCCACACTGCAATGGTGTCGCCGCGGCGCAGCCCCATGTCCAGGAGAAATCTGGCCGCACGCCGCGAGGCGGTTTTCAGTTCCAGGCGGCTGACGGTCGTATCGCCGTGGTGGAACGCGGGAAGCGAGGGGTCGTGCGCGTCCAGGATTTGCTGATGCATGGCGCCCCCTCTCACCGGGCCAGCGCGGCGCGCGCGATCTGGAGCCTTTGCATCTCGGACGTGCCCTCGCCAATGCGGAATGCGCGCGCATCGCGGTAGAAGCGTTCGACGGGCAGTTCACACATATAGCCCATGCCGCCGAAGATCTGCAGCACGCGGTCGCTCACCCGACAACCCATTTCGCTGGCATACAGCTTGGCGCGAGAGGCGGCAATGCGCGCCGAGGCATCGCCGGCATCGATCAGTTCGGCGGCCCGCGCGATCAGCAGCCGCGTGGCTTCGATATCGACATCGTTGTCGGCGATCATGAACTGGATGCCCTGGTGCTGCCCGATTGGGCTGCCGAAAGCCTTTCGCTCATTGGCATACTCACATGCCATATCGTGCCCACGCGAGGCCAGTCCCAGCGAACGGCTGGCCGACAGCAGGCGGTCCTGGTTGATCGAGCTCATCATCCCGAGAAAGCCGGAGGTGGGCTCCCCAAGTACATCGGCATCGGGAACGAAGCAGTCTTCCAGCGTGAAGCCGTTCAGGTGGTAGCCGCGCCAGCCCATCTTCTTGTAGCGCGTCATGCCGACGACACCGGGGTTGCCCTGGCGGACGATGAACGTGCCGAAACGGTCCTTCAGCGAAGCCATTGGATCGGTCACAGCCAGCACGATGATGTAGTCGGCGGTTTCCGCATGCGAGATGAAATGCTTGCTGCCCGTCAGCTTCCAGCCACCCGGCACGCGCGTGGCGCGCGTCTTCAGGCCGCCCAGGTCGGAGCCCGCATTCGGCTCGGTCAGCGCGTAGGTGATCGTCTTCGTGCCATTCAGGATGTCGGGCAGGAAGGTCTCGCGCTGCGCCGCATTGACCTGTGCCAGCTGCAGCGGCAGATGCCCGAAGACTTCGCTCAGCGGGACGGACGTGTAGGTCAGTTCCTCCAGCACCACCACCTTGGCGGCCGCCGACAGGCCCGGCCCGCCGATCGATTCCGGCAGATTGAAGCCGTACAGGCCCAGTTCGGCCACTTCGGCACGCAAACGGGCGAGCAGGGACAGGTCGACCTCGTCATCGGTTTCAATCTGCTGCTCGAGCGGCACCAGCCGCTGGCGGACAAAGCGCCGGGCTGTCTCGCGAATCATCGACAGTTCGGTATCTTGGGAAGGCTGATGCATGGAAATCTCCTCACTGAGTTGTCTGAAAACGTGTTTTATCGAAAACGTTTTCGAAAGAGTAGGGCGTGAGGAACTCCAAGTCAAGAGATCGGGCTATTGGGGGTTCAAAAAACGGTTTCGAACCGTCATGGCTGAGGGCGCCTAAGTGAGCGATAATGTCGCGCAAGACACACGGGGGAACGCAATTGGACATCAAGGAATTTGCCGCGCACCTAAATCTGTCGGTCAGCACGGTCTCGAAAGCCATCAATGGACGAGCCGATGTGAGCCGCGAGACGCGGGAGCGCGTGCTCAAGGCTGCGGCGGAACTTGGTTTCAGCCCCGACCCGGCCGGGCGGCGCTTGCGCCGGCAGTCGTCGGACACCATCGGTTTTGTGATTTCCGCGCCTCAGACCCAGTTCGCGCACCCGTTCTTCCTGAACATGCTGGCCGGCATCGACGACGCCCTGGAAGGCACGAATTTCCAGGTGATCATCACTTCGGGCCGCACCGTGGAGACAGAGATCAATGTGTTCCGGCGACTCGTGGAGAAGCACCGGGTGGATGCGTTGCTCTTCGGTCGCACCCGGCGCCGCGACGAACGCGTCGAATACCTGCTGGAGCGGGACATTCCATTCGTTGCCTATGGGCGCAGCGAAAGCTCGCAGGATTTCTCGTACGTCGATATCGATCATACGGTTGTGGGCCGTGACGGCTGCGCCCGATTTATCGCGCTGGGCCATCGCCGCATTGCGCTCATTCATTCCCCCGAATTCCTGATGTTCAGCTACTTCGAGCGGCTGGGCTACGAGCAGGCACTGCGGGCGGCAGGCATCGACATCACCCCCGAGCTGTGTGTCGAGGAGGCCATGACGGAAGAGGGTGGCCTGCGGGCCGCGCGCAAGCTCCTTGCCTTGCCCAATCCGCCCACGGCGCTGGTCTGCGGCCACGACATGGTGGCCGTCGGCGCGATGCGCGCGATTGCCGAGACGGGCAGGGTGGCGGGCCAGGACATCGGCGTGATTGGTGGCGACGACCATCCGGTAGGACGCCTGATTACGCCGCCACTGACGACCTTTTCCGCCGAAACCCACAACGTTGGGCGCCGCATGGTGGAAATGCTGCTTGCTCGGCTGGATGGCGCGGACCCTCGGACATTGCAGGAAGTCTGGACACCCGAGCTGATCCTGCGCTCCTCGGACGGCCCGCCGCGGCCCCGCTAGTCACCCAGGTCCCCGCCTCGCGGTATCTCCTTCGGCTTGTGCTTTCGGTCATCGCGTGCTAACTTGTTTCGAAAACGTTTTCGATAAACAAGGAAGAGGCAAGGAGGCATTCATGACTCAGGACGCAGGCACTCCGGAAGGACTGCGGGCGAGATACGCGGTTCAGCTGAAGCTGCGCAACGCTGACACCGACCAGTTCCGGCACGTCAACAACGCCGCCATTGCGACGTTCTTCGAGGAGGCGCGGATGGCCGTTTTCATGCAGGACGCGCTGGTCGACAGCATGAAGGACAGGCATGTCGTCGTGGCGCACCTGGCCATCGACTTCATCGCGGAAGTCATGTACCCCGGCGAGTTGGATGTCGGCACCATGCCTGTCCGCACGGGCAACACGTCGTTCGAACTGGCGCAGGCGCTCTACGCCAACGGAAAACTCTGCGCGCGCGCCAGCGCGACGTGCGTGCTGATGGATGCGAAGACGGGGCGGCCCGCGCCGTTGCCCGCCGTCTTTCGCGAACGGCTCGCACCGACCAGGCCCGTGGCATGCGCCGGCGAATCCCGATAACCGACAGGAGCCCGACATGGAAGCATTCTCGACCCTGACCCTCGATATGCGCGATGGCATTGCGATCGTCACGCTGAACGACGTGCCCCGGCGCAATGCGCTGTCGCGGCGCATGGTGAGCGAACTTTTTGACGTCCTCGACCGGACTCGCGCGCTCGGCGCCCGTGCACTGGTGATAGCGGCCAACGGCCCCACGTTCTGCGCGGGCGCGAATATCGATGACTTGCGTGACGGCTGGATGGAACGTGCCGATCCAAAAACCGACCCGGCGTTGCTGTTCCGCAGCCTGGTGCAGGAGGACCGCATCGTTATCGCGGCGGTGCACGGTCCGGCGGCGGGCGGCGGCTTCGAGCTTTCGCTATCGTGCGATCTGGTGATCGCGGAAGAGGACGCCTGGTTCGCCCTTCCAGAAGTCACGCGCGGCGTGATTCCGAATACCGGCCTGGCGCTGCTGCAGCACGTGGCCGGCACGCGGCAGGCACTGCAACTGATACTCACCGGGCAGCGGTTGTCCGCTGCGCAGGCGCTGCAGCGTGGGATTGTCAATGAGGTGGTGGCCAAGGGCGGCGCCCTGGAGCGTGCCTTCGCGCTGGCGAAGTCCATCGTGGGCAGTGCGCCACCCGGCGCGCTTGTTGCAGCGAAGCGTCACCTGCACAGCCATGCCGGATACGACTGGGAGCGTGTGGTGGGATCGGTGACTGACGTGCCGGGTGCGGAATGGCAGGAAGGGCTGGACGCCTTTACCGAAAAACGCGACACCAATTTTGAACCGCTGTGGCAGGATCACCTGCGCCGCGCGGGCAATCCGGGGCAACCATCATGATCGAACACATCAACCACGCTAGCGCGCCGCTGCCGAGGGGGCACTACTCCCAGGCGGTAAAGGCCAATGGTTTCGTATTCGTTTCGGGGCAGTTGCCGCTGCTGCCCGGCGACGATCTGACGATTCCGCCGGGACTCGACGCCCAGGTGATGCAGGTCTTCGAGAACATCGGCGCGGTATTGCGTGCGTCAGGCAGTTCCATGGAAAAGCTCGTCAGCGTGCAGATATTCGTTGCGGATATTGGCAATTGGCCGCGCGTGAACGAGCTTTACGCTCGCATCCTGGGTGATGGTCCGGCGCCTGCACGAACAGTCGTCCCTTGCCCGGCGCTGCATTATGGCGCGGAACTGGAAGTGAATGCCGTGGCGACGACGTAGCCCTGGCGCGACTGGATGGTGCTCCTTTTGGAGCTTTTGGGCCATTCCGTTTGGAATGGCCTTTTTTTAACCGGGCTGTTGCCGACAGGCTCGGCTGGAATAAGCCGTGCGGCGGTCCATCGGAGCGTCAGGCGGATCGGCCCTTTGACACGGCCGATCCGCCTGATCGTCAAGTACGACAGATGGGATTCATGCGATGCCGGCGACCCGGGTCAGCTTCCGGTTTAGAAATTCCCCCATTCCGATCTCGGAAAGCTCTCGGCCGAAGCCAGAATTCTTGACGCCGCCGAACGGCAATCCGGGGGAATCGGCAAAGCAGGAATTGATATAAACCATGCCGGAATCGATGCGCGAAGCTACCTGCCTGGCGTGTTCAACGTCCGCATCGAACACGTAACCCCCCAGCCCATAACTGGTGTCATTGGCAAGTTCGACGGCGTCGTCCTCGCTATCCACGATGTAGAAGGAAAGCACCGGGCCGAACGCCTCCTGCCCGTAGAGCGGATTGTCCTTGGCGATATCGGTGACGATCGTCGGCTCCAGAAAGAAACCCGGCCGGTCGACACGCTTACCGCCGTGGACGATGCGAGCGCCGGCGGCGCGGGCGTCCTCGATTTGCTTGAGCAGACCCTGCAGCGCACGTTCGCTGACGATGGGTCCGAGCACCGTGGACGCATCGGTTGGATCGCCAACCTTGATCGCGGCAAACTTTTCCACCAGTGCCGCCAGCATCTGCTCGCCACGTTCGCGGCCGACGACAATGACGCGCTTGATATTGACGCAGCCTTGTCCCGAGTTGAACGTGCGCCCCATGACAACCTGTTCGACGGCATGGTCCAGCGGCGCGCCCGGCAGAATAATGGCGGGGTCACTTCCGCCCAGTTCCAGAATCACTTTCTTCAGATTCCGTCCCGCGCGCTCGCCTACCGACGCGCCTGCCCGCTCGCTGCCGGTGAGCGCCACGCCGCGCACACGGAAGTCATCGATCAGATGGCCGATCTGCTCGATGCTGCAGAACAGGTTCGTATATGCGCCATCGGGTGCGCCCGCTTCCTTGAACAGACGTTCAAAAGCCAGCGCACACTGCGGGACGTTTTCCGCATGCTTCATCATGACCACGTTCCCGGCGATGAGCTGCGGCGCCGCAACGCGGGCCAACTGATAGTACGGAAAATTCCAAGGCTCGATGGCCAGGATCACACCGATGGGCTCGGATGTCAGCGTGGCGCCCGGCTCTCCCGGCAACGCTTGCGGCGCCAGAAGCCGTTCGCCGTGCGTGGCGTAGTAGTCGAGGATGTCGGCGACCAGATCGATTTCCATGTAGCCGAAGCGCGTGACCTTGCCCATTTCGAGCGTCGGATATTGCACGTACTCATCGCGCTTTTCACGCAGGATCCTGGCAGCTCTGGCGACGATTCCGGCGCGTTCGGCCACGGGGCGCAGGCGCCAGTCTTCCCGAAAGAGCCGGTCGGCCTTTTCCAGCGCCGTGAAGACCTCGGCATCCGATTGCAGCGGGAATTCCTTGACGAGTTGTCCCGTCGCCGGGTTGATGCTCTGAAAACTCATGGTTGTCCTTTGAGATAGGGTGCTTTGGGTGCCCGACTTTCCGCACCGGCGACCAGGTGGAGTAAGTAATCGTTTTCGACGCTGGCCGAAGGAGGGAATCGGGGCATGGCCGCTTAGGCCGTCGGGGCTTGCGGGAAGCGCCTTGCGCCTTCCGTCGGCGCGTGCCACGGCGCCGCATGGTCGACGTAGATTTCGAGATCCGGCCATAGTCCGCTCGGGTCATCGAGGGTGCCGGCCTTGACCAGCAACATGTCTGGAAGATTTGTGGCCTTGGTGACGACCGGTGACCCGCATTGCGCACAGAAATGGCGGAATGACGGCATGCCGCTGCCACCGGTGTCCAGGAAGTAGCGCGTTTCACCGTGCTGCTCGTAGTCCTCCGCGCGGACCACGAGATTGACGGAAAACGCGCTTCCGCTGGCCTTTTGGCAATGGGAGCAGTGGCAGATGGCCACTGCCTGGGGTTCTGACGTCACGCGATAGCGGACAGCGCGGCACAGGCAGCCGCCTTCCCGAATATGCATAGCAGCATCCTTCAAACGATTTTAACGAAAACGTTTTCGAAGAATGGCACGGCAAGAAGGCGGCGTCAAGGAAAGACCCCTCGTCGCAGGGGTCAGAGTCCGAGACCGGTCAGCAACGTGTCGATCTGGGTCGAGAACCGCTTTCGGTCATAGTCCAGCAACGCCATGCGCCAGAGGCCTTGCAGGAACGTGATGATGACTTGCGCCGTGATGAGTGGGTCTACCGTGGCGGGTAGTAGCCCTTGGCCCTTGTCGTCACGCAGGCGCTCAAACATAAGCGTCTGCAATTGCGACAGGTTCTGCTGGAGCTGATGCCGCAATTCGGCTTCGGCCAGTACCTCTTCGACCTCCATCGCCGCAACCATGCAAAGCCGCGAAGGTGTTTCGGGGTTGTCCAGCGTGTTCAGCACGTCATCGAAAAAAGCCCGGATTCCGGCCGCGGCAGTGGGCGCAGTCAGCAAGGCGTCGATGCGTGGGCTGACCACCAGATCCTGGTAGTGCTGCAGGCAATTCAGGTAGAGCCGCTTCTTGCTCTTGTGCGAGTTGTAGAAGGAGCCTTCGCCAATCTTCATCACCTTCAGAAGATCGCGCAGCCCCGTCGCCGCATAGCCACGCTGCCAAAACAGCATGGTGGCGTTGTGCAGCGTCTGCTCGAAATCGAATCCAATTTTGCGCGTCATGGCCGCTAGGATACACCGATTGTAGCGAGTGCTAAAAAAACTTGCCCGGCGAGAACGGATGCGGTTAGCATTGTAGCGATCGCTACAGTAAATAACTTTGACCGACCCAGCCCGCAGTTTCCAAGTGCCGGTTGCATTACCTCAGGAGTATTCCCGTGTCTGTTTCCACCCCTCGCGTTGAGCTTCGAAACCTGGTGCTGGCGCCAGCCACTGAAGACGTCACAGCGTTCGAAGTCCACGTTCCCCAGGCCGCCATCGACGATTTGCAGATGCGGCTCAAGCTGATCCGATGGCCGGACCGCGAACTGGTCGACGACTGGTCTCAAGGGGTGCCTCTGGCGGCCGCGCAGGCACTGGTGGACCACTGGCTTCATCACTATGACTGGCGCAAGTTCGAAACACGTCTGAATGGGTTTCCGCAATTCCGGACCTTGATCGATGGCGTAGGCATCTATTTCATCCACGCGCGCAGCCGGCACGAGAATGCGATGCCCATTCTGCTGACGCACGGTTGGCCGGGTTCGGTCGCCGAGTTCCTGGATGTGATAGAGCGTCTGACCGATCCGACCCGGTTTGGCGGCAACGCGGAAGACGCCTTTCACGTCGTCGTGCCCGCGATTCCCGGCTACGGCTTTTCCGACAAGCCGCGTGAACTCGGTTGGAATCCGGGCCGTATCGCCAGCGCCTGGTCGGTGCTGATGAACGAGCGCCTGGGCTACCGGCGCTGGGTAGCGCAGGGCGGCGACTGGGGCTCGGCGATCACTACCGCGCTGGCCAGCCAGAAGCCGGACGGTTTGATTGCCGCACACGTGAACCTGCCAATGGTGGTGCCTGCCGAATTGCCTGCGCGTCCAACGAAGGAAGAACTGAAGGCCCTGGCCGGCATCGAATATTTCGTTACCAAGGGCACCGGCTACGCGGACCAGATGAACACCCGGCCCCAGACCATCGGCTACGCGCTGAACGATTCACCGCTGGCGCTGGCGATGTGGATCTATGAGAAATTCTGGGACTGGTCCGATAACGCAGGCAATCCGGAGGATGCGCTGACGCGCGATCAGATGCTGGATGACATCTCGCTATATTGGTTCACTGGCACTGGCACATCCGCTTCGCGCCTGTACTGGGAAGGCGTGGGGCATACGATCGGCAGCCATGAGTTCTTCTCGCCAGGGCGCTCCGGCGGCGGAAAGATCGAAGTCCCAATGGGTGCCAGCCTGTTTCCCGCCGAAACCTTCAATCCGCCGCGCCACTGGGCCGAGCAGGCGTGGAGCAACATCTTCTATTGGAATCGGGTAGAGGCGGGCGGGCACTTCGCCGCGTTCGAAGAGCCCGAAATCTTCGCAAGAGAGATGTGGCGAGCCTTTCGAGCGTTCCGCCACGACGCGCTGGACAGGTAAGTGCAATGCCGCGCCTCTCGCGCTTGCCGATCCATGATCATGCAAGCGCGAGCGAGTCCGTTGCCTGAACGGGGCCGCCGCGGCTGCCGCTGTAGTTGGCTTGTACCTATCACTTCGGCCGGCTGGGACGTGCCAACCCGAGTATAGTGGCCAATGGCGCTCGCGCGGGCCGGCGAGTATCCGCTCGCGCGCAGCCGCAGTGCGCACCGCGCTGCCAGTAGGAGGTCCTCATCGCTTTGTGCCGTTCCGCGCTCCAGCATGATGCCCCAGACCCGCTTCTCCGTCCGTCTGTTTGGCGAGTTCCAGCTCGACGGCACCGGTGCGCCCCAGTTCAACGCGAACGCCTCGCGCCTGCAGGCGCTGCTCGCCTGCCTTGTCCTGCATCGCGATGCACCGCAGACGCGACAGCAACTCGCCGTTCTGTTCTGGCCGGACGCCTCGCAGGCGCAGGCCCGCAACGCTCTGCGTCAACTGCTGTTTCAGCTGCGCAGGGCCTGGCCGGAGGCAGATCAGTTTGTCCACGCCGACACGCAGACGGTGCGATGGCTGGCCGACTCGGCACTGGAACTCGATGTCGCGCAGTTTCAGTTTGCGCTGGCGGCCGCGGCCAGGGCATCGAGACACGACGACGCCAGCGCTGAAGAAGAACAGCTCACGCATGCCGCGGATCTCTACCGAGGGGACCTGCTGGCCAATTGCTTTGACGAGTGGATCCACCCCGAGCGCGAAAGGCTGCGCGAACAGTGCATCTCGGCGCTCGCGCGACTCGCGCAACTGAGCGAGGACCGGCGAGACTATGCCAAGGCGTTGAAGTACGCGCAGCAGTTGCAGCGTCTTGACCCGTGCCGGGAACCCACGTGCCTGGCGCTGATGCGCCTGCATGCGCTCAATCACGATCACGCATCGGCGATGCGCGCTTATCGGAGCTGCGTGGAGACGCTTGCCCGCGAGCTGGGCGTCCTGCCCAGCGAACCCATGCGCGAGGCCTATGCGCGGCTGGCTGCCCAGGCTGCACAGGGCGCGCAGGCTGTGCAGGCTGCGAAGACGGCCGGGCAGGCGGCCAAGGAAGCCGGATCATCGCCACATCGAATCCCGCGTCCGCGCGCGCGGGATGCGATGTTGCCGCTGATTGGCCGGCATGGCGAATGGCGCCGGCTGCTTGAAGTCTGGCAACGGGCCCAGCTGGGCGACAAGCAGTTTGTCCTGATCGTAGGCGAAGCCGGTATCGGTAAATCGCGCCTGGCCGAGGAGCTGCGCGTCCATCTGGCCGAGCAAGGCATCTGCGTGGCGTACGCGCGCGCCTATGCGGCCGAGGGACAGCTCGCGTTTGCGCCAGTGACGGGGTGGCTGCGCAGCCCTGCGCTGAGCGGCGCGGTCGGCAAGCTCGAAGCGCCGTGGCTGACCGAGGTCACGCGCCTGTTGCCCGAACTCCTTACGCAGCAATCCGGACTGTCGGCGCCCTCGCCACTGACCGAATACTGGCAACGCCAGCGGTTCTTCGAGGCGCTTGCCCGGGCGGTGCTGGCGCAGGGCGGCCCGCTGTTGCTGCTGCTCGACGACCTGCAATGGTGCGACCACGAGACGCTCGAATGGCTGCGCTTTCTGATGCGTTTTGACGTGGCGGCAAGGCTCATGCTGGTTGCGACGGCGCGCCCCGAGGAACTGCTGCCGCTACACGCGGCGAACCGGCTGCTCGATGCCCTGCGCCGCGACGACCAGTGCATCGAGATCCCATTGGGGACGCTGGACGCCGCCGAAACGGCAAAGATCGCGGCTCAGATTCTCGACCGGCCGCTGGCCGACGCGGAGGCAACGCGGCTCTTCGCGGAGAGCGAAGGCAACCCGCTGTTTGCGGTCGAAATGATGCGGTCTCACTCCGACACCTCGTTGGCCGGGGACGCCCAGGGCGGCATGGCATCGAAGTTGCCGCCCAAGGTGTACACCGTCATATCGAGCCGGCTGGCGGAGTTGCCTCCCGGCGCCCGCGAGATTGTGGGGGTGGCGGCAATCATTGGTCGCGCGTTCACGATGGATATCCTCGCGCAGGCAAGCGACCTCGACGAGGATGCGCTGGCCGGCGCGCTGGATGCACTGTGGCAGCGGCGCATCGTGCGCCAGACCGACAGTGCTGTCCTGGGGTTCGACTTCAGCCATGACAAGATCCGCGATGTGGCATACGCGGAAGTGAGTCCGTTGCAGCGCCGCCGCCTGCATTTGCGCGTGGCGCAGGCGCTCGAACACGGGCCACGTAGCGTGTCCGACGTGCCTGTCGCACCCGGGCAGGGCAATGCAGCCGACGCACTGGACGCGTTGGATGCGGCCAGCGCGCAGATCGCCTCGCACTACGAGCACGCGGGGCTTCCGGATCAGGCGGCGGCGTTTTATCGGCGCGCGGCCGGGGTGGCACAGCGCGTGTATGCCTATGACGATGCGATTGCATTGCTGACTCGCGGGCTGGCGCAGGCCGACCGGATCGCCGATCCGCAGGCGCGGGCCGCCCAGTCGCTCGCCCTGCAGCTTGACTTGGCGCCACCGATTCGCATCGCCCGGGGCTGGGCGGCGCCTGAACTGGAGGCGCCGCTGCGACGCGCGGTGGAACTGAGCCGGGTGGCGGGTGACAGCAGTCAGCAGGCACGCGCCCAGGTCAGTCTTTCGTTTTTCCTGGCCGTGCGGGCGGAACTCGCCCAGGCACGTAGCCTGAGCGAGGAACTGATCGCGGGATTGGCGCCGCAGGGCGCCGATACCTACGCGGTGATGGCATGGACCAGCATCATGGGGAGTCTCGTGCAGCAGGGCGACTGGGTTGCTGCCGAGCCTGCGTATCAACGCGCGCACCGCGCTTACGACGAAGCCCAGCATCCTGAACACGCATCCCTGATGGGCGCTAACTTCGGCGTGCTGGCCACCGCGTGGTCGGCGCATGCATTGTGGTTCAGGGGGCTTGCCGATCAGGCCCTTCAGCGCGGACACGAGGCGCTGGCGCTGGCGAACCGTGTTGCGCACCCGTTCTCCCAGGCGCTTGCGCTGTCCTATCTGGCAACACAGTACGCGCTGCGGCATGAGCCCGGTCCGACCCTGCACTATGCCCGTCAGGCACACGAGATCGCCGGGCAGTATCACGTTGGCTATTACCTCGCGTGGTCCGGGGTGCTGAGCGCGTGGGCGAACGCCAGGCAGTCGCCCTGCGCCGAAGCGGTGGCGGCGATGCAGGCGGCGATTGACGCCTTTCATGCGACGGGCGCGCGACTGCGTCTGCCGCTTTATCTCGCCATGCTGGCCGAGTGCCTGGGCGATGTTGGCGAGACCGCGGGCGCGCTGGCGGCTTTGGATCAGGCGTTCACATGCGCCGAGCGTACTGGAGAGCACTGGGTCGATGCCGAGCTGCATCGGCTGCGCGGTGAAATGCTGCGACGCAGCGGTGCCGATGTAGACGAGGCCGAGTCAGCGCTGGCCAGGGCGATCGAGATCGCCACCACCCAACGCGCGTTGCCGCTTGCGCTGCGCGCCACCCTGTCATCGGCGGCGTTGCACGCCGCCCAGGCGCGTGACAACCCGCTTCATGAGGTCGAGGCGACGCTTTCACAATTCAGCGAAGGCTTTGATCAGCCCGACATCATTCGTGCGCAGGCGTTGCTCGCCCGTTAGTTTCCACGCGACGACCGCACGATTTCCGCGCACGGCCGGGTGGAGGGGCCCCCAATTTCTCCCAATTAACGGCTGACCTAACGCTTTCGAAACGCCGAGGTAACTAAAACTCCTGCATACCAACCGGACACGTACCGCAAAGGGTCGGTCAGGGTCCGGACATGAACCAGACAGGAGGCAACCATGCAAGTTTCGTTGAGCGAATCCGTCGCCACCGCACTCAAGGCGCATTTTCGGGGGCAACTGATTGCGCCGGGCGACGTCGCCTACGATCAGGCGCGCGCCGTGTACAACGGCATGATCGACAAGCGTCCGGCTCTCATCGCACGCTGCGTCGATGTGGCGGACGTGGTCGCGGCGGTGAACGCCGCGCGAGACAGCGGGATGCTCCTGGCCGTACGGGGCGGCGCCCACAATGGTGCCGGGCTCGGCACATGCGACGGGGGGATCGTCATCGACCTTTCGCCCATGAAGGGCGTGTTTGTCGACCCGGGTCGCAAGACGTTGCGGGTGGGCGGCGGCTGCACCTGGGGCGACGTGGATCACGCCGCGAGCGCCTACGGGCTGGCGACGCCGAGCGGCTTCATCTCGACCACCGGGGTGGGCGGACTGACGCTTGGCGGCGGCATCGGCTACCTCAGCCGCGCCTACGGTCTGACGATCGACAATCTGCTCAGCGCCGAGCTCGCGCTGGCAGACGGGCGCATTGTCACCGCGAGCGAAGAAGAGAACGCCGACCTGTTCTGGGCGCTGCGCGGCGGCGGCGGCAATTTCGGCGTGGTGACGGCGTTCGAATTCAAGGCCCATCCCGTTGCCACGGTCTACGGCGGCCCGATGCTGTGGCCGATGGACCAGGCCCGCGAGCTGATGAAATGGTGGCGCGACTTCATCCTGAGCGCGCCCGAACATATCAACGGCTGGTTCGGCTTCGTCACCGTGCCGCCCGCGCCGCCCTTCCCGGAGGAAGTGCACCTGCAGAAGATGTGCGCGGTGGTGTGGTGCTATACCGGCCCGCTCGATGAGGCCGAAACACATTTTCGTCCGATTCGTGAGGCCATGCCGCCAGCGGTGGACTTTGCCGGCCCCATCCCCTGGCCCGTTTTGCAGAGCCTGTTCGACGGACTGTATCCGGCGGGCCTGCAGTGGTACTGGAAGGCCGACTTTGTCAGCGACCTGAGCGACAAGGCCATCGATCTGCACATCAAGTACGGGCAGCAGCTGCCGTCGATGCACTCGACCATGCATCTGTATCCGATCAACGGCGCGGCGCATCGCGCCGGATGCGACGAAACGGCGTTCAGCTACCGCGATGCCAACTTCGCCAGCGTGATTGTCGGTGTGGATCCCGACCCCGCCAACAACGATCGCATCGTGCAGTGGGCGAAGGACTACTGGCTCGCCCTGCATGCGCACTCTGCTGGTGGTGGCTACATCAACATGATGATGGACGAGGGCAATGACAACGTGCGGGCCTCCTATCGCGACAACTATGCGCGACTGGCGCAGATCAAGCGCAAATACGATCCGGCCAACCTGTTCCGCGTGAATCAGAACATCACGCCCGCCTGACGCCACACGCTTGGTGACATCAGCGACGTAGCGACATCGGGGACATCGGTAACAACCGCGACAGGGCACACAGCGCCCCATTGTGCATGACGCAAGGAGATTGTCAGGAGCAACCCGGCACAGGTGCCGCGGTAAGGAATGCTGGGACGGCTGCACTGATACAGGGGCTCTTGCCCGCGCATCCGTACCCAACCAGGAGTCCTGCGCGGTGCCGCTGCCACGCCAAATGGCAGCGGCACCACGCTAGGCAACGGCTTGCACGGTAGAGGCGATCCCGTGTGGCCTGTGTCGTCCCGTAGCGGATCGCCTGCATGAGGAGTGCCGCCGCGGCAATGCCGCCGACACCCCTGTTGGAGACAGTAATGCGTAACACTCTTGCCAAGACCATGCTTGCCGCTGCGGCAGTTGTCGCCGGGTTCAGCCTGACCGCACACGCCGGTGCCTATGTGGATGGGTTTGTTGTAGCTGCACCGGGACACAACGGCCCGCGCGATGCCTTTACCGATGGCGCGCACAGTCTGGCGACACAGACCACCATGCTGCCCGTGGTCACGTATCAGGGTAAAGCCGTGTGCATGATCCGTGGTTTTGATTCATACCAGGACGGCATGCGCAAGCCGGATCCTTACACCGACGGTGGACGCATCAGCTCTCGCGATGGTTTCACCGA
>DAIOET010000018.1:0-28310 GCA_036746135.1 Cupriavidus sp.
GCCCGGCGCGTCGCGCAGGAGCACTACGAGAAGATGGTTGCCATCGCCATGCGCTTTGCCGACGATGGGCATGGCCGCGACGTCCTATTCGGCGTGCTGCTGGGCCGGGACTGCGAAGCAGACCTCGCCGGACGAATTGCCGACAGCGTCTGGGCGCTGCATGAGTCGCGCAAATCGTCCAGCAAGGCCGAGGCCAGCGCGCCCGCCGATGCAGGCGCACCGCGCACCGAAGCGCCCGTCAGCGCGTTCGAGACCTTCTGGCACGGCCTGTTCGGATTCCGCTAGCCAACGCCAATCAGAAGATGTGCTTGATGCCGACCATCGAGCCGAACTGATTGCCGCCCGCGGTTGGATTGGCACCCGACGACGCACTATCGACGGACAGATTGAGCGTGCCGCCGTTATCGATATAGCCCGCCGTCACATAGACCGACGTCCGCTTCGAAAACGCATAGCTGGCGCGCACGGCACCAAGCCACGCCTTGTTGTCGCTGTGGCGATAGTCGAGGTAGTAGGCCTGACCTGAGATCGTCCAGGCTGGCGTGATGTCGTAAGCCACACCGGCATAGAACAGGTTGCTGCGCGGCGCGACGAGCGCTTCGTTGCGGCGAGCCACCCAGCCGGCACCAACCTTCGCATGACCGACGATTGCGTACCCGCCCGTCGACATCCGGTCGTCCTTCAGCGAGCTGGAGGTCAGGCCCGCGAATGCACCGGGGCCACCGCGCAATGAATCGTAGGCGACATGGACACCCCACCAGTTCGTCTCGTAGGCAAGGAGTGCCGACCATTCCCGACACGCGCTCTTGTCGGCGGGATTTTCACCGGCGCAGTTCGTCCCCGACGGGCTGGGACCGGCATTGACCGAGTCCCGGCCAAAGCTGTATGTCGCGCCAATCGTGAAGCCCCCGAACTTGCCCTTGTATGCGATGGAATTGTCGGCGCGCGCGTTGGGAAAGTAGTTGTCGATGGAACCGGAACCGTAGGCATTCGGGCCAAGGATGTCCGAATCGAGCATCGCCCAGAACAGCATGGTGTACTGGCGGCCAAGACTGACCTGGCCCCAATCGCTGCTCAGGCCCACCCACGCCTGACGCCCGAACAGGCGGCCACCCTGGTTGGTCACGCCGGAGTCGGGAGCGAAACCCGATTCCAGGACAAAGTTCGCTTTCATGCCGCCACCAAGGTCCTCGGTACCGCGCAGACCCCAGCGCGACGGCACGGTGCCTGCAAGGTTGGCCATCTTCACGACCGAATTGCTGGCAGGACCAACGTGGTTCAAGTACTCGATGCCCGTGTCGATGACGCCGTAAAGCGTGACCGACGACGACTGCGCCGATGCGATGGCGGGCACGGCCAGCGCAAGGCCCCCGATGATTTTTCGAACCTTCACGTGTTCTCCTCCGGTTATTTCTATGGCTCGGATTTCTTATGGTTGAATCGCCCGCGCTCTCCCCCGCCGGGTCCGCGTCGAGTGCGGGCGAGACGGGACATCAGTGGCCGATGGCCTCTTGCGCGTTGAGCGGTGACGTTGCGGAATTGGGGTGTGCGGCCTGCTTGATGCTGAGTGCCAGGCAGGAAATCAGACCCGCCGCGGCAACGATCGCAAAGATGCCGCCGAAGCTGACCTGAAGCCGCGTAAGCTCCGCGACCAAAAACGAACCGGCAATGCCGCCGAACCGGCCGATGCCCAGCATCCAGGCCACTCCGGTTCCGCGACCTTGGGTCGGGTAAAAGGCGGCGGCCAGGGCAGGCATCGACGATTGCGCGGTATTCATGAGCACGCCCGCAACGAACACGACGAGAACGAGCAAACCCACGTTGCCTACCGCTTGTCCGATGCAGTAGACGGACACCGCCGTCAGCGCATAGCAAATGGCAATGACGCGGTTCGCGTTGAACTTGTCCATCAGCACGCCGCACAGGACTGCGCCGATACCACCGAGCGGAAAGAGTGCGGAGATGAGCGTTGCCGATTTCGGCGTCAGGCCGGCTTCCTTCAGCAGCAGCGGCATCCAGTTGATCGACGCATAGAAAATAACCAGGCCCATGAAGTATGCGAGCCAGAGCATCACGGAGCCGACGAGGAAGCGCCGGGAAAGCACCAGGCGCAGGCCGTTGTGCTCGGCGGCACCGGCCTTCTCGCTCGCAACGAATTCCGCGGCTTCGATCGGATGGCCGGTGATGCGTGCCAGCACGCGCCGCACCTTCTCCGCCGGCTGCTTCCTGGCCACCATGTATCGGACCGATTCCGGCAGAACCAGCACCAGCAGCACCAGCAGCGCCAGCGGCGCAACGCCGCCAAGCTGCAGCACGCTGCGCCAGCCGAAGTTGGGGATCATCCAGGCTGCCAGGAATCCGCCAAACGCAGCGCCGAGTGGAAAGCCGCAGAACATCAGATTGACGATCGCGGCCCGACGATTGTCCGGACAGAACTCGCTCATCAACGTGACGGCATTCGGCATGGCGGCGCCGAGTCCAAGGCCGGTGATGAAGCGAAGTGCCGTCAACTGGCCAATGGTCCCTGCATAAGAGGACGCAAGACACGCCGCGCCGAATACGGCCACCGACATGATGAGCATGAGCCGGCGACCCACGCGATCCGAAAGCGGACCCGCCACGAGCGCACCCGCTGCAAGCCCGAAGAGCGCGGCGCTAAGAACCGGCGCGAGTGCTGGGCGGCTGATCCCCCATTCGGCGACCAGCGATGGGGCGATAAATCCGATAGCAGCGGTATCAAAGCCATCGAGCAGCACGATAACGAAGCAGATGGCAAAGACTAACCATTGGAAGCCGGAAAACCGGTGGCCGTTGATGACGTCCTGCACGTCGACGGGGGCGCTCGTCCGTGGACTTTGGGATGGTTGCACGATGTGTCTCCGTATAACAAAAAGGAATCCAGCTCAACTTCGCAAGCGAATACGTGGTTCGCTTATCGAACAGCAGTTCTTTATATGAACGCCGCAATCGTAGTTATTGGCATCGGTCCTTAAGAATTCGGGATAACCCGGCCTGCGTTGGCCGATGCAGACGGCTTTTTTGAGCGGTATAGCCAGTGAATGGCGGCAGAAAATTGCCGCGATATTGTGCAGCTTGATGGCTATCCGTTCACTTCGATGGCGAACGAAAACTTTCTGCCTCTGTATCGGCCAACGATAAGAAAATTTCATGTATGCGCTGCAAAAACTCATTGGATTTCGCAGCACCGAGCGACTAAGCTCGCCATCCGCAAAGGATGTACACAGGAACGGCGGGCGCCGTGGAGTGGAGGGGGGGGAGAACCGAGGAGACTGCCACGAGGTTTGCCGGCCGGCGAGGCCGAAAACCTGGAGGCGTGCGGAGATGGCTGGCGCCCCTCCCATTTACGGGAGAGGCAACCGTATCAGGCACTTCGCTACAGGTATCAGGCGGCCTTGCGCCGGTCCAGCATATCGAGCGCCACGTCAACGATCATGTCTTCCTGACCGCCCACCATCTTGCGGGCGCCAAGCTCGACGAGTATGTCGACGGTACTGAGTCCGTACTTGCGCGCCGCCGCTTCCGCATGGCGCAGAAAGCTCGAATACACGCCCGCATAGCCAAGCGCGAGTGTCTCGCGGTCCACGCGCACCGGGCGGTCCTGCAGCGGGCGCACGATGTCGTCCGCGGCGTTCATCAACTTGAGCAGGTCAGTACCGTGCTTCCAGCCCAGGCGCGTGATCGCGGCGATAAACACCTCCAGCGGCGCATTGCCCGCGCCCGCCCCCATGCCGGCCAGACTCGCGTCAACGCGGTCGCAGCCCTCCTCCACCGCGACGATTGAGTTCGCCACACCCAGGCTCAGGTTGTGGTGCGCATGCATGCCGGTTTCGGTTTCTGGCAGCAGCACTTCCTTGAAGGCGCGAAAGCGATCGCGCACGTCCTGCATACCCAGCGCCCCGCCCGAATCCACCACGTACACACAGGTCGCACCGTACGACTCCATCAGCTTGGCCTGCCGGGCAAGTTGCGTGGGCGTCGTCATATGGCTCATCATCAGGAAGCCGACCGTATCCATGCCGAGCTGGCGCGCATACTCGATATGCTGACGCGACACGTCCGCCTCGGTGCAATGCGTGGCCACGCGCACCACCCGCGCGCCCGCATCGTAGGCATTGCGCAGATCATGCACCGTTCCGATGCCCGGCAGCAGCAGCGTGGCAATGCGCGCATTCGTGACCGATTCAGCGACTGCCGCGATCCACTCGACGTCGGTGTGCGCCCCAAAACCGTAGTTGAAGCTCGATCCTTCAAGGCCGTCGCCGTGCGCCACCTCGATGCTGTCGACACCCGCCTCGTCAAGCGCCTTTGCAATCGCCTTGACCTGCGGGATGCTGTACTGATGACGAATCGCATGACTGCCGTCGCGCAGCGTCACGTCTGAGATATACAGTTTCTTGTCGGGCATCATGCGTTCTCCCTTGCGCCGCGTGCAATGCCAGCCGCCATGCGGCGACGGGCCATCATGTCGCCGCAGGCGAGCGCCGCCGACGTCATGATGTCGAGATTTCCGGCATAGGCCGGCAGATAGTGGGCGGCGCCCTCGACCTCCAGGAACACCGACGTCTTGAGGCCATGACGCAGCCCCACGCCCGGCACATTCAGCGGCGCCTCGGGTGGAATCACATCGAACTGCACGCGCTGCTTGAGGCGATAGCCCGGCACATAGGCCTGCACGGCGGCGACCATCTCGGCAATGCTGGCCTCGACCTTGCCCTGGTCCGCCATCTCGGACAACACAAAAACCGTGTCGCGCATGATCAACGGCGGCTCGGCGGGATTGAGCACGATGATTGCCTTGCCACGTCGCGCGCCGCCAAGTTTTTCGATCGCCGCGCGCGTGGTCTCGGTGAACTCGTCGATATTGGCGCGCGTGCCCGGGCCGGCCGATTTACTCGAAATCGATGCGACGATCTCGGCGTAGTGGACCGGCGCCACGCGCGACACCGCGGCAACGATGGGGATCGTCGCCTGTCCGCCGCACGTCACCATGTTCATGTTGGCCGCGTTCTCGGCCTCGAGATTGATCGCCGGAATCACATACGGGCCGATGGCGGCCGGCGTAAGGTCGATCACCTGAATGCCATGCTTGCGCAGCACCTCATCGTGATGGCGATGCGCGCCGGCAGAGGTGGCGTCGAACACCACGTCGATATCGTCGAACCCCTGCATGCGCATCAGCCCGTCGATACCCTCGGCCGTAACCGGCACGCCCAGCCGGCTGGCACGGGCCAGACCGTCCGACGCCGGATCGACGCCGACCATCGCGCCCATTTCCAGATGCTGGCCATGACGCATGATCTTGAACATCAGGTCCGTGCCGATATTGCCCGATCCCAGGATCGCGGCCTTGCTCTTGCGAGTCATTGTTGCCTCTCCTTGCCACCTACGTGGAAGCCCGCGTGACCGAGCCGCTCCATATCCACCGAGACGTACTGCCCCGGCTTGATCCATTCGGCCTGCGTGGCACCACCGGCCATGACCACCGAACCCGCTTCCAGCGGCTCGCCGGCCGCGCCCGACAGGCGCGCGGCGGCAACCAGCGCGCGCAGCGGATGGCCAAGAATCGCCGCGGTGGAACCCACCTGCACCGCGCGCCCGTCGATCGACAGCATCAGGCCCAGGTTGGTGAAATCACAATGCGGGTCATGCCAGGCACCGACCACGAAGCCGCTCGACGATGCGTTGTCGGCGATCACTTCGGGCAACGTGAACTTGAAATTCTGAAAACGCGAATCGATGATCTCAAGCGCTGGCGCCACTGCCTCCACGGCCGCAAGGGCCTCGGCCGCGGTGACCTCGCCCGACAGCGGACGCTTGAGCAGGAAGGCGATTTCCGGCTCGACGCGCGGATGGACGAAGCGGCCGAAGTCGACGGTACCGCCCTCCTCCACCTGCATGGCGTGGGTCAGGCGCCCCCAGATCACGTCGGACAAACCCATCTGGACCATCTTGGCCCGGCTGGTGAAGCCCATCTTGACGCCTACGCGGCGCTCGCCGCGTTCCACGCGCAGGCCGATCGAAGCAGCCTGAATCGCATAGGCATCAGCCACGGACAGCGTGTTGTCGATATCGAACTGCGGCACGGCCGTGGCACGCACGGCTGCGCCGTCGAGCATGACGGCACGCTCGTAAATGGAATGCGAGGTCTGCGTCATTGCGCGCGCTCCGTCTCGAATACGGCCTTCACACTGCCAAGGCCATTGATATGGGCATCGAATACGTCGCCGGGTTGTACCGGCACCATCGGCCCCAACGCGCCCGACAGCACCAGGTCTCCGGCGCGCAGCGGGGTACCAAGCTGGGCCATCGTGCGCGCCAGCCAGACCACGGCATTGAGCGGATGTCCCAGGCACGCCGCGCCGGCGCCCGTGGAAACCGGCTCGCCACGGCGCATCGTCACCATGCCGCACAGCCGTGGATCGAATTCACGCAGCGTGCGCGGCGTCGCGCCGAGCACGTAGGCCGCCGACGACGCGTTGTCCGCGACCGTATCGACAAACTTGATGTTCCAGTTCGCAATGCGGCTGCCGACGATCTCCAGCGCGGGCAGCGCATATTCCACCGCCCGCAGCACATCGGCAAAGCCGGGGCGTGCCATATCGAGATCACGGCCGAGCACGAATGCCACCTCGGCTTCGATCTTGGGTTGCTGCAACGCCGACACCGGCACCGGCTCTCCGTCGCCATAGCCCATGTCGTCGAACAACGTCCCGAAATCGGGCTGATCGACACCGAGCTGCGCCTGCACGGCACGCGCGGTCAGGCCGATCTTGCGGCCCACGATGCGGTGACCCGCCGCCACGCGCTGATCCGTGTTGAGGCGCTGGATGGCATAGGCCGAAGCGGCATCCAGGCTCGCGTACTGCTCGCGCAGCGGTGCCAGCCACTCGCCGGTGCGCGCAGCCTCGCGCAATGCCAGCGCGGCGGCCTCTTGCTGTGCGGGCGTCATGCGTTCTCCCTGGCGGCGCGTGCCGCGTCGATTTCATCCTTGGTACGGTCGCCGACGGCCCATTGCGCGCCGGGAACCTGGTGCGCGATCACGCGGATGGATTCCAGCGGCGCGCCGAGCGTGGTATGAACCGTGCGCGCAACTTCCTTGATGCATTGCTTGACGAGCGCTTCATCGCGCCCCTCGATCAGGGTGATCTGAATGAATGGCATGTTTTTCCTTCATGTCTGGGCTGCTCAGGCAGCCGGCGGAGCGACGGCAATATCCTGCTTTCCCGCCTTGCTTAGCTCGTCGGCCACAAAGCCGCTGCGCTTCATCTGCTCGACGAACACGTGCAGGTAGTCAGCGCCGGCATCGCGTCCGCGCGGCAGGCAAAGTGCCTGGTCGATCGCCAGGAAGTTGTCGGTCATCACGCGCAGATGCGGGCGCGTGGCCGCATAGCGCTCGATCACGCGGCGCACGCCGCCAGCGGCATCGAGCGGCGTGCTCTCGAACAGCGCAAATGCCTCGGCCGCGGTGGGCCGGCGCTCGATCGTCGCGTGCTTGAGCGTGCGGGTCAGATGCAGGTCATAGGCGGCACCCTTGCCGACAGCGACGGTACGACCCGGCGCATCGACGTCGGCGGACCGATGCAGCGGCGAGTCACCGTGCACCATGTAACAAGCCGCGATCTGGACGTAGGCCGGCGAAAACGCCAGCCGCTCCGCGCGCACAGGGTCCACCGCAAGGAATGCGACATCCCATGCGTCCTGGCCCAGCGCGTCGGTCACCTTGCCCGCCGCGTCATAGGCGACAAGCTCCACGGGCACGCCAAGGTGTTCACCCAGCGCGCGCGCCATCGCAATCGAGATGCCCGACGGCTCGCCGGTGGCGGCATCACGCAGCGCCAGCGCCGCATTGCCGTAGTTGATAGCCACGCGCACATGGCCGCGTGGGGCCAGATCACGCAGGACGGAAGCGTCGATCGTCACGAATTTCTCCCAGGTTAGGTCAATCGAGATGCACGCCGGCGGTCTTCACGACCTGCCCCCACTTGGCGCTCTCGCTCTTGATGAAAGCGGCAAGCGCCGCGGGATTGCCCCCGGCGGACTCCACCCCCGATGCGGCAAACTTCTGCTTGACCTCGGGCGTGGCGAGCGTCTTGTTCATTGCATCGTTGAGCGCGCCGATCACGGTTGGCGGCGTGCCGGCCGGCGCGACGATGGCAAACCAGGCGGTGGATTCGAAACCCTTCACGGTCTCGGCAATGGCGGGCACATCCTTGATCGCCGGCACGCGCGCGGGCGTGGCTACGCCGAGCGCACGCATGCGCTGGCTTTGCACGAATGGCAGTGTTGCCGGCGAGTTGTCGAACATCACCTGGACGTTTCCGCCCATCAGGTCGGTGGCAGCCGGTGAGCTGCCGCGATACGGCACATGCATGAGATCGATGCCGGTGCGGCTCTTGAGCAGTTCCATCGTCAGATGACTGGTCGTGCCATTACCCTGCGAGCCGTAGGACAGCTTTCCAGGGTGCGCCTTGGCGTAGGCGATCATTTCCGGCAGCGTCTTGAACGGCTGCGAAGGATTGGCCACGAGCATGATGGGCACTGTGGCGATGAGGCCGATCGGGGCGAAATCCTTGGCGGGATCATAGCCAAGACGATGATAGAGATACTGGTTGATTGCCAGCGGGCCGGCCGTGGTCAGCAGCAGCGTATAGCCATCGGGCTTGGCACGCGCCACGATCTCCGCGCCGACGTTGCCGCCCGCGCCAACACGGTTGTCGACGATCACGGTCTGCTTGAGGACCTGCCCCATGCCGGCCGCCATCGAACGCGCCACGATATCGGTGGTGCCGCCCGCCGGGAACGGCACGACCACGGTAATCGGCTTGTCGAACGGCTGCGCTGACGCGGTGGTGGCAGCGATCGGCAGCAACGCGGCAGCCGCCCACAGCGCCCCGCCAAAACGGTGCATGCTGGTCTTCATCTGTTGTCTCCTGTCTGATTTTGGAAGTGCGGTGCTAACCGCCGAAGCCATAGAGCCGGGCCGGGTTATCCACCAGCATCTGTTTCTGGCGCGCCTCGTCCGGTACCCATAGCGGAATCAGGTCGACGAGATCGGCATCATTCGGCATGAACCCCCGATAGATTGGATGGGGCCAGTTGCTGCCCCATATCAGGCGTTCGGGAAATGCGTTGGCCACTGCGTGGATCATCGGCAGCATGTCCCGATGCGGGTATGGCTCCGAAGACGAGCGGTACAGGCTCGCAAGCTTGACCCAGCAGCGGCCGGTCTCCAGCAATTGCAGGAGCGTGCGGAAGCCGGGTGAGTCGACGCCCTCGCTGCCGAGCACATGACCGAGGTGGTCGACGACGAACGGGTTTTGCAGCGCCAGCAGGCGCGGCGCCAGATCGCACAGCTCCTTCGATTCATGAAGATGCAAGACGAGGTGCCAGCCAAGCGGCAGCGTTTCCTGTGCAAGCGCTTCCATGTGTTCGAAACGTGCGCCGCCGCGAACCACCGTGGAAATTCGGCAGCCGCGCATGCCGCCGTCGTGCATCGCCTGCAACGCGGCCTGGCCCAGGCCCGGACGGATCACCGCCACGCCCCGGGCGCGCTGCCCAAGACGCGCCAACGCATCGAGCGTGACGCTGTTGTCGGTGCCATGCGCGCCGCCGTGCACGATCACGCATCGGTCGATACCAAGCGCGTCAAGCAGCGCCACATATTGCTCGACCGTGCAGTCCTCCGGCGTATAGCTGCGCTCATCGGAAAACGGGAATTGCGCCTGCGGGCCAAAGATATGCGCATGGCAATCGATGGCCCCGTCCGGCATGCGAAAGCGCGGGCTGCGAAGGTTGCGGTCTGGACCCTGGCAGGCCGGCGGCGCACCGATAACGCTCGTGCTCATGACGTGTCTCCTGTCGGTAATCGTTGCGAGACATGCTTCTCGCTTGGACGTGATGATCCGCCCGCCGAGCCATACGGTCTAATACTATTTTTCATTCCAGCCATACCGAAGTAGTATGTCTGGCACGACCGCACGACACTCACGGAATTCCTCATGGATCTGAAGCAGATGCGCTATTTCCTGGCGGTGGCCGAGGAGCGCAACCTGAGCCGCGCGGCAGCGCGCCTGCATATGGCGCAGCCGCCGCTGACACGCCACATCCACGCATTGGAGAAGGAACTGGGCACGCCGCTATTCGTGCGCACGGCACGCGGCGTTGAACTGACGGAAGCCGGCGAAGCACTGCTGGAGGAGGTACCGAACGTGCTCGGCATGGCGCGGCGCGCCCGCGAGAAAGCCCAGCGCGCGGGCCAGGGGCTGATCGGCACCCTGGATGTCGGCATCTTCGGATCTGGCCTGCTCAATGTGATTCCGGTACTACTGGCCCGCTTTCACAAGGAGCGGCCCGAGGTACGGATCGGCTTGCACAACATGGGAAAGGCCGAACAGATCGATGCCCTGCGCGAGCAACGCATTACGGTCGGCTTCAACCGCCTGGTACCGAACGAGCCTGGTCTCATGGTGGAAACGGTGCTGCGCGAGCGCATGATCGTCGCGTTGCCCGAGCAGCATCGGCTCGGCAAGAAACGGGAACTGACACTACGCGACCTCGACAGCGAGCCGATGATCCTGTATCCGAACGCTCCGCTCCCCGGGCTGGCGCAGGAGGTCATGTCGGCGTTCCGCGCCGAAAACGTGCGCCTCACGATCGAACAGGAAGTGGAAGACGTCGTGACCGCCATCGCACTGGTGGCCGGCGGCTTCGGGCTCTGCGTCACGACGGAATCGGCGTCGAACCTGCGACTGCCGGGCGTCGTGTACAAACCGCTGTCCTCGCGGATTCTCAAGGACATCGAGCTGAGTTGCCTGTATCGCAGCGACGATCGCTCGCCGATATTGCACGCCTTTCTCGAAGTGGCGCGCCAGGGCGCCGAAATGCCCTTGCGGCGGTGACGATGAAAGAGGAGCAACAGCCATCTGCGGCGTCGGCGCCATCGGAGATTTCCGAATTCAAACTTAGAACGTTGAGCTAGATCAGAGAAAAACGTGGGCCGAAGAATAGTGTTCGCACACGGGGCTTTGATTTGAGGAAGCCTCGAAGGCAACCAAATCAAACCGACGGAGACGCCCATCATGGCCAGCCCAGTTGCCACGTGGCATGAAGACCATATCCATTTCGCCCGGCTGCTTGATCTTCTGGAGAATCAAGTTGTCCAGTTCAACCGGGGAGAGCGCCCCGACTACAGCCTGATGGAGTCGATTCTCTATTACCTGCGGCATTTTGGTGATCGCGTTCACCATCCTCGAGAGGACGTTGCATACGCAAGACTCGTCGAGCGAGATCCGGACATGGAGATCGTGGTCAGCCGTTTGCAGCAGGAGCATCGCGTGATCGCCACGGTCGGCGAGACATTGCTGGACCGGCTTAACGAGGCAGAGCGAGACATGATCAGTTCGCGCGCGGCGCTTGAAGCGGCCGCGGCCATGTACCTCGTCTACTATCGGAATCACCTTTCCACCGAGGAGCGATACGTCATGCCGCGCGCCACCCAGCTGCTGACGCCCGGTGATTGGCAAGCCGTCGAAGCGGCGGTTCCCGAAAGCGCGGACCCGCTATTCGGGGCGGCGACCGAACAACGTTTCGTGATGCTGCGCAATCTCATAGAGAGCGAGGCTTGTCACTAGGCATGGATGGCACGGCGTCGGGCGGCCGGGCACCCATCGTCATGACTGCGGCAACCGCTTCAGATCGGCCATGAATCGCCGCCAGAGCAGCGCGCTGGTGGCGCCGAAAGCGACGCACAAGCCCAGCCAGACGCCCTCGCCTTGCCAGCCGAGCCAGTAACCGAAAAAGACAATCGCCGGGATACCAATCAGCCAGTAGCCGACCAAGGTATTGGTCAATCCCGAATGCGTGTTTCCAAGGCCACGCAAGAGGCCGATACAGATATTCTGCGAAGCCGCGAAGAGTTGATTGGCAACCGCGAACCAGAGCAGCGTGGTCGCGGCGGAGACAATGACCGGGTCCGCGCTGGAACCGAGAAACGGCCACAGCACAATACGCGGCAATAGCAGGTAAGCCACCCCTATCGCCGCCATCGGCACCAGGCAGATGATCATGGCGCCTCGTGCAATGGCGCCGATCTCTCCATGCCTTTGCCGCCCGATCGCCCCGCTGACCATGATCGAAGACCCGTGAGAAAGGCCAACGTTGAGTTGATAAACAATCTTGACAAGCTGATTCACGACATTGGATGCGGCCAGCACAACGGGGCCGAAATGACCGATCAATACGGACGCTATCGAAGTCATCGACGCTTCAAGCCCGTAGGTCAGTGAAATCGGCGTCCCCATCCTGGCAATCTGGAGCACGCTTGACCGTTGCCCCCTCCAGAGCGTTGGCGACAGAAATGCGTTCAGTTCCTCCTCGCGTCGAACCGCACGAAGATAAACAAGAAAGGTCCACACCTGAACAAGCGTCGTGGAGAGGCCGATTCCCATCAGGCCAAGCCTGGGCGCGCCAAGCCACCCGTAAATGAAGATGGCGTTCAACAGCGCGTTGACGGCAACGGAAACCACGGTGACCCAGAAAAGCGAGCCGGGGCGGCGCATGCCAACGGCGAACTGGCGCAAGACGTTGAGCCAGACCATCGGCAAGAGTCCCGGCGCAAGCGCAATCATGATCGGCCGGGCCATTGCGGCGACTTCGGAATCCTGGCCGAGAAACACCAGGCAGTAGCTCAGTCCGACAAGCAAGCCGCCGGAGACAAAAGCGACGACCGTGGAAAGAAGAAACGCAGAGTGAATGAGATCGCGTATTTCTTCCTGGGCGGCAGCATCGATCACCGCAATTTCCATGCGCCGTTCGCTCCTGCCAATGGCCGCTGCAATCAGATTGCCGAGTCCCGTCACCATACCGACGCACATCGTGCGGAACTGGTTGTATAGCAGCATCGCAAGACCGCCTGCCGCCAGCGCTTCCGTGCCAAGCCGCCCCATCATCATGAGGTCTGTACTCGTCAAGGCGATCTGCGCGAACTGAATACCGGTAATCGGCGCCGAAAGCAGGATCATGTCGCGGTAGCGGCGAGGGAGGCGGATCATGACGATGCCATGTTGAATAAAACTACTGCTGCAAGCGTTGCTACGTTGCCCGGAGGCACCGGCATGAGCTCAAACCATCCCGGAATAACAAGGCTTTGTGCAACGCTTTCCAGGCATCGATCGTGCTATATTTTCCTCCCTTCCTCAAACGAGGAATTTGAGGCATGGCTGAGAAAAATTCATGCAGAAAAACCATCGTGTTTCTCTCAACGCCGTGCGGGTGTTTGTGGTGGTGGCCCGCACCGGGAGCCTGACGGCGGCCGGGGCTGAACTCAACGTGACGTCCAGCGCGGTGAGCCATCAGTTGAAAAAGCTCGAAGACGAGCTAGGGGTGAGCTTTTTCCGCCGGGGAAACAACACCGTTTCCCTTACCGAAGCAGGCCAGCGGTTCTATCGGGAAGTTGCGCCGGCCATCGGACTCATCGAGCACGCGGCCCAGGCGCTTTATCGCGACGAAACGGAAATCACCGTCCAGGCGTCGACGTCGCTTGCGGTGCGTTGGCTGATTCCGTCGCTGGACCGTTTTCGCGCCCTCTGTCCAGAGGCCCGCGTTCGGGTGGAAACCGGCTCGGCGCGGGATCTGCCCGCCGTTCCGATCGCCGATGTCAGCATTCGTTATTTCCGGACAGGAGAAACGGCAGCCGAAGGATGGGGCCTTCTTGCCCGAGACATGAGCCGCCCTGTCGTGTCACCGCGCCTGCTGGCGAAAGGCGCAAACACCCGCAAAGTCGACATCAGCGCTGTGCCGGCCCTTAAGCGCACCGCCGGCAACCGCGACTGGAAGCTCTGGTGCGAGACGTTCGACATCCGGCTGGCGAACCTTTCGTTCGCGCATGAGTTCGACACGGACGATGCGGCCCTTCAGGCATGCGTTGCCGGGCTTGGCATGGTGCTCGCGCCACCGATATTGACGACCAGGGAAATACAGGCCGGCGCGCTGGTCGTCCTGCCCGGATATGGAGACGTCGAGGTCGGCGAATATCGCTACCAGCGACGGTCGGAAACGAGAGTGGCCCGGCTGTTCTGCGACTGGATGGATACCGAGATGCGCAACCTCGCATGAGGGTGGTTCCACATCTCCCCGACTCGTTCTATTCCAGCTTGACCCCGGCCTCCCGCACCACCTTGTTCCAGCGCGTCAGTTCCGATTCGATGTGCGCGCCCAGTGCAGCCGGCGTCGATCCCACCGGCTCGTATCCATTCGCTGCGAGATTGGCGCGCAATTCGGGCTGGGCCAGCACGGCGGCAATATCGCCGCTGATTCTGTCGACGACGGCACGCGGCGTGCCGGCCGGCGCCAAGATGGCGTACCAGCCGTTGATGTCGAAGCCGGGCACGCCCGATTCGGCCAGCGTCGGTACGTCGGGCGCCATTGCCGCGCGCTTGGCGCTGGTCACCGCCAGCGCCGTCATGCGGCCGGAGCGGATCTGCGGCATCGACGTCGAGATACTGTCGAACGTGAGCTGGATATCGCCAGCCAGCATCGCGTTGACCACCTGCGCACTACCCTTGTAAGGCACGTGCGTCATCTTGACGCCAGCCATCGAATCGAACAGTTCGCCGGCCAGGTGCCCCGTGTTGCCGTTGCCCGCCGAACCAAACGTGATCGTGCCCGGCGATGCCTTGGCGGCGGCAATCAGTTCGGTCACGTTGCGCGCCTTCAGTGACGGACTTCCCGCCAGAATCAGCGGCAGATTGGCCACCAGCGAAACCGGCGCGAAGTCCTTGCGCGTGTCGTATGGCAGCTTCGGATACAGGCTCGGATTGATCGCGTGCGCCGCCAGCACCATGATCAGCGTATAGCCATCGGGCTTGCTGCGCGCCAGCGTCTGGGAGGCGATGGTGCCACCGGCGCCCGGACGATAGTCGAGCACGATGGGTTGGCCCAGCCGTTCCTGCAGCTTCGCACCCAGCGGCCGGGCCAGCAGATCGGCGCTGCCTCCGGGCGGATATGGAATCAGCAACTGGATCGGGCGGGACGGCCACGCATCGGCCGCGTTTGCCACGAGCGGCAAGGTAGCCGCCGTCGCCAGCGTCACGCCAGCCAGCAGCACGCGCAACGCCGTCCGGGCGGCCTCGATCTTTCGATTCGTCGTTGTTGTCATCGATATCCCCTTGACCTTGATGCTGTCGTAACTCAGCCGACCGGCCGCAATACGCGGCAATCGTCCGCCAGTGTCAACGGCGCCGCCGACAGCGCCTGTACCGCTTCGAACGACACGCCATCGGCAAGACCGGTCACCTGGAGCCGGTTGCCGGGCAGCACGTCGATCACCGCCAGGTCCGTGTAGATGCGATCCACCACGCCAAGCCCCGTCAGTGGGTAGCTGCACCGTTCGACGATCTTGGGTTGGCCATCGCGCGTCACGTGTTCCATCATCACGAACAGCTTCGCCGCCCCGACAACGAGGTCCATCGCGCCGCCCACGGCGGGAATCGCGTCGGGCTCGCCGGTGGACCAGTTCGCCAGATCGCCGCCCGCCGACACCTGAAAGCCGCCGAGCACCGTGATATCGATATGGCCGCCGCGCATCATCGTGAACGACACCGCGTGGTCGGAAATCGATGCGCCCGGTATCAGGCCGATCGGCTCCTTGCTGGCGTTGATCAGGTCCGGGTCCGTCTGGCCACTGCGAATCACCGCCCCCATGCCGAGGATGCCGTTCTCGCTATGCAGCACGATCTCGCGGTCGCTGGGCAGCTGATCGGATACCAGCGTGGGCATGCCGATGCCGAGGTTGACGATACTGCCGTCCGGGATGTCATGGGCAACGATGCGTGCCATTTGTGCGCGGCTCAGGCGCGGCAATGCGCCGGTCTGGCGCGATTCGTCATGCGGCATGCTGTTCTCCCGATCGGGCCAGCACCACGGCCTGGACAAAGATGCCGGGCGTCATCACGTGCTGCGGCGGCATCTCGCCCAGCGGCACGACCTCATCGACCTGCACGATGGTATGGCGCGCCGCCGTGCACATCACCGGCCCGAAATTGCGGCCGGCGTAGCGATAGGTCAGATTGCCCCAGCGATCCGCGCGATGCGCCTTCACCAGCGCGAAATCCCCATGCAGCGGTTGTTCCAGTACGTAGCCCGTGCCGTCGATGACGCGGCTTTCCTTGCCTTCGGCCAGCGCGGTGCCGTAAGCCGTTGGCGTGAAGAACGGTCCAAGCCCCGCGCCGGCGGCGCGCATGCGTTCCACGAGCGTGCCCTGCGGTACGCACTCCAGCGCGACCTTGCCCGCGCGATAGGCGTCGATAAACGCTTCGGCGTTATTCGAGCGCGGGTGCGAGCAAATCACCTTGCGCACCCGGCCGGCCCGAATCAGCGCGGCAATGCCGGTATCGCCATTGCCGGCATTGTTGTTGACGATGGTGAGGTCGCGCGCGCCGTGCGCCAGCAATGCATCGAGCAACGCGCCCGGAATGCCGGACCCGCCAAAGCCGCTCACCAGCACCGTGGCGCCATCGCCAATGCCGGCCACCGCCGCCTCAAGGGACGGAACGATCTTGTCGATCATGGAACCTCCTTGCCGCAGGCACGTTATTGCTGAGGAATGCCGGTGTCCTTGACCACGCGCACCCAACGCTGGCGCTCCTGGTCGATGAACTGGCCAAAGTGCTCGGGCGTGTCGCCGCCGGCCTGGCCGCCAAGTTCGGCCAGCCTCGACTTGATCTGGGGTTCGGCCAGCGCCGTGGCGGCGGCCTTGTGCAATTGCGCGATGATGGCCGGCGGCGTGCCCGCGCGTGCCACCAGGCCAAACCACGCGGTGACCTGGAAGTCGTCAAAGCCGGCTTCCTTCATGGTCGGCACGTCGGGCAGCTCCGATACGCGCGTGGCGCTGGTAACGGCCAGTGCGCGCAGCTTGCCCGCCTGAATCTGCGGCAAGGAGCTGGGCAGGTTGTCCACCATCATCGTCACCTGCCCCGCCACCAGATCGGCGACGGCCGGGGCCGCGCCCTTGTACGGCACATGGATGATGTCGATACCGGCGCGCTTCTTGAACAGTTCACCCGACAGATGCACCGACTGGCCCGTGCCCGACGATCCGAACGACAACTGGCCCGGCTGCGACTTGGCCATCGCCACCAGTTCCGCCACGTTGTGCGCGGGCACCTTGGCATTGACCACAAGTACGTTGGGCACCGACACCACCATCGTGATCGGCGTGAAGTCCTGCGGCTTGTATGGCAACTGGCGATACAGCGCGTAGTTGATCGCGTTGGGGCCGATATTGCCCATCATCAGCGTGTAGCCGTCGGCCGGCGCCTGGATCAGCGCCTGCGATCCGATGATGCCGGCGCCGCCGGCGCGGTTGTCCACCACCACCGGCTGCCCCAGTATCTCGCTCATGCGCTTGCCCACCAGCCGTGCGGCGATATCGGTGGTGCCGCCCGCCGCGGCCGGCACGATCAACCGGATCGGACGTTCCGGCCAGGCGGCCTGCGCGCTGCCCGCCATGCCGAAGGTGAATGCAGTGGCCGCAATCCATGCGGCAGCCAGACGGGCGCCGCCCATCGCTTTGGTCATTCCTGTCTCCTTGGCCGGCATTTATCCACATGGCTGCGGTAACGCCGTGCTGATCTTGTTCTATCGAGATGCGTAGGCGGAGCCACACGCATCGCGCCTTACGATAGGCCGCGGGCGGAGACAATGGAATTCATGATTCACAAAACTAGGCTTCGGGTTCGTGAAAGGCTGGGGAAATGCTGCCGGCGTCAGCGCGTTTGCGATGACAGGGCCGGGGATGGGGCTAGTGCCGCTTCAGCGGCGCGGGTCTCATGCTGCCAGCTTCTCGATGGGAGCCTGGACCTCGTCGGCGGCGTACTCCATCGGATCGCGGAACTCGCGGGCGCGCACCTGCTCGGTCATGAAGTCGACAAAGACCCGGATGCGTGCGGGAAGATGCTGCCGGCACAGGTAGCAGATGTAGTGGCCCCGCCCGGTCGGCGCGAGTCGCGGCAACGCAGGGACGAGTGCGCCGCACGCCAGGTCGTCGGCAACCAGATGCATCGGGAGCTGGGCAATGCCGCGCCCGTCCAGTACCGCCCTGCGCACGAGGTCCGCATCGTTGAACGACAACCTGGCAGCGGCGACGTACTTCTGTGTGCGCCCATCGACGTTGAACTCCCACTCGCAAGGCCGGCCGCTGAACGATCTCAGGCTGATGCACGCATGCTGCGCGATATCCTGCATTGCAGCGGGCAGCCCATGCCGCGCGGCATAGGCCGGCGACGCGCAGAGCACCATCTTCATCGGCATCAGTTGCCTGGCGATGATGCTGGAATCCTCGATATGGCCATCACGAAACGCGACATCGATCTGCGCGGCCACGAATTCTGGCGGCCGATCCTCCAGCAGCAATTCGACGGCAATATCGGGGTGCATCTCCGAGAATTTGTGCACCAGCGGCGCGACGACGCTGCGTCCGAAACCCACCGTCGAGCAGACCCGCAGCGCGCCACGCGGCGGACCATGACGCAGGTCCAGCATGTCGTTCATGGCGCCTACGATGTGCGTCACGCCAAGATTGCAGTTCTCGAAGAACCGCTCGCCCTCGCGCGTCAGGTTCGTCGTTCTGGTCGTCCGCAGAAACAGGCGGGTACCAAGATGTTCTTCCAGCTTCTGAATACTGCGGGAAACTGCCGAGCGTCCGATTCCCAGACGCTCGGCGGCCCGGGCAAAACTGCCCTCCGTCGCGACGGTCATGAACGCAATGATGCCGGCGTAGCTGGCCGCGAAACAGCTCGCCAGGGCATCCGCCCGGTTGGGAACACCAGCGCGCCAGGCGTGCCGCGAAATATCTGCATGTTCCATGAAATGACTCCCACTATCCGCAGGTTCCGCACCGACACTGGATCATGTCGGCGCGGCACCTTCATGCCGAGGAAATACGGTCGGTTGCCGTTGCGGAATGCGCTGACGCCGGCCGTACAACAAGCGTAGTCGCCCAGCGCCGCAGCACCATTCTTCACGCGGGTAGCATCATCCTCTCCATTCGCATTGGGTCTTAATACAGAGGTATGACCGGGACGGCCCTGGCCACCGCACGGCGGCGTGCCGCGCGGCCTTAATACGTATGTATTATTCTCGGCGGCCGCAATGGACATTACGCTGATATCGAAACGCACGCCGGATGCACGCCGCGCTGCCGCGCGGTGTACGGCTTAACGTACCGTTTTTCGCGGCGCAGGAGGCTATCCGCTTGTCTTCCGCACAGATCGTTTCGATTGTCGACGATGACGACGCCTTCCGGGCCGCGACGGCGAGCCTTGTACGTTCGCTTGGCAGGCCAACGCGCGAGTACGCATCGGCGGAGGAATTCCTGCAGTCGGGCAGGCTCGGAGACACGGCATTCCTGATCTCCGACGTCATGATGCCGGGCCTGTCCGGTGTGGAAATGCTGGACCGCATCCTGGCGCTCGGCACCGCGCCACCGACGGTTTTCGTCACGTCCTTTCCAACCGCCGAACTGGAAGCCAGGGCACATGCAAACGGTGCGCTGGCCGTGCTTGCCAAGCCCGTGGACCCCGAGGCCATCGAGCACTGGCTCGGTGTGGCGCTCGACGGTGCGCCACCCTAGCCGCGCCGGCCTTAAGCGCCGTCCCGCATCGGCTTGGCAGGACTCACCGGTTCGGGCGCCACGTTCAGCATTTCAGCGTTTCGGACCAGCTCCGCTACCGATCTTGCGCCGATCTTCTTCATGACCTGGCCACGGTGGATCTTTACCGTGACCTCGCTGAGGTTCAATTCGTAGGCAATCTGCTTGTTCATCAGACCCGCCACGACAAAACGCATTACCTCCTTTTCGCGCGGCGTCAGTGACTCATACGCGGCGCGGAGTGCCGCGCTCGATTGCTCGGCGGCAATCCGCTCGTCGTCGCGGGCCAACGCGCTGGTGACCGCATCGAGCATGTCCTGGTCGCGGAACGGCTTGGCAAAGAAGTCGACGGCACCCGCTTTCATCGCCTTCACGGACATGGCGATATCCCCGTGTCCGGTCATGAACACGATTGGCATGCGCACGCCAATCCGTGACATCTGCTCCTGGAAGGTGAGTCCGCTCTCGCCGCGCAGCCTGACGTCAAGAATCAGGCAACTCGGCGCATCGTGCTTGGGGAAGGCCAGGAATTCCTGCGTCGATTCGAAGGTCTCCACGCGCACCCCAATCGACCGCAACAATCCGTCAAGCGCCAGGCGGACCGACTCGTCGTCGTCCACCACATATGCCACGCCTGCCTTGCGATCGTGCTGGCCCTTTGCAGGGCTCGAATGCGACGAATAATCCATCTCGCCTCCTTGCCGACGCGGCTGCATGCGCGACAATCGCGCCCCCGCCGACGGTACCGTTCCCCATTCTAGGCAATTTAAAGCCACATTCGGACGGCGTGGCGTAACCGATGCATTGCACCGTGGCTAATGGCGTAACCAGCGCCGGCATTCACTCGTCATTCGCCCGTCATTCGCAATTCAAAGAACTGAGACTACATTGAATGGGGAACGCAGCCGGCCGCCATACGGGTGCCTGGAAATCGCCGTGAATCAATATGACGATCATGAAAGAGGAAATCGAGGTACCCCTGGAAATTCTGAAAAAATGGCAGGAAATAGTAAATCTGCTCGCCGAGATCATGGATGTACCTTCGGCATTGATAATGCGGGCGAAGCCGCCGAACATCGAGGTCTTCGTGGCGAGCGAGTCGGCGGGAAACCCCTACGAAGTAGCGGAAACCGCGCTTCTGAACACGGGCCTGTATTGCGATACGGTGATGGAGTCACGTCGGCCGCTCCGCGTGGCCGACGCCTTGCACGAGGAAGCCTGGAAATCGAACCCGGATATCGCGCTCGGCATGATTTCCTATATGGGAGTTCCGATAGTCTGGCCCGACGGCCGGATATTCGGGACCATTTGCGTGCTAGATCGCAAACAGAACGCTTATAGCGAACCATTCCTCAGATTTCTGCGTCTTTGCCGCGACGTTTTGCAGACCGACCTGCAGATGCTGGCGACATTGAACCGGGAACTCGAAAGTCGAGACCTGAAGATAAGACGCCTGGTGGATTCCAACATCATTGGCATATTCATCTGGGAAATCGAGACACAAACCATCCTCGAAGCCAACGATGCGTTCCTGCACATCGTCGGTTACGACCGTGAGGACTTGAGCGCACGCCGCCTGCGCTGGCCCGAACTGACGCCGCCGGAATGGCGCGAGTACGACCTGCGTGTGCGCTTGCCCGAACTCAAGCGAGTGGGCCATCTGCAGCCGTTTGAAAAGGAGTACTTCAGGAAGGATGGCAGCCGCGTACCCGTGCTGATGGGCGTCGCCAAGTATGAGGATGAAGGCAATCACGCCGTGGCGTTCATGCTGGACCAGAGCGCACGCAAGCATGCCGAGGCCGAGGCGCGCGAGAGCGACCGCCGCCTCCGGGAAATTCAGGAAGCGCTGACCCATGCCAATCGCGTCACGACGATGGGGCAACTGACTGCCTCTATCAGCCACCAGCTGAAGCAGCCGATTGGTGCGTGCGCCACCCATGCGGACGCGGGCCTGCGCTGGTTGCAAGCCAAGCAGCCAGACCTGGATGAAGCGCGCCAGGCGTTTCAGCGGATCGGTAACGATGCGCGGCTCGCGATCAAGACCATGACGCACATCCGCGACCTGTTCAGGCACGCCAGGATAGAGAACGCGCCGCTCCAGATAAACGATGCCATTGAGGAAATCGTCTTCCTGACGCATGGCGAGGCCATCAAGCAGGGCGTTGTAGTCCGCACCGATCTCGACGCGGATCTGCCACTCATCCACGGCGACCGCGTGCAGCTTCAGCAGGTCGTCTTGAACCTCATCGTCAATGCGATGGAAGCCATGAGCACGATGCCGGCTGGCGCCAGGGAAGTGAATATCCGGACCCGCACCGATGACGCCGGGGCTATCACCGTCACCGTGCAGGACACCGGACCGGGCGTGGCGCCGGAAACCACTGGCCGGCTGTTCGACCCGTTCTTCACCACCAAACCCAACGGCATGGGCATGGGTCTGTCGATCTGCCAGTCCATCGTGCACGCCCACGGCGGCACCTTGCGCCTGTGCGCGAGCGATGCCGGAGGATCTGTCTTCCAGTTCACCGTGCCGGCCGGCACCGCTTCGGACATGAACGCCTGCTGACGGCTACCGCATGACCCGCTGAGACACGCTCACCGCCATCGCGATAAGCGCCATCACGGCGAGCCCCTGAAAATGATCGAGGTTGGCGAGCAGCGCGGATTGCTGCGCCAGCAACTGGGCGATCTGGGCCGTGGCGAGTTCCGCCGCTCGAACCGGCTCCATCGACGCCGACAGCACTGCGGTATAGCGCGCGTGCGCTTCCTGGAACTGTGGGCTGCCGACGTGAATGGCGCCATGCAGCGTGGTGTAGTGCAAGGCGGTCAGCCATTGCTGGCCGACCGTAGCCAGCGTCACGCCGATGGCCTGCCCCATTTGCCCGAGCATGTTCTTGGTCTGCTGCGCGTGGGAGAACACGGACTCGTCGTACGCCACATCGTTGAAGGTCTGCATCGCCGTCACCGGGACCAGCATCATGATGAAGACGCCGTAGAGCGCGAGCGCGGGCAACACATGACGCCACGGGTCCGGCGCGGGCGGCATCCTGCTCATCAGCCATGCGGAAGCCGCCAACGCAAGAAAGCCCACCATGAAGTACTTGCGCGGACTGGGCCAGCGCGGCAATAGCTGCGTCATCGTCAGCCATGTCACCACGCCGGCCGCCAGCCCCAGCGCATAGAGTTGTCCGGCCGTTGACCACGAATGTCCGAGCGAGCGCTGCAGAACAAGCGGCAGCAGGTATCCGTTCGATCCCATCGTGACGTAGCAGAACGTGAAGAGCGCCAGCCCCGTCAGGTAGCGCGGGCCAGCAAGATGAGCAAGTTTCAGCAGCGGCCACGCGCTGCGCGCCTCCGTGGCAACGAAGAACAGCAGCGCCCCGGCGCCAAGCGCCGCGCCAATCGCCAGCCACAGCCTGTCCGCGTAGAAGTCGTAATAGGACCGCTGCAATACAAACAACAGCAGGAAGCTGCCCAGTGCCAGTGCGGCAAGCCGCCAGAGATTCGCGCGGGACCGCTCCTCCGGCGCGATCACGGCTTCCGGCAGGACACCGGTGGCTGGTATCAATGCCAGCATGGCCGCCGCCACCAGCCAGAAGATCAGCGGCCAGCTATCCGCCGTGACAATGGCCGAGGCCAGCCAAGGTGCCAGCGCCGTGCCAACGCACACGCCGGAGGCCAATGCCGTGATGCCGGAAAAACGCGCCGGACCGGGCGCGATCAGATTCACCACCAGCCGCGACGACGTCAGCAGGCCGCCACATCCCAGCGCCATTACAACGCGTCCGACCAGAAATCCTTCGTAGCTGGCCGCGTGCGCGCACAGGATGGCGCCGGCGGCCGCTGCACCGAGCGTAGCCTGGACGTAGCGGCGCCAACCCATGCGCTCCACCATCCATCGTTGCAGCGCGATCATCACCACGGCCACGCTGGCATAAGCGGCGGCAACGATGCTGTACTCCTCGGGGCTGGCGCCGATCTCGCCCATGATGGGCGCGGCTGCAAAGGCGATCATGCCGTTCTGCAGGAAGTCGACCAGCGTCAGTCCGCCAATCGGCAACAGCAAGGCATGGAGGTTAGCGGGCTTCATCCGGTACTTCCCGTTGTGATGGCGTTACAGGTTTTCCGCGACGATGCGGCGCACGACCGCATCGGCTTGCGCCAGCTCGTCGGCAAATACGGTCGTACGGTAGTTCTGGCTCGGTGTATCGACGGCTACCAGCCGCTTGCCGTCGCGCGCGCGCGTGTCGATTGACACCTTCATCGACAGGCCGATCTGCAGCGGATGCGCGGCCACTTCCTCCGGTGTCAGCGCGATGCGCACCGGCACGCGCTGCACCACCTTGATCCAGTTACCGGTGGCGTTCTGCGCCGGCAACAGCGCAAAGGCGCTGCCGGTGCCGGCATCCTGGCCAACTACCCGTCCGTGGAACACCACGCGATCGCCGTATAGATCCGTGGTCAGCGTGACCGGCTGGCCGATCCGCACATCGCGCAACTGGGATTCCTTCAGGTTGGCCGTGACCCACAGGTAGTTCAGTGGCACCACCGACATCATTGGCACACCCGCGCTGACGCGCTGCCCAACCTGCACGGAACGCTTGGTGATGACGCCGCTGGTGGGCGCCGGAATGCGCGTGCGGGACAAGGCAATGCTGGCATTGCGAACCTGGGCGGCGGCGGCCAGCACATCCGGGTGGGATTCCACCGACGTGCGCTCCACCATCGCCTGGTTGCGCTTGAACTGCTCGGTGGCCACGGCCAGCGATGCCTTGGCGGCACGCACAGCCTGCGTGGCATGGATCAGTTCCTCTCCGGAGATCGCTCCACTGGCCGCCAGCGCGGAGCGGCGCGCCAGATCCTCGCTCGCCCGCGCCAGATCCACGGTCCGCACTTCCACATTGGCGCGATCCTGGCCAGCGGCGGCGAATTGCCCCCGCACCTGCCGCACCGTTCGTGCCAGTTGCGCCTGTGCGGCGGCCAGAGCGAGCTGCGCGTCGACGCCGTTGAGTTCGACCAGTGTCCTGCCGGACGCGACGAGGTCCGTATTATCGGCAAGGATGGCCGTCACCACACCGCCGACCTGTGGCGTGACCTGCACCACGTTGCCTTCGACATAGGCGTTCTCCGTCGACACCTGGCGACTGCCGAATTGCAGATGGTAGGCGGCGCCCGCCACGGCTGCCGTGGCAACCACGGCGGCGGCGATGCGCCAACGCCGCACCGGGCGGACGACCGGCGGCTCGGCTTGCCGAACATTGGCGGCGTCGGGTTGGCTGGCCGGATTCATGATGCATTCCTTGTCGATGTGTAGGCAGGCAGGAGAGTCTTGCCGACGGGCATGGCCGCCGGCTCGTAGCCGCCGCCCAGTGCGCGGATCAGCTCCAGGTGCAGGAACCGTTGCTGGTGTTCCAGATCGATCAGCAGTTGCTTCTGGTTCAGGACCTGCCCCTCCGCCGATAGCACTTGCAGATAATTTCCAACACCGCTGCCATAGCGCGCCCGCGCCAGGTCGTACGCTTCCTGCGTCAACTGCAGCGCCTGCCGTTGCTCATTGGCACGTTGGCCCAGCCAATGCAGCGAGACAAGCTGGTTCACCACATCGTGCAGCGCGATGACGAGCGTTGCGTTGTACTGTTCGACCGCCACGTCGTATTCCGCTTGTCTGGCACCGAGGTTGGCGCGCAGCCGCCCTCCATCGAACACCGGCAGCGACAGCGCGGGGCCGATACCCATCGTGCGGCTGCCCGCCGTCAGGAAGTCAGACAGGCTCAGGCTCTGCAGGCCGGCAAACGCGGTCAGGCTGATGTTGGGATAGAACTGCGCCTTGGCGGCCTTGATCTCGTGGCTCGCCGCCTCCACGCGCCAGCGTTGCGCCACGACGTCGGGACGCCTGCCGATCAGTTCGGCGGGCAGCGACGCGGGCACGGCTTCGACAAAGTCCGCGCGCAGGTGCGGCCGCTGGATGTCAGCGCCGGCATCCGGCCCCTTCCCCACCAGCGCGGCAAGCTGGTTCTGCGTTAGCGCGATGACTTCGTTCACGGCCGCCAACCGCTCACGCGTGGCAGGCAACGCCGACTCCGCCTGCTTCATGTCGAGCCGCGAATCGAGTTGGGCTGCCACGCGCTGCTGCGTGAGCGTCAGCGTGTTTTCGCGCTGACGGTAGGTGTCTTGTGCAAGCTCGCGTTGCGCATACGCGGCATCGAGCCGCAGATAGGTTCGCACGACCGAAGTGGTCAGCAACAATGCCGCGGCGTGGTAGTCGACTTCGGCGGCCCGTGCGCGATCAAGCGCCGCGTCAAACGTCGCCTGGTTCTTTCCCCAGAAGTCCAGCTCATAGCTGAATCCAAGCTGCAGATCGCTGGCCCATTTCCAGCTACCTGCCAGCGGACGCGGCGCCGGACCGTTGTCGCTATAGCGCTGACGTGTGCTCCGTGCGAACAGGTTGGCCTGCGGCGACAGTGCGGCTTCCGCGCCGCCCGCCAGCGCCTCGGCCTGGCGCACGCGCGCCGCCGCAATCCGCAGCGACGGCTGCCCGGCCAATGCCGCATCGACGAGCGAATCGAGCTGCGGGTCGCCAAAGCTCTGCCACCATTCGCGCACCGGCCACACAGCGGGCGATACCGGCGTGGCAGCCATCGATGCCGACGCGGCAAGCTGATTGGCATCGTCGAGCCTGGCCTGCGCGTTCAATCCCTTCATGCTTGCGCACCCGCCCAGCGACAGCGCCGCGCTTACCATGCCGGCACAGCACAAGGCTGAAACGATACGCAGCCCGGATCGCGCCACGATCGCCGGCCCTGTTATTGCTTTCATCACGCACATGGAAACACTGCTTGATCCGTTGATCCGGGATTACCCGCCGCGCCACACGAAGGTGTCGCTCGGGTTCGCGTCAGGCTTGACGGCCCAGGATGGGCCACCCTCCGCACTACGCCAGCAAGCTCACCGATTTGCGCGGCGGCCCGGACGCCTTGCTGGCGTCGCTGCCCTCGTCGGCGCCGCTGCTTCGCGCCGGCGGCGCGGAAACCCCAGTCAGGTCGCTTCCCGCCAGCAGCGACGGCACAGCCGCCCGCACCACGCGATCGCTTTCTCCGCCTGCCGCCCACGCGGCGATACCGGTTGCCAACAAGGCCCCCGCACTCAGAATGCCCACCCAGCGTGTTTGCTTCATGATGCCCTCCATCGATACGTCACCAAGCCAGCCGGGTCGTCGTGGAGGCGGTTCGCCTGCAACGCTGTGTCGTCGTCTGGTCGTGTCACAAGGGTAGGTGGCCGGGGGGTGGCGAAGCTAGCGTATACATGGCTGCGGATACTCCTACATTCGCGTCGTGATCTAATACACGAGTATTACGCCGCGTGGACATGCGTCGCAGGGAGCGCCTGGAATCGTCCGCGCGCCACGGTGACCGCACTCGGCGCGCTGGCGTAAGATGCGCGAATCAATGCGTCATGGCGAGGTGTCCGGTGTCCATTCCTTCCAGCATATTCAAGATGTCAGGCGACATCGTCGAGTCCACCGTTCTGTCCCGGGGGCCGTGGAACCCTGGCGCCCAGCACGGCGGCGCGCCCGGCGGGTTGCTGGCGACGCTCGCCGACCGCGCGATGGCGCATGAGCCGGGCTGGGCGATGGTGCGCCTGACGCTGGAGTTCGTCCGCCCGGTTCCCGTCGCATCGTTGCGCGCCGTAGTCGCGCCGCAAGCAGGCGGCTCCGTACGGCGCGTACATCTGGAACTGCTGCATGACGACGTCCCCGTATTGCAGGGCACTGCCGTGTATATGCGGCAGCGCGACCTCGATCTCCAGTCAAGCGAGCAGGCGCCGACACTGCCTCCACCCGATGCATGCCATACGCCCATCCGGATTCCTGGCATGGACGCGCAGACTTCGTTTCACTACACGGCAATGGAGAGTCGCGTTGCGACCGGGACGGTCACCGATCCTGGGCCTGCCGCCGTTTGGTTCCGCGTGGCGGTGCCCTTCCTGGACGATGGACCGATGTCAGCCGCGGCCCGCGCCATCGCGGCGGCGGATTTCGGCAATGGCATCAGCTGGGCGGTGCCCTTGCATCGCTTTGCATTTGCCAATGCCGATCTGACCGTGTATCTGCATCGGCTTCCGCAAGGCGAGTGGGTAGCGGCCGAGTCCACGACGACGGTGCAGCAGAACGGTATCGGGCTGACGCGGACAACCCTGCATGACGAGCACGGCCCGATCGGCGTGGCTCAGCAAGGCCTGCTGTTCAAGCCGGTGCGCTAGCAGCGCGCGATCTGGCGGCGTCCGTTCGGACAGCACTGCCGCTATGGGCTACGGCTGCGTGCGGATGCCAAACCCCCGGCTTTCATGCTGCATCGATGGAAAAATAGTGGCGACTCCCCCGTGTCGCACCTGTGCTACGTGAACGAGTTTGACGGGCCAATGTCGTTCGCATGAAAAATCCTCGTCGCGCGGTCGTGAAGCATGACGCGACGACGTCTGGGCGCAGCACCCTGCACAACCCGGCCGCCGGGCGAGCACTGGTGGCCCGGTTCGGCTGAGAAAGAGGGCAAGACGCTCCCACGCATCTATAATCCGGCATGACTTCATCTTCCCCCACCTCATTCGCCACGCTGCCGCTGTCCGCGGCCATGCAGGCTACCCTCGC
>DAIOET010000019.1:0-28163 GCA_036746135.1 Cupriavidus sp.
TTGATGACAGACTCATTGGCGTCTGATCTTTCGGGGAGCGTTTGATGAAGAAAAAGATTGCGCGCTTGGCAGCCTTGGCGCTGTCCGTTGGCGTACTGGCTTTCGGTACTGGCTGCGCGCTGGCGCAGACATATCCATCCAAGACGATCAGGCTGGTGGTACCTTTTCCGCCGGCCGGTGCCACTGACGTCCTGGGCAGGGCGATTGCGCAGAAGCTGTCCGAAGGGCTTGGGCAGCCAGTGGTGGTCGAGAACCGGCCTGGTGCAGGCAGCACCATCGGATCGGACATCGTTGCGAAGGCGGCGCCGGATGGCTACACGCTATTGTTGGCGTCAGGCTCGCTTGCCATCGCATCCAACCTTTACACCAAACTCGGCTTCGATGTTCTGAAGAGCTTCACGCCGATCTCGCTTGTGGGCCACGTACCCCACATGCTGGTCGTGAGCCCTTCGATTCCAGCGAATTCGGTCAAGGAACTGGTCGCGCTGGCCAAGTCCAAGCCCGGACAGCTAAGCGCCGCTTCGCAGGGAAACGGCACACTGTCGCACCTGGAACTGGAAATGTTCAAGTTGTCCACTGGCGCCGACATGCTGCACGTCCCTTATAAGGGCAGCAATAACGTCATGCCCGATCTACTTGCCGGCAATGTCTCGGTGTTCTTTGATAGCGTGCCGTCTTCCATGCCGCTGGTGAAGAGCGGCAAGCTCAAAGCGCTTGCTGTCGTAGGGGCCAAGCGCCTGCCCATGAGCCCGGACATTCCGACACTGGCCGAAGCCGGACTTCCCGGGTTCGAAATGAAGAACTGGTTCGCGCTACTGGCACCCGCAGGCACGCCGGCCGAGATTGTCGAGTTGCTCAACACGCAGGTGCAAAAAGCCGTTGCCTCCCCGGATCTTGCCGCGCGGCTGGCCGACCAGGGTGTCATCCTGGAAGCCAGCACGCCAAAGCAGTTGGCCACGCTGATGCAATCGGACGTCGCAAAGTGGGGCAAGCTCATCAAAAGTGCAAACGTGCACCTGAACTGAGTGCAGCGGCGAGGCTCTCCCCAGGAATCCGCGTCATTCGGCGCGGATTCGCCTTCCCGGCATTCGGCCTCCTCACGCTTCGGGAACGCAAGTTTCGCCGGCTGCAAATTGTTTGGCGCGAGCACTGGCTTGCGACGGTGCCGCGGCAAGCAAGACGAGTGCAATCAACGCTCTGATACGTCGATGGTCGCCTGGATCTTCTCGCACGTATGGGTGCTGGTCAGGCCGAGCAGCTCTGAGACGCGCTCGCGCGGCACGCCGGCAATGAGCAGACGCCTGCAGTACGTATTTCTAAGAATGCGCGGTCCCATGTCATCACTGGCTTGCCCGATCTCATTGAGCGCATCGCGCACGAATATTCCAAAACTCATATCCGTGATGGGCTCCCCCGACGCACGCAGTGCGAAGAGCAGGTCGCCCAGAATCGGTAGTTGCCTGCGCCGGGCCTGCCATGCTTCCAAGGCCGGCATGGCAAAAGACTCCAGCGGGATTCTTCTATCCGGCCGTCCTCGCGCACCGTGAACATGCAGATGCGGAAAGGACCCCGTCGGATAAATGTCCTGGAGTGCTACGGATCGGCCTTCGCGGGCCGTGATGCCAGTCCCAAGGAATATTGCCACCACCGCACGCCTGCGCAGCATCGATACGCCATCGGCGGTGTCTGGCTGAACAAAGCGCTGTAGACGCAAGTCCGCCGCCTCCGAAAGAAATGGCGGCACCGCGCCTCGCGCTGGCCAGGCAGCACTGCTTGCGAGACGCGATGCCGGGTTGCTTTCCCTGACGCCGATAGCCACCAGATGCTGACATAGGCGATCGAGCAGTTTCAGGTAGCGGGTACGCGTGCCCGGCGCGTGCGTATCCGCCTCGGGGGTCGACCAGAAAGCTTCGATGTGGTGGCTCTCGAAATCCGCCAGGCTCACGCCGTGCGTCCTGAGATACCGGTTGAATCGGTCGACCATTGCCCGTTGCTGCACCACCGATTGCGGAGCCAGACCGCGCTCCATTTCAGCGCGAGCGTGGTCTTGCCATAGTGCATAAGCAATGGATGGGTTCCTGAGCCATATCTCCTTCATGTCATTCACCAAACGAGTAACTAGAGAAACGTTTCGTCGACGCATGACAGCCACGGGCTGCGCTCATGATCGACGGCAAAAGGCTCCCCCTGGCTGGTGGAAATGCTCCAGCCTCTCGTCAATGGATCGCCTGATTTGCCTGATGGAGGGTTGTCGACTTGAATCTGGCTGAATGCACGCGGTGCACAAGGACCTACGTCTGTCTGGTCCCCAGATCCAGTCATCGATTCCTGATGACAATGGTAGAAAAAGCCAGCATGAAACGTGGGTTACAGACGTCGGATACCTCGAGCGGAACAGTGCTTTGCCGTGGCGACGTTCGCCGGCCCGCCCCACAACTGTTCCGCTTCCTGATCGCCGTATCTGTACCTCGCGTGGCACGGCCGTGCGCCATGCCGGGCCAGTGCTACGCCACCCGCTTCAGCGAGCGCAGCTCATCCGCCACAAAGACCCGGGCCAGCGTGATCCAGGGGAAACGCTCGGATGCGCCCGGCCGGTAGAAAGAGATCAAAGGAAAGTGGCCGTCCAGAATGCACCGGAAATGCCGCGTCCCCTTCTGGGAATGGCTCACCATGTAGCAGCCGCCGTGCGCGAGTTCAAACTCCACCGGACCCTGGATGAATCGCAGCGCGCGCGCCTGGCCATCGCATTCGGCCATCTTGCGCGCCACCGCGTCGATCCTGCCGGCAAACCAGTCGTCGAACGCCAATGTCGTCTTGCCGTCTCCTACCTCCATCAGCCACTGGTCAACGCGGGAGCATGGCGGCGAAATCGCGTCGATATCGATCAGTTGGAATGCCATCTTCATCTCGCTTCATTTGAATGGGTTGCGGACATGCCTCAGTCTCCTTCCGTCGCATGCTTCGTCACCGGCATGGGGGCGTTCTTCCAGCCGCCGCCAAGTGCCTCGAAGAGCGCCACCTGCTTCAGCGCGACCTGTGCATCCGAATCGGCCAGCGCCTGTTCCACGTCGGCCAGCACGCGGTCCGCATCCAGGCTGGTCAGCGACGACACCTTTCCTCCCGCATACAGCTCCCGCTTTTCCGTGGCGGCTACCGCCGCGGCATCGCGTGATTTCTGAAGACCGGCATTGCGCTCCAGTTCGTAGCCATAGGCGCTCAGTGCCGTTCTGGTTTCTTCAAGGGCTTTGAGCACGACGCCATCGAACCTGGCCAAGGCGGCATCGGAGGCCGCCCGTACGCCGTGGATGTGTGGAAGTGCGCCATTGCTTGGGAAGTTCCAGGTGATCATCGGGCCGACTCCCCAGCGCACGGTCGCACCCGAGCCCAGGTCGTCCAGTACACCGGTGACCCCGGCGGAAGCGCCGAGCCGAACGGTGGGGAACAGATCGGCAGTGGCCACACCAATACGCGCCACGTGCGATGCAAGCTCGCGCTCGGCCTGCCGGACATCCGGGCGACGCCTGAGCAGCGCGGTGCCGTCGCCAACAGGCACCGGGCGCTGCACCACTGGCAGGCCATGACAATCCTGTCGCACCAAACCGGGCGGCTCTCCAAGCATGACCGACAGGCGATACGACGCCGACGCCTGCCGGGCCTTGAATTGCGGAAGCACCGCGCGCAGACGCTCGGCCTGCGCATTGGCCTGTGCCACGTCTCCTGGTTCATTGCGCCCGGCGGCAACAAGCCTGCGCGTCAGGCTCACCGCACGCTCCTGGATCTCGAGCTGGCGCTCGGCGACATGCAGTTCATGCGATGCCGCGCAGCCTTCAACGTAGGCGCGCACCGTCTGTGCGACCACCGCAACCCGTACGGAGTCCAGCGCCGCCTGGCTTGCCTCGACATTCGCCAACGCAGCCTCGTCGGCCCTGGCCAGCTTGCCGAACAGGTCCAGCAGGTACGACACGCCAATGCCATAGTCGCCAATATTGAGAACCGGCACCTTCTTCGTTTGCAGAAAGCTCTCGCCAGATAGTTGTGTGCGCTGGGTTGCCGCGCTGACACTGCCCTGGACCAGGTTCTCCGCCTCAACCTCGTGATAATTCGCAATGGAACGCTGCAGATTGGCCGCAGCCACACGCAGGTTCGTGTTGGCCAGCAACGCTCGCTTTACCAGTTCATCGACCTTCGGATCATCGTAGAGACGCCACCAGTCATCCGGCACCGCGTCGCGGGTCGTGATCTTGCTGTCGGCATCCACCAGTGCGGCACCGGCCGCTGGGTCAGTTATCACCGCATCCCGCGGCACCTTGTAGTCGGGACCCACCGTGGTGCAGGCAAACAGTGTTGGCAAGAGCCCGGCGATGACCATCGGGCCAAGGTTCAGCCTTCTCATCTCGAAGCCTCCTTCCCGGGGCGAATCGATGTTACGGAGCCAGTCGACTCACGCACACTGACCGTCGCCGTCCTGCCCGAGACCAGCCTGACATTGGCGGGGACATCCCGAAGTGCCACGCGCACCGGCACCCGCTGGGCCAGCCGCACCCAGTTGAATGTCGGATTGACGTTGGGAAGGAGATTGGCGCCAACATTGCGATCGCGATCCTCGATCCCGGCGGACACGCTCTGTACCACGCCGTGCAGCACCTCGTGCTCGCCCATCAGCTGTACATCGGCGGCGTCGCCAATGTGAATGCGTGGGAGCTTGGTTTCCTCGAAATAGCCTTCGATATAGATGGCGTGCTGGTCGACCATCGACAGCGCGGGCTTTCCGGTCACGACATAGTCGCCCAGTCTTGGCAGGCGGTCGTTGAGATACCCGTCCACAGGCGCCACGACGTGAGAGCGCTCCAGGTCGAGACGGGCCTGGTCCACGGCTGCCGTGGCCTGGGCGACTTCCGCCTGCCCTTCCTCCACCCTTGCCTGCGTCATCTCGGTGGCCTCCGTTGCCACGACCGAAGCCAGTTCCCGATTGCGCCTGTTCTCGCGCTGGGCCTGTGCCAGCGTCGCGCGCTTCTGTGCGAGCGTCGCCTCCGCCTTGCGCAGCGCGAGGTTGAATCGGTCGGGATCCACGATGAACAAGACCTGCCCGCGATGAACTGTCGCGTTGTCCGCTACCAGGACCTGCGTGACAAGCCCCGAAACGTCCGGCGAGACCTGCACGACGTCCGCTCTCACGTGGCCATCGCGCGTCCACGGGGCCGCCTTGTAGTAGTCCCAAAGATGGACACAGGCAGGGACGGCGCAGATCACCGCGAGGACAGTCACGACGACGGGCGTTACTAGCAGAGCTCTCTGTTTCATACCAATCCAGACACACGACACCAGGGGGAAGAGCCGGTAGAGGCCATCGCGGATACCGCACGGATGGACCGGCGCGACGTCTTTGAAGTCGCTGGCCGAAGCGTAGGGAATGCGGCCGATTCTGCAGAGATACAGATGTCGGGAAAGGGATGAAGATCAGTTGGCGCGCATCACGCGCTGCACGCAGGCGACGCAAACTGTTCCGCTTCAATCGCGTCGATTTTGTATGCGTAACCGTTCGACCCTGTCTCCTACCATGCCTTCCAGCAGGCCAGCATGTCATCCGCCAAGGCGGTCGGTGCCTCGGAACACGAGGCGTCATGACAGCCAATGACCTGCGCGACACGCAATCTTTCGAAAGGAAACCAGATCATGAAAGTCGACCTCTCCACCCTTGTTTCGGGCGTCATCCTTGGTGCCAGCATCCTGATCTACGCCCCCGCTCAGGCACAGGGCCCGGTAGCGCACGCAGCAAGCGCGGACAGTTACGACTACGCGCTTCACAAGACCGGCTTCAGCACCTATACCGACGGGGCCAACGGCATCAAGCGTCCCGACCCCTATACCGACGGCGCCAACGGCATCAAGCGCCCAGACCCCTATACCGACGGCGCCCACGGCATCAAGGCGGCCGACCCGTACAGCGACGGTGCAAACGTCCTGGACAAGCGTAGTCCGTTCACCGACGGTGCCCACGGCAGTGCCGGTCTCGAAGTGGCGGGCATGGACCACACCGGTGTCTCCGCGCCGCCGGCACGCAGCATCCTGGACGGCGAGGGCAGTGCGGCCTGAGATGCATTGACGCCCTGACCGGGCGTCGCGATCCGATGGCGGGGCTTGGCACAAGCCCCAGCCATGACGAACCAACCAGCACAGATCCCCTGATGAAATCCGCGCTCTCCTTTCTTCTCGTCACCGTCACGCTCGGTGCCAGCATCGCCGCGCATGCGGGCCCCAACTGGCAAGTCATTGACGCCGCACGCGCGCACGCGCGTCAGGCGGCTGCCGCACACTGCGCCGCCTCGCACGCCATCGCAACGCACAACCGTTGATGGAACAACCGCGGGGCCGAACCCCGCACCGGCCTCTGCCGGTTCGCATCACGCGGCGTCCTGGCGACGCCCGGCGTGCCTCAAGATTTCACGCGGCAATCCGTTGACGTCGAAGTGTCACTTCCGATGGAATCGCATTGCACCCGAATCATCGCCCCCTCCCGTACGCCGCCGACCTGGCCGCCGGGCGCGACATCTCGCCCGCGCAAGGCGAGTCCCCCATCCTTGAATGGCTGCTGCATGACGACCAGGTGATGCGGGAGTGCTTTGGCCACGCTACCGCCATTCTGAAAAGCGTGACGCAAGCAACCATATCGGCAGTGCTGCTACTGGATGCGGAACACCAGCACTACAGGGCCGAGGTGGGGCTGTCCGTACTCCCCATTCCACGCAGGCAGTCGCTGTGCAACTACGCGGTGCAGGCCGATGACCTCTTCATCGTGGCCGATACGTTGGCGGATGCGCGGTTCGTCGACTGCAGGTTGGTCACATCGGCGCCTTTCGCCCGATCCTATGCCGCAATCCCGTTGCGCGGACCCGATGGCGACATCGTCGGTGCGCTCTGCGCTATGGATCCGCAACCCGCCCGCTTCTCCCCCGCTCACGCCGAAGTATTCCGGCACCTGCGCGCAATGATCGAGAACGACCTCCGGTTGCGCACGGCCACCGCCACGGATCCGCTCACCAGTCTCTTCAACCGGCGTTACATGCTGGAGAGCATCCGCAGATCATGGGACGGGGCCGCCGACGGCACCGAGATGGGCGCGGTGATGGTCGATATCGACTGGTTCAAGCAGTACAACGACACCTACGGTCATCAGGCCGGTGATGCCTGCCTGCGCCAGGTAGCCACCGAGCTCCAGAGCATCGCAGAGGCGTACAAGATGATTGCGGGCCGCCTCGGCGGCGAAGAGTTCGGCCTGTCGCAGTGCGGACTCCAGCGGCCAACCTTCGAGGCCGCGCTGGAAAAGCTGCGCGCCGGCGTGGCCAGCCTGGCCATCCAGCATCGCCAGTCGCCGGCCGGCATCGTGACAGTGAGCATCGGCGCGGCCGTGACGCAACGGACAGGCAGCACCGATCTTGCGCGCCAGATGACGTTCGCTTCCGCGGATCGCGCGCTCTACCGCGCCAAGGCCGAGGGGCGCAACCGCGTGGTGATGGACTAGATCGCCTGGCTGTCGCCTCGGTGCGCCGCCGCGGCTAGCTCAGCCACCGGTCCAGCGCATAGAAGGGCAACAGCCCCGCCGACTGGCGCACATTGCAAGGGGCCACGCGCACGAACCCCATGACATCTCCGAGCCATGACACCGAGGCCGAACCCTGTTGCGCATGGATGGCGACGCGATCGCAGCCGTCGTCGGAACTGGCCAGCGACGCCCGGAAGAACTGGTCAAGGCCGCTGGCGGCTGGTGGCTCGGCCTGCTCCGTCCGGACAGACCTGACGGGCGGAAAGATCGTCTCGCGCCCCTGAAGCCTCCTGAGCATCGGCGTCACCAGCAACGTGAACGTGGTGTAGGCGGCGGCAGGATTCCCCGGCAGGCACACGGCGATCTTGTTGCGCACCTGGCCCAGCGTGATGGGCATGCCGGGCGTCATGTTCACCTTGCGGCACAACAAATGGCCGCCAGCGGAAATCAGCGCGGGTTCCACCAGGTCGCGATCGCCGCCGGACGTGCCGCCGGTAATCAGCACGATATCGGATTCGCCTGCCAGCTCGATAATGGCCTGATGCAGCTCGTGCTCGTCATCGTGAACATGCCTGCGGTTAACGACAATCGCGCCGATGGACTCGACCATTGACTCGAGCATGGGTCCATTGACATCGCGCACCTTGTGAGGCGCGGCCGCGACGTCCGCGAAGCAAAGCTCGTCGCCGGTAATCAGCAACGAGACCTCCACGATGCGGAAGGCCCACACCGATTCGATCCCCTGGGAGGCCAGCGTCGCGATATGGCCGGCAGTCAGCACCGTGCCGGCCGTGATCATCACATCGCCCTCCTTGCTGTCCTCGCCTTTGCGCCTGACGTTTGCGCCGCGCCGATGCTGTGCATCCAGCCAGACGCCGGCCTCGCATACCTCCGCATCCTCGACGCAGATCACCGTGTCGGCGCCCGCCGGCATCACCGAGCCGGTGAACAGTCGAATGACATGCCCCGGCTTCAGGGCCTCGGGCGCCATGCCCGCGTAGCAGATCTGCTGCACCGGCAGCACGCTGCCGGCTGCCGCGTCTTCCATCGCCAGGGCGTAGCCGTCAACGGCACTCTTGTCCGCCGACGGGGAATCGGCGCAGGCGACCACATCCCGGGCCAACACGCGCCCTGCCGCACCGCCGAGCCAGATTCGCTCCGTTTCGGCGACGGGCTCAATGGATGACGCAAAGAGGACCTGCGCCTCGTCAAAACTTAGCATCGCGCATCTCCGCATAGTCGACGCGCAGGGTGTCACTTGTCGTTGAAACCCACACGCATCCGCATATCTCCCGACAGGAATCCACTCGCGCCGGCGCTTTGACGGGAACGTTGCATCCGGAGCCGAACGCTAGTCTGGCAACATGCGCGCCGTGGGGCGGAGTACAGATGATTGACTTCCGCCGCACTACAGACCACCCATGCGCGGCGACACGGCTTGCGTGGCGTCCCGAGCCAGGAAATCCACCGATAACGCCACTTGTGACCGACAGCGGAGGCGCGAACTGTCATCCCTATCGCAGCCAACGGCGCATCACAATGACGTGGTCGCGGCGCACAAGTCCTGCAAGCTTCCCCAGCTTGCCGTCCTTCCCCCCAAAGGACATCCCTCCACTCCCGGACTTTCCCGCGACACCCCCGCCCCCGGCTTACCTCTCCCGATTCCGATACACAGTTCCCGTCGCGCAAGACCAGAACAGTGGTTTTCCACCGGCGCGCGCATATTCCCGGGACCATTGCCACATCAGGCGTGCAGCTCGTTTTCCTACTGATTCGCCGCGAAACGGCCAGAACTGTATCTCCCGGAAAAGCGCTGCGTTTCTTACTCTTCGGCATCGCGTCACGCGGCCCAGCACCGACGCCAACCCGAGGAGCACATGCGATGCACGGACTCACAGCATTCGAGCTGGCACGAATACAGTTTGCTTTCACAGTCTCGTTTCACATCATCTTTCCCGCCATCACCATTGGACTCGCGAGTTTTCTCGCCTTCCTGGAAGCCCGATGGCTCATGACCAGGAATCCTGTCTACAAGACGCTCTTTGACTTCTGGGTCAAGATCTTTGCCCTGAATTTCGGCATGGGGGTGGTGTCCGGGCTGGTCATGGCCTACGAATTCGGCACCAACTGGAGCTTCTTCTCCGAATTCGCCGGTGGCGTCACGGGTCCATTGCTGACCTACGAGGTACTCACCGCGTTCTTCCTGGAGGCCGGTTTCCTGGGCGTCATGCTCTTTGGCTGGAGCCGCGTGGGTCCGGGCCTGCATTTCTTCTCGACGCTCATGGTTGCCCTGGGCACCCTGATTTCCGCCACCTGGATCCTGGTGTCCAACAGCTGGATGCAGACGCCCGTGGGGTATGCCATCGTGGCCGGCAAGGTGGTGCCGACCGACTGGCTGGCGATCATCTTCAACCCATCCTTCCCGTACCGCCTGGCGCATATGGTCGTCGCCGCGATGCTGTCGACCGCGCTCTTCGTTGCGGCGGCCGGTGCATGGCAGCTGCTGCGCGGCAAGGCCAACCCCGCCGTGCGCAAGATGTTCTCCCTGGCCATGTGGATGGTGCTGGTGATCGCACCAATCCAGGCCGTCGTCGGCGATGCCCACGGCATCAACACGCTGGAACACCAGCCGGCCAAGATCGCCGCCGTGGAGGGTCACTGGAACAGCGCCAAGCCCGGTGACACCGGTGGCTTCCCGCTGATCGTGTTCGGCATCCCGGACATGGAGCGTGAAGAGACCCGCTATGCCATCGAGATTCCCCGGCTTGGCAGCCTGATTCTCACGCATTCGCTGGACGGACAGATTCCCGGCCTCAAGTCGTTCCCCAAGGACGATCGCCCGAACTCCACCATCCTCTTCTTCACGTTCCGCGCGATGGTCGGGCTCGGCGTGCTGATGATCCTGTTCGGCGCGCTCGGCCTGCTGCTGCGCCGCACCGATGCGCTGTACCGGTCGAAGGCATTCCTCCGCATGGCGGTAGTCATGGGTCCGAGCGGACTGGTTGCACTGCTGGCTGGCTGGATGACGACCGAGATTGGCCGGCAGCCCTGGGTGGTCTACGGCCTGCTGCGTACCCGCGACGCGGTGTCCAACCATGACTTCGGTCCTGTAGCCATTTCGCTGGTGATGTTCGTGGTGGTGTACTTCGTCGTGTTCGGGATTGGCATCCGCTACATGCTCAAGCTCGTGAACAAGGGCCCTTCCGAGGCCGAACACAACGCCCCGGACCGCGCATCGTTCCCGGTTTCCATCGCACGACCGGTCTCCGCGCTCGGCAGCCATCAACATTAATCAGGGGACAGCAATGGGTATCAATCTTCCCGTCATCTGGGCGGTACTGATCTTCTTCGGCGTGATGATGTACGTCATCATGGATGGTTTCGACCTAGGCATCGGCATCCTCTTCCCGTTCGTCGGCGACCGCCATGATCGCGACGTGATGATGAACACGGTTGCGCCGGTCTGGGACGGCAACGAGACGTGGCTGGTGCTGGGTGGGGCCGCCATGCTGGCCGCCTTTCCGCTGGCCTATTCGGTGTTGCTGAGCGCGTTCTACCTTCCGCTCATGTTTATGCTGATCGGGCTGATCTTCCGTGGCGTCGCCTTCGAGTTTCGCTTCAAGGCCAGTGATCGCAGCCGTCCGCACTGGGACAAGGCGTTCATTGGCGGATCCCTCACCGCCGCCTTCTTCCAGGGCGTGACGCTGGGCGCCTATATCGATGGCGTGGCGATGAACGGCCGGCACTACGTGGGGGGCGCATTCGACTGGGTTGCACCGTTCCCGCTGTTCACCGGTGTTGGCGTCGTCGTGGCCTATGCGTTCCTGGGCGGCACGTGGCTCATCATGAAAACGGAGGGCCGCCTTCAATGGACGATGCTGCGCCTGACCAACGTGCTGATCGGCGTGGTGCTCGCATTCATTGCAGCCGTCAGCGTCTGGACGCCGCTGACCCATCCGGAGATTGCGCAACGCTGGTTCTCGCTGCCCAACCTGTTCTTCTTTCTGCCCGTTCCGCTGCTGGTGGTAGCCGCGGCAGCCGGACTGTATCGCGCCATTCAGCATCGACCGAATGTTTCGCCGTTCCTGCTTGCGCTGGTGATCGTCTTCCTGGGATACACCGGCCTGGCCATCAGCATCTGGCCCAATATCATCCCGCCGGGTATCTCGATCTGGGACGCCTCGTCGGCACCGCAAAGCCAGGGCTTCGCCCTCGTGGGCACGCTGTTTATCGTACCGATCATCCTGACCTACACGTCGTGGTCCTATTACGTGTTCCGCGGCAAGGTCAAGCGTGGCGAGGGGTATCACTGATGACAACGCAAGCGAAACAACCTCTGGCCAATCAACTGCTCTGGCTGCTGGCGCTGTGGTGCGGGGGTTTCGGCGCCGTATTCGCGCTGGCGTGCGTGATACGTGGGGCCATGCATCTGGCCGGCATGACCAGCTGATGGATCGTCGATGAACGCTGCTTCGAAGCGCCTCGCGGCCAGCCGGCCACTGGCCACATGGCTGAGCAAGGATATGCGGCGATGGGTCTACGCCATCAAGGTGTTCGGCGCTGCCATGCTGGCGCTGTACATCGCGCTGGCGCTCGGCCTGTCGCGGCCATACTGGGCCGTGGCAACCGTCTACCTGGTGTCCAGCCCCCTGACCGGCGCAACCCGGTCGAAGGGCCTTTACCGGGTAGCCGGCACGCTGCTTGGCGCGGCCGCCGCGGTAGGCATGGTGCCGACGCTGGTCAACGAGCCCGTGGTGCTGATGGCCGCGATTTCGCTGTGGGCCGGCGCCATGCTCTATCTTTCATTGCTGGAGCCGTCGCCGCGCAGCTACGTCTTCCTGCTGGCGGCGTACACGCTGCCGATCGTGGCGCTGCCGGCGGTGTCCGACCCCGCGAGCATCTTCGATGTGGCCCTGCTGCGGGTGGAAGAGATCGTCATCGGCATCGTCTGCGCGAGCATGGTCAGCGCGTTGATCTTGCCGTCGAACATCGCCCCCGAGCTGGAAGAGCGATTTGCGGGATGGGTCGCGCAGGCACAGGCCTGGACCACCGGCATCCCGATGGACCGCATCGATTCGCACACCCGGATCGAGCGGCACCGCAAGCTGACCGCGGAACTCCACACCATTCGAACGCTGATGGCACAAGCTGCCCATGAATCCGGCAACAAACGGACACTGGCGCGAGGTGCAGCCCTGCAGATGCGGTTGCAGGAAATGCTGCAGGCCCTGGAGGCACACGGCATGGCCGACCCTGCCGCCGCCAACGCGCCGTACGCCCCGCGCGACGCGGCCACGCCTTCAATCCCGGCGGCTCTCCGCGATCATCGCCGGATGCTGGTGCAATCGGCGTCCGCCGCAACCGCCACGTTCCTGGCCGGTGCTCTCTGGATGCTCTCTGGCTGGATCGATGGCGCTGGCGCGGTGAGCCTGGCAGCGCTGACTGCCTGCTTCGTCAGCACCCTGGATGTACCACGGCACGCGGTCCGGCGTGTGCTTCTGTCGAGTGTCGCCTGCCTGTTGCTGGCCTGTTTCTACCAGTTCGTCGTACTGCCGAACGCTATCGATTTCCTGTCGCTGGTCTGCCTGTTTGCCATACCCTATCTATGCATCGGCTTCCTGATGACACGGCCGGACTTTGGCATTACCGGCGTCCTGCTGGCAGTCACTACCGCCTCCTTCGCGAACGTCCAGCAAATCTACGAGGCCAACTTCGCCGACTTGTTCAATACGAGCCTGGCGGCTTCGGCCGGCATCCTGTTCGCCGCAGCCTGGGTCGTGATCGCGAGGCCGCTCGGCAACAATGGGGCACCGAAAGCGGGCCGACGAGGCATGGGTACCGCATCCGTTGCACGCCCCACCGCCGCCGCAAGGGTCCAGGCCAAGACACCCACTGTCCGGGAGGCCAGCCATGCAGATGAATGACTTCGATATCTATGGGGTATTCGTCCCCGCCTTGCTGTTCTGGATGCTTGTGGCGCTGGCGGTAACGGCGGCCGTCAGAGGAGCGTTGTCGTGGGCGGGCCTGTACCGGATGGTGTGGCACCGCTCGCTATTCAACGCCTCGGCCTACCTGATCGTGCTGGGCATCATCGTCGGGATGACGCGATAGCCCGCGGGCCGGTCACCGGCGGCGTTCACACAGGTTCGTCGCCAGTCGGCCCAGCGTCTGCAGGGCCGCGTCGAGTTCGGGCGACCATTCCCAACTGTAGTTGAGCCGGATGCAATGACTGTAGGTGAACCCCGGCGCGAACATATGGCCGGGTGCGACAGTGATGCGCGATTCCAGCGCGGCGTGGTACAGGTCCATAGCGTCGATGCTGTCCGGCATCTGTACCCAGAGCACGTAGCCGCCAGCGGGCCGTGACGTGGTGGTGCCTTCCGGAAAGAAGCGGCGAACGCTGGCCGTCATGATCTTCGCCTGCTGCGCATAAGCCTTGCGGACGCGCCTCAGATGGTAGTCATAGCCATCGTTCTTCAGGAACTCGGCAATGGCCAGTTGCGGCAGCGACGGCGTGGTCAGGGTATTCAGGAATTTCAGCCTTTCCACGCGATCATGGTAGCGGCCGGCCAGGGTCCAGCCAATGCGCGACGCATTGGTCAGCGTTTTCGAGAACGACGAGCAATGCAGGATGATGCCGGCCGTATCGTACGTCTTCAGCGAACTCGGATGGCTGGCCTCATAGTAGAGCTCGCCGTAGACATCGTTCTCGATGGCGGGAATGTCCTTTTCCGTCAGCAGTTCCACAAGCTTGCGCTTCTTGTCGTCCGGCATCTGGAAGCCCAGCGGATTCTGGAAGTTCGGCATCACCATGCACGCGGTGATCTGTTTTTCGTCGATCAGTTTCGCCAGCGCATCCAGGTCGATACCTTCCGTCGGATCGGTGGCCACTTCCACCGCCCGCATGCCCAGCCGTTCGATGGCATGGAGCATGGCGTAATACGTGGGAGACTCCACCGCGATGGCGTCGCCGGGCTTGGCCACCGCCTGCAGGCACAGATTGATGGCCTCGGTGGCGCCGATGGTGATGATCATCTCGTTGGGATCGATCGCGTAGCCATTTTCCAGGTAGCGCCGCGAGATCTGCCGGATCAGCTGCGGGCTGCCAGGCGGCAGGTCATCCAGCACGTTCCATTTCGTGTATCGCCTGGCGATGTTGTTCGAATACTGGGTAATGCGCTGCCAGGGAAACATCGATGAGTCGGGATAGGGGGAGCCCAGTGCCACTGCCTCGTCGGAGCGGATCGACCGCAGCGTGGAAAGCACCAGCGCGCTTACGTCAACCGCGGACGGGCGCTCGCTGGGCCGCGACGCACGCAGCTCGACCACGGGCTCGCCCGAGCGCTTGCGGACAAAGTAGCCCGATTGCGGGCGGCTTTCGATGACGCCCCGGCTCTCAAGTTGCGCGTACGCCCGGATCACCGTCGTCAGGCTCAATCGATGATGCTGGCTCGTTTGCCGTACAGAAGGAATGCGCTCCCCGGGCAGCAGCACCCCTTGCTGAACCATGCCCTCGATCTCTCCAGCGAGCTTTTCGTACAGTTTCACTCACGTCTCCTGCTTGCTTGTTTTGTGATGAGAATCACGCTCTCCGCCGCCTCCCCCGGCACGCTGGCGCAGTCTGCAAAGCAAGATCCATTGCCAGGCGGTGCCTGGCAATGCCAATAGTCATAGTATGCAAGCAGGTGCCACCGCTCCAACCTGCCAATATGCGGCAGTGCACGCTAACGTCTTGTGCGCCGCACCAGGGCGCCCCCGATTGGGGCGCCGTGCCGCGTCGAAACTGGCTGCCTCGGCGGCGCTCACGCCGCGGCTTTCTCCTGGCTCCTTGCCAGATTCAGGATCACCGGCACCGATTTGGAGGTGGGGGTGTTGCACCCGTCGCCGGTGCTTTCCAGCGGCACCAGCGGATTCGTTTCGGGATAGTAGGCACCCACGCAGCCTTCGGGGATGTCGTACTCCACCAGCTGGAAGTCCTCTACCCGCCGCGTGACACCGTCGCCCCAGACACTGGTGATGTCGACCTTCTGCCCTGCCTTGAACCCCAGCCTTGCAAGATCGGCCGCGCTCATGAACACCACCCGGCGCAGTCCGAATACCCCGCGGTAGCGGTCATCAAGGCCATAGATCGTGGTGTTGTACTGGTCATGGGAGCGCGTCGTCATCATCACCATCAGCGCGTCACCATACTGCTCGCGTGCGCGGTGGATCGGCGAGTCCTTGTCGATGGCATGCACCTTGAACTCGGCCTTGCCAGATGGGGTATGCCATACGCGATGGCATGCAGGCGGCGTCAGGTGGAACCCACCCGGCACCTCCACACGCGCGTTGTAGTCGTCGAACCCATCCAGTACCTTCTCGATGACATCGCGAATGCGCGCGTAGTCCCGCGCATACCAGCGCCAGTCGATCTGGCGGGAGCCCAGCGTGGCATGCGCCATGCCTGCAACGATGGCCGTCTCCGAAAGCAGGTAGGGCGATGCGGGCCGGTTCATCCCGTATGAGATGTGGACCATGCACACGGAATCCTCCACTGTGACGCCCTGTGCCACGCCGTCCTGCATGTCGATTTCGGTGCGCCCGAGAGTGGGCAGGATGAGCGACTGCTTGCCGTGCACCAGGTGGCTTCGATTGAGCTTGGTGGAGATATTCACCGTCAGGTCGCATTGCCGCAGGGCATCGAAGGTGCGCAAGGTGTCCGGGGTCGCCGTCGCAAAATTTCCGCCCAGGCCAACAAAGACCTTGACCTTGCCTTCGAGCATCGCCGAGATCGTGTGCACCACGTCGTAACCGTGCTCGCGGGGCGGTTCGAAACCGAATACCTGCTTCAGCCGGTCCAGAAACTGCGGCTCGGGCTTTTCCTCGATGCCCACGGTACGATCACCCTGCACGTTCGAGTGGCCCCGTATCGGCAGCAGCCCTGCACCCGGCCGGCCGATATTTCCCCGCATCATCATCAGGTTCGAAAGAATCTGGATGGTCGGCACCGAATGCTTGTGCTGCGTCAGGCCCATGCCCCAGCAGGCGATCACGCGCTGCCCCTTTGCATAGACCTGCGTGAGCGCATCGATGTCTTCGTACCCGACGCCCGACTCCGCGACGATGTCTGACCATGACTCCGCGCGCAAATCTTCGGCAAAGGCTTCATAGCCGTCGGTATGCTCGCGCACGAAATCCAGATCGATCAGACGCTCGTGGCCGTGCTCGGCGGCCTGGTCATCCATTTCCACGAGGCGTTTGGCCATCCCCTTGATCAGCGCGAAGTCGCCCCCAAGCTTTGGCTGGACGAACATCGACGCAATCTTGGTACTGCTGCCGGTGATCATTTCCATCGGGTGCTGCGGGCTCGTGAAGCGTTCGAGTCCACGCTCGCGCAGCGGATTGATCGATACGATTTTGGTCCCCCGCCGCACACATTCGCGCAGCTCGCCGAGCATGCGAGGATGGTTGGTCGCTGCGTTGTGGCCGAAGATCAGAATTGTGTCGGCGTGCTCGAAGTCATCCAGCACCACGGTGGCCTTGCCCACGCCGATTGTCGCCGGCAGGCCACGGCTCGTCGCTTCGTGGCACATGTTCGAGCAGTCGGGAAAGTTGTTCGTGCCATACGCGCGCACAAACAGCTGATACAGGAACGCTGACTCATTGCTCGCGCGCCCGGACGTGTAGAAGCTGGCCTGATTGGGATCACCCAGTGCGCGGAGATGCCGGCCGATCATCGCAAACGCCTCGTCCCATTCGATGGGCCGATACTTGTCAAGCTTGCCGTCATAGACCATCGGGTGGGTCAACCTGCCGTGCTGCTCCAGTTCAAAGTCCGTCTGTTGCATCAGCGACGACACGGTGTTCTGCGCGAAAAACTCCGGCGTCACCCGCTTGCTTGTTGCTTCGGCCGCCACGGCCTTGACACCGTTCTCGCAGAATTCAAAGGTCGACGCATGATCGCGATCCGGCCATGCGCAGCCCGGACAGTCAAAGCCGTCTGCCTGATTCTGCTTGAACAGCAGCTTGTACTTATCCAGACCAACCTTCTCTTTGATCAGGTTGATGGCGACGTACTTCAATGCCCCCCAGCCGGCAGCGGGGTGGGTGTAAGGTTCGATTTCGCCTTTCTCGGGTAAGGGAGCATTCATGGGGGCGGTTCCTGTCAGATGTGCGCGCCTTGGGCCCAGCCACTGTGGCCAATCGCTTCGCGCTGCGTGTGGGAATGAGCGCAGATTACGAGCAGCCGCCAAGCGAAGGCGCGTACAAAAATCCGGGAAGCGTCAGAGTACAGTGAGGCGCCATGAATGATGGCTGCGTGCCGCATCAACTGACCCCCTGTGGAATGAAGCCAACTGTATCTCTCGCCGGGGTCCGCACTCTCTATATTTGCGGCGAAACCGGCTCAGGTGAGTTGGTAGCGGTCATCGGGCCGCATCTCCTGCGGTGTTTCACAGCCGCAGAGCTCCATCAATGACCGCTCGATATTGCACGCGATGGCATCAAGCGGCAGGGCGTTCGGGGCCAGGCCGAACGGGTCCGAGACTTCGTCGGCGATAGCTTCCAGTGCGATCAGCGTGTAGGCAACAAAGACGCTGATGATCGGCGTGAAGAGTTCCGTCGAGTCGACGAGGCCGAACGGTAGCATGATGCAGTAGGCGTAGACGGTGCGGTGTAGCAGCACACCATAGGCAAACGGGATTGGTGTGGAGACGATTCGCTCGCAGCTGCCGACAGTTACCTCCAACGCGTTGAGCTGCGCATCGAACATCCATAGCGTCGTGTCGGCTGCCGGCCTGGTTGACACGATTGCAGCAAGCTCGGAGCGCACTTCGTTCAGGATCGCCACGGGCCGGTAGTGCTTGCCCTGGAGCGCGTTCGCTTCCTCCGGGTCCAAAAGCCGATACAGGTCACTGAACGGATCGGTCTTCCGCAACTGATGCTTCAATGCGTAGCCAAATGCCACGATCTTGCGGACCATCACCACGCGGTCCACGCCACCGCCCTCTGGCAAATAGCTAAGGATCTGGGAGGTAAGCGAGCGGGAAGCAATCAGAACGGCGCCCCATACCAGCCTGGCTTCTTTGTAGCGCTCAAAGCTTGCGTTGTTCCGAAACGCCAGAAAGATGGTGAGTGCCACGCCAAACAACGTGAATGGGGCGGTATTCAACGGGATCTTCTCGCCCAGAACGCGGCCTTGCGTGAGCACCGCGAAGCCACTGACAAAAGCCAGGAAGAGGAGCTGGGGAATAATGGTTTGCAGTACGGAGCCATTCCAGACGAACAGCATACTGAACCAGTTTTCCTTCGGTCGCACAATCATGTCCGTCCTCCAGCGCCACAACGGTCCTCCGCGCCCCGGCGGCGCGCGCGCCGCTATCCTGCCTGCCGCGATTCACCCCCCGTCTTGCTGGCCTCCTTCTTCGCGCCGGCCTCCTTTGCCGTCGTGGTCTTTGCCGTTGGCTTCTTGTCCTTTGCCTTCGCGGCCGCCGGTGCCTTGGTGATGGTCACTTCCTCCTTGTCCTTGTCGTAGCCCATTTCAACGGTATCGCCAGACGATATCCCGTCGCCAAGAATCTGCTTTGCGAGCCTGGTCTCCACCTCCTGGCGAATCTGGCGCTTCAGCTCGCGCGCGCCAAACTCGGGCTGATAGCCAATGTCGACCAGATGGTCAACCAGCGCTTCGCTCGGCTTGATGACAATGTCCTGGGCCGCGGCCGTGCGTATGACCCGGTCAAGCTGGATTTCGACCACTGCCCGGATGTTCTCGCGCGTCAGTGCGTGGAACACGATGATGTCGTCGATTCGGTTCAGGAACTCAGGCCTGAAATGGCCCTTCAACACCTTCATCAGTTCGTCGCGCAACGCCTTCTCGTTGCGGCGGGACGCCTCCGGACGTTCAAGGTTTTCCATGATGACGGAGGCGCCGAGATTGCTGGTGGCGATGATGATCGTGTTGCTGAAGTCCACCACACGCCCCTTGCCGTCGGTCAGGCGTCCATCGTCAAACACCTGCAGCAGCACGTTATTGACGTCCGGATGCGCCTTCTCGATTTCGTCCAGAAGAATCACGCTGTAAGGACGCCGCCGGACGCGCTCGGTCAGTTGCCCACCTTCGTCGTAGCCAACGTATCCCGGTGGCGCCCCGATCAGCCGTGCCACGGCATGGCGCTCCATGTACTCCGACATATCGATGCGGATAATGGCCTGTTCGTCGCCAAACACCGTTTCAGCCAGCGCCTTGGCAAGCTCGGTCTTACCTACGCCCGTCGGACCAAGGAACAGGAAGGTTGCGATGGGCCGATGAGTCTGGCCAAGTCCGGCGCGCGACAGACGCACCGCGTCGCTGACCGCCAGCACCGCGTCGTCTTGCCCAACGACGCGCTCGCGCAGTCTCTCCTCCATCTTGAGAAGCTTCTGGCGCTCCTCCTGCGTCAGGTCCGTGACAGGGATGCCGGTCAGGCGCGAAACGACCTCCGCCACCGATGCCACCGTCACCTCCAGCGTTTCGGAGCCGGTCTTCCGCTGCCACTCCTCGGTCAGGTCATCGAGCCGCTTTTGCTTGTCATTGATGCGGGATTCGAACTCCTTGGCCTCGTCGAACCGCTTGCGTGAGGACGCATAGTCCTGCTCACGCTTGAGCTGAGCGATCTCCGCTTCAAGCTCCTGGATCTCGGGTGGCCGCGACGTGGAACTGATTCGCACACGCGCGGCGGCCTGGTCGATCAGGTCGATCGCCTTGTCCGGCAGGAATCGGGACGTGATGTAACGGTCCGACAGTTCCGCCGAAGCCACGAATGCGTCGTCCGAGAACGTGACCTGGTGATGGGCTTCGAGTTTGTCGCGCAAACCCCTGAGGATAACGATCGTCTGCTCGACCGTGGGTTCCGGGACCAGCACGGGCTGGAATCGCCGCTCCAGGGCAGCATCCTTCTCGATGTACTTCTGGTATTCGTTCAGCGTGGTGGCGCCGATCAGGCTCAGTTCGCCGCGTGCCAGTGCCGGCTTCAGTACGTTAGCGATGTCGAGTCCGCCCTCGCCCCCGCCCTGGCCGGCGCCCACAATCATGTGCAGCTCGTCGATAAACAGGATCAACTCGTCATGCTTGGCAGTCACCTCGTCGATCAATTGCTTGGCACGCTCTTCGAACTCACCGCGGTACTTTGCGCCCGCGACCATCGAGTTGATATTGACTTCCACGAGCCGCTTGCCGCGCAAGACCTCCGGAACGTCGCCATTGACAATACGCTGCGCCAGCCCTTCGACGATGGCGGTCTTGCCGACCCCAGGTTCGCCAATCAGCACGGGGTTGTTCTTCTTGCGCCGTGCGAGCACTTCGATAGCGTTCTCTATCTCCAACGCCCGACCCAAAACGGGGTCCAGCTTGCCTTGACGCGCCATGACCGTGAGGTCACGGCCGAACTTGTCCAGCGTGGGCGTGCCCGATGGCGTATCGACCCGCCCGTCCTCGGCGCCCTTTCCAACGATCTTGACCACCTTCTGACGCAACGCCTCGGCGCTGACGCCGTACTTCTTGAGCAGCGTTCCGGCAATACTCTCCGGCACGCTGGCCAACCCGATCAGCAGGTGTTCCGGCCCGACATAGGAATGGCCGAGATCCCTCGACGCCTGAAACGCATACTGGAAGGCCTTCTTCAATCTGGGCGAAATGGTCATGCGATCCAGTGAGACATCGGGGTCAGCCGTGCCTTTCTGCGCATGCTGGTCGATGTAGCCCCTGATATCTTGCGGGGAAAGCTTCAGTTCCTTTAGCAGCGCCGCCACGACATCGGTATCGGCCAGGACGTAAAGCAGATGTTCCGTATCGAGCTCCCGCCGATGGAGTTCGTGCGCCTTTTCGGCGGCACGCTGCAGCAGCTCCATCGTCTGCTCGCTGAAGGCGTCCGTTACATCGACCGATTCGCGGGGCACCTCGGCGGACATGGCCTCGTCGTCATGGCCCATCGCCCCGTCCAGGCCGCCAAGAAACTGCGACAGTCCCCCGCCGCCGAGCAGCGAATCGAACGGATTCTGCATGCTCTGGTGGCGCATGAGCTGCCGATAGTCGTAATCACAGATCGACAGCGATTTCCGCTCGCCATTCTGTACCACCGTCACCCGCGCTACAGCAGGGCGCGCATTGCAGATTTCGCAAAGAGTCGGCATGACAATCTTCCTCCTCGGACCATTCGATATCCAGGCGTTCCAGACCGTGCCACATGCGGCATATTGCAGCGCTGGCTCAACCAGGCTCGGCGCGGACTACCCTTACCGGGATCGATTTGTAGGAAGGCGTACCACTGTCCGGATCGATGTAGTCAAGCGGAACCAGTACGTTGGCTTCCGGGTAGTAGGCGGCGACCGAGCCGCGGACGATGTTGTCGTACGCAATGGCCGTTAAGCCCTTCAGATGCAGTTTGCGATTGGAGACGACCGTTTCGATATCGACAATATCGCCATGCTCGAGCCCGCGCCCCGCCATGTCGGCTTCGTGCATGAACAGAACGTCCCGACGACCAAACACGCCACGATAGCGGTCGTCCAGAGCATAGATCGTGGTGTTGTATTGATCGTGGCTGCGAATCGTCATTAGGCGCAGCACGTCCTGAGCGCCAAGCACGTCGGCATCTTCCTTCACGCCGCCATAGACCGAGAACACCGCCTTGCCTGATGGCGTGGTCCATCTTCGCTCCGTGGGGGGCAATGGCAGCCGAAAGCCGCCGGGTTCTCGAATGCGCGCGTTGAAGTCTTCGAAACCGGGCACGGTTTTTTCGACCAGATCACGAATCTTGTCGTAATCGGCAATGAGCTCCGACCAAGGCACTTTGCTGTTTGGCAAGGTTGCCTCCGCCATTCCGGCAATAATCGCCGGCTCTGAGCGCAGATGCTCGGATGCAGGGGTCAGCCTGCCTGCGGACGCATGCACCATCGACATCGAATCTTCAACGGTGACCGACTGTGGCCCACCCGCCTGGATATCCAGCTCGGTTCGGCCCAGGCAAGGAAAGAGATAGGTTTCCTTGGCAACCAGCAAATGGGTTCGATTGAGCTTGGTGCCGATATGCACGCTGAGGTCGAGCTTGCTCATGGCTGGGAATGCCTGGTCCGAATCGGGGAGTGCCACTGCGAAGTTACCGCCCAGGCAAATCAGCGCTTTCGATTTTCCTTCGATCATCGCCTGCATGGTTTTCACCGCATCCCGTCCATGCTCGCGCGGCGGCTTGAAACCAACGGTGTTCTCGATTCGCTGAAGAAAGTCCTCCGACGGCTTTTCCGTGATGCCGACCGTACGGTTTCCTTGCACGTTCGAGTGGCCGCGCAGCGGGCAGATTCCAGCGCCAGGCTTGCCGAAGTTGCCGCGCAGGAAAAGCAGGTCGGCGATCAGCCGAACATTCGCCGTTCCCCGGCTATGCTGGGTCACGCCCATGCCGTAAGTCACGATCGTCGCATTCGACTTTGCATAGAGCCCGGCAACGGATTCAAGCTCGGCCTGGGTCAGGCCGCTCGCCTTCTCGATGTCCTCCCACGACGTAGCCTCCAGATCCTTCGAGAACGCTTCAAAACCTTCGGTATAGAGCGCGATGAAATCCTTGTCGAGGATATCCCCCTGGTCGCCCTCCATTTTCAACAGTGCTTTCATAATGCCCTTGAGGGCGGCTGCGTCCCCGCCAGCGGCAACCTGATAATAGGTCGACGCGATTTGCGTCGAACCATAGGTCGCCATCTCCAGCCAGTTTTGCGGATCGGCAAATCTTTCCAGCGCCCGTTCCTTCAGCGGGTTGAAGACAATAATCGGAACATTACGCCTGGATATTTCATGCAATGTTCCCATCATGCGAGGATGGTTGGTTCCTGGATTATGGCCAATCGCAATTACCAGCTCGCATTTATCAAAGTCGTCCAGTGAAACCGTTCCTTTTCCGATGCCTATCGAAAGAGGCAGCCCGACGCTGGTTGGCTCGTGGCACATATTCGAACAATCGGGAAAGTTATTACTCCCGTATTCACGGGCAAACAGCTGATAGAGATAGGCCGCTTCATTCGATGCCCGTCCCGACGTATAAAAATCGACCTGTTCTGGCGACAAGCTCCGGAGGATTTCTCCAATTCGGTTAAATGCCGCGCTCCATTCGACCGGCCGGAACGTATCGGTTGTCCTGTCGTACACCATCGGATTGGTGATGCGGCCCATGTCTTCGAGCTGGTAATCAGACATTTGCAGCAGGGACGTCACCGTGTTGCTAGCGAAGAAGTCCGGGCGCACTCGCTTGGTGGTGGCCTCCCAAGTCACGGCCTTGGCACCGTTTTCACAGAACTGGAAAGTGGATCGATGCTCCTTGTCGGGCCAGGCACAACCAGGGCAATCGAATCCGTCCGGCTGGTTGGTCCTGAGCAGCGTGATTGGCGCCCTGACGCTATCCATCTGCGTGCGAATCGCCTGAGTGGTTGCCCGCAGTGCTCCCCATCCCCCGGCCGGTCCGTCATAAGGACGCACGCCGGGCACCTCGCGTCGAATTGCCATGATCGCTCCCTCAACAGATTTGCCGAGATCTATGCTCGCGCTCACATAGGACACCTCAAACTAATCGCAACGATAGTGCGCCCTGTTCGAATGTGGCATCGGCTGTTACAAATTTGGCGACCATAATCATTCGAAGTGATGAAACCCACACGCGATGCCGGCGCGTATATAAAAAATGTGGTCACAGCAGTATATAAACACGGCAACGCAACAACTGATTTCTTGCGAAGGACCGGATTAGCGACTAAATATTCCTTTACGTTGCATGGCATCCGAAGCAACACCAGTGGAGCCGAATAAGCATGGAAACCTACAGCTCTGCTGCTCTCGATCTGGCACGCTTTCAGTTTGCCTTCACAGTCGGCTTTCACATCATCTTCCCCGCCATCACCATTGGTCTGGCCAGCTACCTGACAGTACTGGAAGGTTTGTGGCTCAAGACAGGGCAGGATGCCTACCGAAACCTCTATCTCTTCTGGTCGAAGATTTTTGCCATAAATTTCGGAATGGGCGTGGTTTCCGGATTGGTCATGGCTTATCAATTCGGAACGAATTGGAGTCGATTTTCGTACTTTGCCGGCGGCATCACCGGTCCCCTGCTGACCTACGAGGTGCTGACCGCGTTCTTTCTGGAAGCGGGCTTCCTGGGCGTCATGCTGTTCGGATGGGAACGCGTGGGAAGAGGCCTGCACTTCTTTGCCACGGCGATGGTGGCCATCGGCACGCTGATCTCCACGTTCTGGATCCTGGCGTCCAATAGCTGGATGCACACGCCGCAAGGGCACGCCATCATCGATGGACGGGCAGTTCCCGTGGATTGGCTGGCCGTCATCTTCAATCCGTCGTTTCCGTTCCGGCTTGCCCACATGGCTATCGCCGCGTTCTTGTCCACCGCCATGTTCGTCGGTGCAACGGGTGCATGGCATCTGCTGCGCCGGCAGGACTCTCCGGAAAGCCGGACCATGCTCTCAATGGCAATGTGGATGGCGCTGATCGTGGCCCCCATCCAGGCAGTGGTGGGCGATGCGCATGGGCTCAACACACTCGAATATCAGCCGGCGAAGATCGCGGCAATCGAAGGCCATTGGGAGAACGTGCCCGGCGAGCCTTCACCACTGGTCCTGGTCGGCTGGCCCGACATGAAAGCCGAGACAACGCATTTCGCCATCGAGATTCCCGTGCTCGGTAGTCTCATCCTGACACACAGCCTGGACCGGCAGATTCCGGCCTTGAAATCCTTCCCGCCGGAAGACCGCCCCAATTCGACTGTCATTTTCTGGACCTTCCGCATGATGGTTGGCCTCGGTGTAATGATGATCTTCCTCGGACTCTGGAGCCTCCTGCTGCGCCGCAACGGCAGACTCCATACGTCGCGCGCGTTTCTCACGGTGGCGTTATGCATGGGGCCGGCCGGACTGCTCGCGTTGCTCGCGGGATGGGTAACCACGGAGATGGGCCGGCAGCCCTGGGTGGTCTATGGTCTGATGCGCACCGCCGACGCGTCATCGCCGCTCGAAGCAGCACAGGTCGGGCTGAGCCTGCTGCTTTTTATCGTCGTATATTTCGCGCTATTCGGTGCGGGCATTGGCTACATGCTGCGTCTCGTGCACAAGGGGCCACGTCCTGCGGAGCCCGACGTCACGATCGATACGGGCGGCCAGCAACGTCGGCCCGCACGTCCGCTCTCGGCGGCGGACGATGCGACGGCCGCCGAGAGCGATTCCAGTTCGAGGAGATAACGTCATGGGCGTCGACATTACCCTGATCTGGGCGCTGATCATCGTGTTTGGCGTGATGATGTACGTCATCATGGACGGCTTCGACCTCGGCATTGGCGTGCTGTTCCTGATCGTCAAAGGCAAGGAAGAGCGCGACGTCATGATGAATACCGTCGCACCCGTGTGGGATGGCAACGAGACGTGGCTCGTGCTGGGTGGCGCGGGGCTTTTCGGCGCGTTCCCGCTGGCGTACTCGGTGGTACTCAGCGCGTTGTACCTGCCGCTGGTGTTCATGCTTCTAGGACTGATCTTCCGGGGCGTGGCGTTCGAATTCCGCTTCAAGGCGAGCGAGAAGAGACGGCATCTATGGGACAAGGCTTTCATAGGTGGATCGATCACCGCCACGCTGGCGCAGGGCATCGTCCTTGGCGCCTTTATCGACGGGCTGCCTGTGCAGAACAATGCGTATGCCGGCGGTAGCTTCGACTGGCTGCGGCCGTTTCCCCTATTCTGCGGCGTGGCACTGGTCATCGCCTATGCGCAGCTGGGGTGCACATGGCTAGTGATGAAAACGGAGGGACGGCTGCAGACAGAGATGTATCGCTATGCCTCGTACCTTGCATGGCTGCTGTTGATCGGCATCGCGATTGTCAGCGTCTGGACCCCACTTGCCCATTCCCGGATATCCGAACGATGGTTCAGCATGCCCAATCTGCTCTACTTTCTTCCGGTACCGGTGCTGGTCGTCGTCAGTTTCATCGCCACGCTGAAGGCGCTGGCCCATCGCGCCACGGCCACGCCGTTCCTGATTACGCTGCTCATCATATTCCTGGGATACAGCGGTCTTGGCATCAGTCTCTGGCCGAACATCATCCCGCCCTCGATCACCTTGTGGCAGGCGGCCTCGCCCGTGCAAAGCCAGCTCTTCTCGTTGATCGGTGCGCTGTTCATCCTGCCCTTTATTCTCGTCTACACGAGCTGGAGCTATTACGTATTCCGCGGAAAAGTAAAGCTGGGAGAAGGCTATCACCACTAGGGCATTCATCCCCCGACCGACTGCAACGTAGACACACGCCATGAAGGAAGACAGGATGCCGGAACAAAGGCTACCGGTTCGCAACCGCCGCAAGCAGTTGATCTGGCTGGCGGGGCTGTGGGCCGCCAGCGTCTCTGTTGTCGCGCTGGCCGCCGAACTGCTTAGACTGCTGATGTCGGCCGTTGGCATGACATCGCATTAGCGTTAGTCGGCTCAGGCGTCACTGAAAGGAACCACGCATATGGACGAATTCGACTTCTATATCAACCTTGCAAAACCGTCGCTCGGCCTGTACGTCCGCAAGGGAGCGGGCCTTCCCGATCTCGCCGACGCAAGCGCCTGGCAACTGGACGGCACCATGACAAAAGCCGATATAACGCCCGCTTTGCTAAAAGAGCTGGAAGCCAACGGCCATGCGTTCGAGGAGCTCGATAGCGAATAGGCGACAGAACGATCAATATGCTCGCCGAGCGCGAGGCTGGCGAGCATCTGGCCGACTGCGGCGTCACCTACGTTGATCTTTTGCAAGCCGCAGACGGTGGAGGCGCGCTGTTCGGCGCCATGCAGGAACGACTCAAAGGGTTCGACAACCAGGCCGTGATCGCGGCGATGGGCTGCGCGCAGCGCGGCGGTGACCAACGGGTTTCCGAGATCGGTCGCGAGCGTTCAGTGCGGTTCGCTCAGATATACTTTTGCGACTAGCGGCAACTTCTTTTGAAGATGATCTTTGGCAGCAAGCAGGACTTTGCGATCGAGGCAATGCTGGAGCCCGATCTGACGCCACCCTCCGCCGTCTACGGTCGAATGCGCGTATGGTGCAAAAGCGTCCAACTCGGGGATTTCTCGGATCCTAGGTGCGCGTTGTATCCAGCGTATCTTGGTTTCAAAGAACTACTACAGACACTCCCTGAACTCTGGCTGGAAGACCTCAATGGTCTGAGCGATCTGCAACTGGCAGACCGAGTCGATCTGTTGCTGTATGGTGCCCGAGGCGATCAATTGATCAATGACACCCGCACTGTTGATGAGTGTCAACGCGACTGGCACATCTATGCGCGCTTCAGCTTTCTAAAGAATTGGGGGGAACAGTTCGATCACGATGCCAAGGCCTTCATCTTTTTTCCGCCGTCGCGCCAAGTCAAGATTCTCATTCGTACATCCGACGTAGAGGAGGTCATTTCATTGCAGACCTCGTTACTTGATATCACGGTAGCTATTCAATACTTTCTTGAATGGTATGAAGATTCTGCGACGCTGCTCTCCAAGGGAACGGACCAAGTATGAATCGAGATATGGCCTAGATAAATCAAGGCGTTGCTGAGCGCCGTCGCAAACTACCTGGGTCGAAATCTCACAGTTAGTGGGTAA
>DAIOET010000020.1:0-28108 GCA_036746135.1 Cupriavidus sp.
CGAGCACCGACCCGGCGGAGAGCGCGAGGTTGCCATTGATCGTCAGCGTGCCGACGCCGCCCGCGCCTGGCGTCAGGATCGCGCCATCGGCTATGGTCACGTCGCCGCCGATCGTGCCCGTGCCGCCGAGGCTCGCGCCCGAGGCGACGCTGGTCAGCCCCAGCGCGCCCGACTGGTCGCCGTTCACGAGCAAGGTGCCCGCGTTCACCAAGGTCGCGCCCGCATAGTTGCTGGCGCCGGCCAGCGTGAGCGTGCCGAGGCCATCCTTGGTCAGGCCGCCGGTCCCGACGAAGCGGGGCGAGATGCCGATATCATGGCCGTTGGTGTCGATGATACCGCCACCCGTACCGACCGTGAGATCGTGCGCATCGAACCCGGCGAAGAAGCTGCCGATATCCTGCGTCGCGCGCAGCACGCCGCCGTCCAGGGAGAAATCGATCGCCCCGAGACCGGCGCCGATCTGGCTCGTCTCCAGGACGCCCCGGCTGCCCGCGGTGCCGAGCAGGCTCACTGTTCCGCCGGAGGCAGCCATATTGCCGAGCAGCAAGCCGCCATTGCTGCGAACCAGCCCGCCGTCCGCGATCGTCAGCGCGCCCGTGCCAAGGTTGCCGACGGTCATGTTGTAGGTCGTCACCAGCCAGTTCGAACCCGCGCCGGTCACGACGACGCTGCCGTCGGCGCCGGCACCCGCGCCGACATAGCCCTGATTGCTCGTGACGCTGGCGCCGTTCTCGATCCGCATCGTCCCGGCGCCGAAGCTGCCGATCGTGAGCTGCGCCGCGTTGACCCAGGACGCGCCCGCGCCCGACACGACCGCGTCGCCCTGGCCGGCCGAGCCGACCTCCCCGTCCTGGCTGAGGACGGTGGCGCCATCTTCGATGCGCAGGCTTCCGGCGCCATATACGCCCACGGTGATCCGCCCGGCATTGTCCCAGGTCGAACCGGCCCCGGCGACCTGCACGGAGCCGATGCCGTCGGTGTCGCGGCCGATGAAGCCGGCATTGCTCGTGACCCGGCCGCCGTCAGCGATGGTCAGCGTGCCGGTTCCGGCATAGGCGACATTGAGATCGCCGCCGACGGTCCATGTCGACGCATTGCCGCCGCTGCCCGCCCCCGTGACGGTGACGGTCGCTAGGTCGCCGCTATCAGCCGCGATCCAGGCGTTCGCGCTGGCGAGCGTGCCCCCGCCGGCGAGCCGCAGCTCTCCCGCATCGGCAAGGACATCGCCCGCGACCGTGCCGTCTCCGGTCAGCACCAGCGTGCCGAGGTCCGTCTTCACGAGATCGCCGGCGACGGTCAGCCCGCTGTCGATCGTTGCGACATAATTGGCGCCATCGGCGGTGCCGTCGCCGACGCGGATTTCCGAATTCGATCCCGCCAGCGCCAGCGTGCCGCCGGTGATGGTATAGCCATCGACCGCGAACTGAACGCCCGCAGCGATGACCTGGCCCAGGCTGTTATCCACCGTCACCGTGCCCGGCGCGGCGGCGAAGATGGCGAACGTACCGTCCGGATAGCTGTTGTTGAACTGGCCGGTGATATCGGCCCAGTTATTGTTGCCGGCGCTCGCCTGCCACACGCCGTCGCCACCGTCGACGCTGCTGTTCAGCTTGTTGACCGGATCGCCGCCGTCCCAGAAATCGACCGCGGCGCCGGCCGAATTGATCAGGTTCACCTGATGCGCGATCGATGTCTGCACGCTGACCACGCTGCCCGCCGGCATCGCGCCGAGCGTCAGGCCGTTATCGGTGAGATTGCCGCCATAATTGATGATGCGATACAGGCCGGTGCCGAAGTTGCCGCCCGGCGAAACGGTCACGTCGATCGTGCCGCCGAGGGTCAGATTGCCGTCCACCTGCGTCAGATCGTTGAGCGGGCCGCCGATCACGTTCGACTGCCCCAGATCGTAAGCGAGGTGCGAGCCGCCCGCTAGCGACAGGTCGCCGTTGATCGTGAGCGTGCCCGGCCCGGTGGCGTTGCCGGGCGCAAGGATGCCGCCGTTCGCGACCGCGACGCTGCCGCCGACGACGCCCGCGCCGCCGAGCGTCGCGCCCGAAGCGACATTGACCGCACCGGTCGCCGCGCTCTGGTCGCCGTTGATGAGCAGCTTGCCCGCGTTCACGCTCGTCGTGCCGGCATAGCCGTTCGCGCCGGTCAGGATCGTCGTGCCGCTGCCGATCTGCGCGATGCCGCCGGTGCCTGTGATGAGACCGGCGAAGGTCACCTCGTCGGAGCGGTTGAACGCCAGCGTCCCGTCATTGGCGACGGCGCCGACGATGCTACCGGTCGCGCCGCCGTCGCCAAGCTGGAGCGTGCCTGCGCTGATCGTGGTGCCGCCATTATAGCTGTTGGCGGCGGTCAGGATCGTGGTGCCGGTGCCGATCTGGCTCACCGCACCCGATCCCGAGATCGCGCCCGCGAAGGTCGCGCTGTCCGAACGATTGAAGGCCAGCGTGCCGTCATTGGCGACATCGCCGAGGATGCTGCCGCTCGCCCCGCCATTGCCGAGCTGGAGCGTGCCCGCATCGACGGTCGTCCCGCCGGTATAGCCGTTCGCAGCGGTGAGGACGAGGCTGCCCGCGCCATCCTTGATCAGTGCACCGCCGCCCGAGACGACGCTGTTCAGCGTCAGGCTCGTACCCGCATCGGTCAGGAACGTCCCCGCACCGGCGAGATCGACCGTCCGGTTCGAAATCAGATCGGCGGTGGTGTTGAGCGTGCTGCCGGCAAGGCTGACGCCGCCCGCCGCATCGCCGAGATTGGCGTCGGCGGATATCCGCAGCGTGCCGCCGTTGATCGCGGTGCCGCCGGTATAGCCGTTGGTGCCGGAGAGCACGAGCGTGCCCGCATCGGTCTTCACCAGCCGCGTCGCACCCGCAATGTCGGACGCGATCGTCGCCGTATAGCCCGCCCCCGCCGCCGTGCCGTCGCCGACGCGGATGGCCGACTGGAGGCCCGCCTGGGCGGGATCGTCGACCAGCGTCAGGCCCGCGCCCTGGATGCGGTAGCCGTCCGTGGCGAACTGCATGCCCGCGGCCTCGACCTGGCCGTTCGTGTTGTCGATATCGACGGTGCCCGCCGCGCCCTGGAAGATGGCGAAGCTCGCATTGGCGAAGGGCGCGGCGAAGACGCCGGTGTTGTCGGTCCAGCTCTGGTCGCCTGCAGCGCGCCAGATGCCGTTCCCGCCGCTGATCGCGCCATCGGAATGGGGACCGGCATCGCCGTCCCAGAAGCTCAGCGTCAGGCCCGCGCTGTTGATCAGATTGACCTGGCCCGCGACCGCGGTCTGCACGAAATAGTCGGGCGAGCCGACGCTCAGCCCATTATTGGTAAGCGCGCCGCCATAGCTGATGACGCGGTAAATGCCGGGGCCGAAGGTGCCGCCGGGCGACTGGGTGACGCTGAGCGTGCCGCCCAGCACCAGATCGCCGCCCACGTCGATCAGATCGTTGAGCGGCCCGCCAGGCACATTCGCCTGCCCGAACTCGACGTTGAGCTGCGAGGCATTGCCGAGCGCAAGGCCGCCGTTGATCGTCAGCGTGCCGATGCCGTTGCTGCCGGCCGCCAAAATGCCGCCATCGGCCACGTTGACGCTGCCGCCGATCGTGCCTGCGCCGCCCAGCGTCGCGCCCGCCGCCACGCTGGTCAGGCCCGTTGCGCCCGACTGGTCGCCGTTCACCAGCAGCGTGCCCGCGCTCACCGTCGTGGTGCCCGCATAGCCGTTCGCGCCGGTTAGAACGAGCGTGCCGCTTCCGCTCTTGGCGAAGCTGCCTGCGCCGCTGATCGTTCCGGCGTAGGTTTGCGCGCCGGGTGTGTTGAACAAAAGGTTCGCACCGCCGGCCAGCGCGATGTTGCCGGCGACCGATCCCGCGGTCGTGCCGTCGCCGATCGAAAGCGTGCCGCCGGATGCCGCGACGCCATCGGCGAACCCATGGGCGCCGGTCAGCGTGAGCGTGCCGAGGCCCGTCTTGGCGAGCGTCTCGAAGCCGTTGACCTGCGCGGCGGTGAGGGTGCGGTTCGTGCCGTTGTTCACCTGCAGCGCATCGGTGCCCGCGCCGCCGGCGATCGCGCCGGTCAGCACGGCCGGATCGTTGAGAACCAGCGTATCGTTGCCGTCGCCAAGGCTGAACTGCCCTGCGCCGGTATTGAGCGTTCCGGTGAGGTTGAGCGTATCGGCACCATCGCCCAGATCGCCGATCGCGGCGAGCGTGCCGGCGGCGCCGATGGTGATCGTGCTCGCCCCCGCATCGCCGGTAAAGGTCGAGAAAGTGCCCGGCGTCGCGCCTGCCACCGTGCCGTTCACGGTGAGGGCGCCGTCGCCGTTCATCGCGAAGGTCGCGGTTCCCAGCGTGCCGCTCACCTGCAAAGTGCCGTCATCGACGCGGGCCGCGCCGATCGTGTTGCCGGTCGAAGTAAGCACCGTGGTGCCGGAGCCGATCTGCGCGATCCCGCCGGGGCCGCTCAGCGTCCCGGTGAAGTTGAACATGTCGCTGCGGTTGAACGACAGGGTCGAGGTCGGGGCGTTGACGATGACGTTGCCCGCGCCGGCATTGCCCGTGGTGCCGCCATTGCCGATGATTAGGTTGCCGTCGTTGATGACGGTGTTGCCGGTGAAACTGTTGTTGCCGGTGAGGATCCAGGTGCCGCTGTCGTTCTTCGCCAGCGTGGTGATGCCCGTGCCGGCATTGCCGATCGACCCGGCAAGAGTGTTGGCGCCGGTGTTGGTTCCGCCGAGCGCGATGGTGCGCGCCTGGTTGGCGCCCGCCAGCGTCACCGGCCCGGTGTCGGTGAAGACGATCGCGCCGGTGCCGGACGATTCGATGAAGGTGGTTCCGGCGGAAAGAGTGAACAGGCGGTTGGTGGTGTCGCCCGCGCCGGTGTAGCGCAGCGTCGAGCCGCTGCCGATCACGAGATTGGCGGCCGCCGCCGAAGATGCGCCGATGCTGCTGGCGACCCCTCCGTCCGAAAGCTTGTCGACGCCCAGCACGCCGCCGCTGATCGTGGTGACGCCGGTATAGCTGCTGTTCGGGTTGTTGAGGATCCAGGTGCCGAGACCGGTCTTGGCGAATCCCGTTATGCCGGTGCCGTTATCGGTGATTTGCGCGGCGAAGCTGTTGTTGGCGGTGCTGCTTCCCGAAAGCGTCAACGTTCCGGAAATATTGGGATTCACGAATGCTATCGCGCCGGTGTTGGTGAAGGCGATCGGACCGGTCCCCGAAGCGGCGAGCGAGCTGTTGCCGCCAAGCGTGAACAGGCGATCCGTGCTGCCGCCGGCCCCTGTATATTGCAGCGTGCCGCCATTCAGGACCAGATTGCCCGCGCCGGAACCCGAAGCGCCGATCGCGCTGTTGCTGCCGCCGTTCGCCAGGCAATCGATGTTGAGGGTGCCGCCGGTGATCGTCGTGACCCCGGTGTAACTGCTGTTGCAGCCTGAAAGCGCCTGAACGCCCGCACCGGACTTTACCATGCCGCCGCTGCCGCTGATCGCACCTGCATAGGTGAGATTGCTGCCCAGATTGATCGTCAACGTCCCGCTGCCCAGCGTAATATCGCCACCGGCAGCGCCGCCGCCGTTCAGGTAGCGCATGCTCGCATTGTTCCCGGCCAGGTCGAGCGTGACTCCAGCGGTGTTGTTCAAGTTCATGCCGCCGCTGCCGAAGGCCGTGGCGGACCCGGCACGCAGGGTGCCGCCGGCTACTGTGGTGTCGGTTGTGCGGGTGTTGTTGCCGGAAAGGATCAGTGTCCCCGCGCCATCCTTCCTCATGGTGCCCGAGGTGCCGTCGATCTGGCCACGAAACTCCAGTTCAGTGCCGGCGGTGGCGACATTGATGATGCCGGTCACATTCTGGGTGATGGAGAAGCCGCGATCGATGCTGACATCGCCGCCGGTATAGATCAGCGTGCCGTTAAGCACGAGGTTGGACGAGGCGTTGCCTGATGCGCCGATGCCGCTGGCCAGACCGCCGTCGGCAAGGCAGTCGACGCTGAGCGCACCGCCCTGAATCGTAGTGCCGCCCGTATAGCTGCTGCCGCAGCCGCTCAGGATCTGCGTGCCGCTGCCGCTCTTGATGAGCGCTCCGGTGCCGCTGATCGCGCCGGTGAAATTGCCTCCTGTGCCGTTGCCGATGGTCAGCGTCGCCGAGCCGAGCGCGGCGTTGCCTGCGCCGCCCAGCGAATAGAGCGTGTTCGCGAAGCCATTGAGATCGATCGTCGCGCCGGCGGCCACGGTGGCGGCGTTGGAGCCCGGCGCGCCGAAGGCCTGGGTCGAGCCGGCGCGCAGCGTGCCTGCGTTGACGACATTCCCGCCCGTATAGCTGTTGGTGCCGGACAGCAGCAGAACGCCCGCGCCGCTCTTGACCAATTGCCCGGAGCCGATGGCCGCCCCGCTCATGGTCAGCGTCGCCGCGGGATCGCTGACATCGATCCCGCCCGCGCCGCCGGTCAGGCTGAACCCGCGATCGGTCGAGGCCGTTCCGCCGGTATATTGCAGCGTGCCGCCGGTGGTGAGGACCAAGTTCGCCGAATCGCTGCCCGACGTGCCGATGCCGCTGACCGCGCCGCCATTGGCGAGCGTATCGACCGACAGCTTCCCGCCCTCGATGCGCGTGACGCCGACATAATCGTTGGTATCGTTGGCGAGGGTCAGCGTCCCGGCGCCCGTCTTGGTAAGGCCCGCATCGTCGGGGCTGGTAACCAGGCCCGTGAACGTCAGGTTCGCCGCGGGATCGACGATCTGGATCGTTCGCGTCGCGCCGCCGTTGACGAGGGTTAAGCCGCGATCGGTCGTGGCGGTGGCGCCGGTATATTGCAGCGTGCCGCCCTCGATCACCAAGTTGCCCGGGGCATTGCTGGACGCGCCGATATTGCTCGCGACGCCGCCATTGCCGATGGCGCCGACCGAAAGCGTGCCGCCGCTCAGCGTCGTGACGCCGGTATAGCTGTTGGCCCCGGTCAGCGTGACCAGTCCGGTTCCCGCCTTGGTGAAATCGGTCCCTGCGCCATTGTCGACGATCGTCGAGGCGATGAGGAAATTGCCCGTGCTGTTCTGGAGGACGCCGAGCGTGTCGCCGCCCGCGCCGCCGGTCAGGCTTCCGCCCGTGATGGTCTGGCCGTTCGCCCCCACCGACGAGGATACGATGATCGTGCCGTCGATCCCCAGCGTGTTACCGGCACCCACGGTCACCGTGCTCGCGCGCGCCACGGTATATTTGAGGCCGCCGAGCTGCACGTTGCCGCCGACCGTGCCGAAATATTGCGTATTGGCCGCACCGCCGGTGTCGCTGACGACATCGCCGTTCGCCCAGGTGCCGGCATCATCCTTGTTCGCATAGGCCGTGAGCGCGACGATGTTGCCGCCGAGCACCTGCGCATAATCGGTGACGGCGCCGTTGGTCACCGTGGCCCAGCCGCCCAGCGCGCCGTCGGCATTGGTGGTGGTGATGGCGCCGCTGGCGGGCAGGCTGAAATCGGCGAGGCCGCCGGTGCGGTTGATCGCCCCCAGGTTGACCACCATGCTGCCGCCCGCGCCGGAGGTCGCGGCGATCCGGTTGTTGCCTGCCGTGATGTTGGTGGTCGTGAATGTCTGCGCGTTGGCGCTGCCGCCGCCGGCCGTGGCAAGCGTGCCGCCGGTCATATTCAGCACGGGGGCCGAGATGATGTTGCCCGCCGGCGCTCCCGCCGCAGAGAAGTCCAGGCGCAACGTGCCGCCGTTCACCGTGGTCGCGCCGGTATAGCTGTTCGCGCCGGTCAAGGTCAGCGTGCCGGTGCCTGCCTTGACCAGGCCGCCGTCGCCAGTGAGGCTGCCGGCATAGCTGGTGCTGGCCGTGCCGTTCACCGTCAAGCTTGCGCCGGTCAGCGCGACGTTGCCGCCCGTGCCGGCGAGCGATGCGATGGTGATGGCATTGTTGTTGAGGTCGAGCGCGCCGCCATTCACGACAACCGCCTGCGGCAGCGCGCCCAGCGCCTGGCTGTTGCCGATGCGCAGCGTCCCGCCATTGACCGTGGTCGTACCAATGAAGGCATTGGCCGCGCCGAGCAGCCAGATGTTGCCGGCATCCCCGTTCATGACCAGCGATCCGCTGCCGGAAATCACGCCCGACAGCGTGCTGACGCCGGCGAAGCTGCCGCCGAGCGTCAGCGTGTCGGCCGGGGCCGCCGGATCGAACGTCGCCGCTCCGCTGAGCGTCAGCGTGCCGGTGCCGTCATTGCGGAGGCTGTTGGCGCCGTTGAGCGACAATGCGCGATTGCTGCTGCCGCCCGTGCCGACATAGGCGAGCGCGCCATTGACGATGGTGATCGCGCTGGCGTTCGTGCCGGCGCCCGTTCCGAGCGAGCTGTTCGCCCCGGTGTCCGCCAGAAAGGCCGCCTTCACCGTCACATTCTGGATCAGGGCCGGCCCGGTGAAGCTGTTCGCACCGCCCAGCGTGATGCTCCGGGTGGCGTCGCTGCCCGTGAATTGAATCTGCCGGTCGTCGGCGCTGCTGATGACGCCAAGCAGCTCCAGGTCCGCGCTATTCGCCTGAAAGGCAATGGCCGCGCTACCCGCCGCATTGTTCTTCGTCTGGATATTGCCGGTCAGCGTGAGCGTGCCGGTGCCCGCATTGCGGAGGATTCCCGCGCCCGGCCCGCTGGCGGAGACAACCCAGTCGCGGTTCGAACTGTCCCCGTTACCGGTATATTGACCCACCCCGGTCACGCCGCCGGTGGCGATGATGGTGATAGTTCCGTTCGCAGCGGTGGTTGGGGCGCCGAGCGCGCTGGCAGCGTTCAGATTGCCGACGGACGTGAAGCTGGTGGTCCCGCCGGTGAACGTCGTGCTCCCCGTATAGTTATTTGCATCGTTGGTCAGGGAAGCGCTGGAGACCGAGAGGCCACCTGCGCCGGTGAAGCGCGCCGATCCCACCCCCGCGCCCGACAACGTGGCAACTCCCGAGGCGAGCGTGATGACGCGGCTGGCGCTGAGCGCGCCCGCGCTATTCAGGCGCGTCCCGTTCGCCAGCGTGACCCCGTTGCCCGCATTGCCGAGGGCGGCGTCTCCGTTGACGGTCAGGATGCCGGCATTGACGGCGATACCGCCGGTGAGGCTATTGACCCCATTGAGAGTCAATGTGCCGCCGCCCGCCTTGGTCAGCCCGCCGCTCCCGGCCAGGATCGAATTGATCGTCGCATTGCCGTTGGTGGTAATGGTCGGCGTCGTGCCGCCGAGCGTCAGCGTGTTGCCGTTGAGCGTATAGGTCGTGCTCGCATCGAAGATCAGGTTGTGCACCGTGATTGGGACGCCCAGCGTGACAGTAGCGTTTGTGCCGTTGGGGCCACCGAAGATGGCGTTGTCGATGCCGCCATTATTCCAGACGGTGTAAGGGCCGCTGACGCCGTCGCCATTGGGGCTCCATGTCTGCGTGGTCGTGTTCCAGGTGCCGGTGCCCCCACGATTGGCCGCCGTCCCGTTGGGGTCCCAATATCTGTCCGACTGCGCATGGGCGGTGGTGGGGATCGCGAGCAATGCGATGGCCGCGATTGACGCGCTGCACAACAGCTTCCCGGAACCGATTCTGACCCCCATCGCCCCCGGAATGCGCTGGCTGTTGTCGCCCATGAAAACCCCTTTCGAACGCCATATCCCAGCCGTCCGCCATGGTGCAGGGCGGCAGGCCGGTGTCGTGGAGGAGCAGGAGGCGCGGTCAGGCAAAGGCCGGATCGCTGCCTTTGCTAGAGCGGCGATTATCCGGTTTCGCGCACGCCCCACCAACTCTGGCACGCGCCGCATGTATACGGCGTTCATATTGAACGTCTAGCTGAAATGACCGGCTTTTTTATGGAGGTTTACACTTTTCAGCGGAATGCGAGAGAATGCGGGGCGGAAAGATTTATGAACATCGTTAGCAAAAGCTTTCGACGCTTTGTGATCGCTTCGCCTATATACGGCCGACGTCCGCGCGACACCAATGTCTCACCCGATTCGCTGGGCCGAAGAGCGCGAGAACAGCAGCACGGGCGCGCGAAGTCGTCTTTACGAAAGCGTCCGATCGCTCTGGGAACCCCGTAGCGAATCCAGGTGATACGCAAACCGAGCAGCGTGACTTGCCTCCCCGGTCTCCCTGAAGGCTCTATCCTGCCGAATATTACATCGCCAGCGCCACTCCTTGTCCAGGTTACCGCAACGAGCATGAAAGCTGCGGTAACGTCGCGCCAGCCTATGGCATCCTTCGCTTCATCCTGCTTAACAAGGATACCCGTACGATCGATTCGACGTATCGGATCGACTGGCATGTAGGGGGCTCTGAAGTTGGCTGATTGCTGTCAAAGGGAGGCTGCCAACACCGGCTTAAGCCGAAAAGCGCGAACAACTGGCACACGCGCCCATAGGAGCGTCTTCATGTCGGCAGCGGCATGCGCCGGCCTGTCCTGCCTTGCCCTCCAAGCGGCTCCCGCATGGGCACAAGCGACAGACGTCAACGTCGAGTCATCCAAGGACTCTATCGTCGTGACCGCCCGCCGTCGCGACGAGACGTTGCTGGAAACCCCGACGACACTGTCGGTGATCGACGGATCAACGCTGGCTGCTCTCGGCGTCAACGGCATCCAATCCGCGATTGCGCTCACGCCGAACGCCGTCGTCCAGCGCGATCCCGAGAATTTCAATACCTACATCAACATCCGCGGCATACGGCGGGCCGATATCAACGCAGAACCGAATTTCGGCCTTTACCGCGACGGCATTTTTTACGGCGGACAGCGCAGCAATCTGGGAGCGCTGGTCGATGTCGCGCGGATCGAGGTGCTGCGCGGTCCCCAGGCCGGCCTGTACGGCCGCAATGCGGTTGGGGGCGCGGTCGATATCGTCCATGCCGCGCCTGCCGAAACCTTCGGCGGCTACGCAACTCTGCGCTATGCGCGCTATGATCGGCTGGAGGCCGAAGGCGCGCTGAACCTGCCGGTCACATCAACCGTTGCGGTTCGCGCGACGGGCTGGCTGTTCGACCAGAGCGGCGGCGAATTCTACAATCTGACGCTGGGTAAGGAGATCGATCGCAGCCGCGATGCAGGGGTTCGCCTTGGCGTGCGCGCGACGCCGACCGATCGGCTCGAGGTCGTCTGGACCGGGGAATATGCGGAGCATCGGGGTCCCTCCATCCGCACCTATTCGCCCGACGGCACTCCGAATTCGATTCTCGGCGCGCCGATCGTCAGCCCGCCCGAGACGCCGCGCACGGTCCGCCGCGACGTCGATGGGCGGGCACGGTATCGGCAATATTATCTCTCCCAGACGGTGAACTACAGGGCGGACGCCGGCACCTTGTCGCTGCTCACCGCCTATCGGAACTATCGCTTCGCCGGCGTCCAGGATTTCGACGGCACCGCCTTGTCGCCGAGCGACGGACCGGGCGTGCTTGCCCAGATCCTGCATCGCGATGAGGCGACCGAAAGCCTCTATGGCGAGCTTCTTTGGCGTTCGCCGGACGCAGGACGGCTTCGCTGGATGGCGGGACTGTCGTACTTCCGCGAGGCGTTCGACGTCGGCCACACGATCGCGGGTTCGATCGACCTCGACTATTTCGGCATCCCGATCGGCACGGCGACGGTGCTCGGCGGCCAGCCTCTCAAGGGTTCGCGCATCTCGACGCGGTCCTATTCGGGATTTGTCGAGGCCAGCTATGCGTTCACGAGCGCGCTGAGCGTCACTGCGGATCTGCGCTATACCGAAGATCGCAAGCGGCTGCGCTACGCCCAGGGCCTGATCACATCCAATCCGACGACCGATCCCGTCCTGTTCCCTTTCTTCGGCGCGGCGTTGCCCGGCTTCACGCTCGCGACCCGTTCCACCTTCCGTAACTGGTCGCCGAGCCTCAATCTCGACCTCGCCGTCGCCGGGGACGCACATGTCTATGCCCTCTATTCGACGGGCTTTCGCGCTGGCGGCTTCAACACCTCGACCTCCTCGCCCGATCTCATCCCCTATGGCCAGGAGCGGGCGCGCAATTACGAGATCGGCGCGAAGGGGAGCTGGCTGGGAGGCAGGCTCACCGCCAGCGCGGCGGTCTTCTATATGACCCAGAGCGATCTTCTGCTCGCGCAGGACGACCTGGCCGACCAATGGTTCGGTTTCAGCTATCTCGCCAATGTCGGTGACGCGCGCACCTGGGGCACCGAGATCGAGATCGAGGGGCGCCCGCTCCAGTGGCTCACCGGACACCTTGCGGTCGGGCATCTCGATGCCAGGTTCACCCGCGGCTCAAGCTTCGGCACTTCGGTTGCGGGCGATCCCGTCCCCTACACGCGATCCTGGACAATCAACGGCCGGATCGATGCCACCTATCCGGTCGCCCCGAAAACCCGCCTCGTGGCAACGGCGAACCTGCGGATCGAGACCGGTGGCGTGCTCGACCGGGGCTTGCCATACGAGAACCTCGGCAAGCTTGATCTCGTCGGCGGGGTGGAGCGTGGAAATCTCCGCCTTACCGCGTTCGTGACGAATCTCCTCGACGATCGCGTGGCCGAGTTCCGTTTCTTGAACGGCCAGGTGTCGCTCTCGCAAGGCCGCCGCTACGGCATCGAAGCGCGGCTCAGCTTATAGCAGGCATGTTCCGGCCAGCCGCTTCGGCCCTGGCGATCACCTCCGCAGCCGAGCCGGTGATGAAGGGGCGCATGGTGTGATCGACGAAGCTGTTGAACTCGGCCTCGTTATCCGCGTCGAGCAGAAACAGACCTTCCGCCGCGATCAGTGAAATACCATACCATAGCGCGAAGAAGCCGAAGGCGACGCCGAAACGATCATGGGTTCCAGCCGGTGGATTCGCCTCCCTGGCCGCCTCATCGCCATAGATGAAGCCGATGACCGCCCCGAAGGCGCGGATGGCCGCCTCGGGATAGCGTGAATACTGGAATCCGTCGGCGCGACGGAACATCAGTCGAGTGAGCTGACGGTTGCGCACACAAAACCGGATATACTCCAAGCCGGCCGCGACCAGAAGATCCGCCCTGGCGCCCTCGCGCGCGAAAATCGGCTGCGCCAGATGGTGCATCGCATCGAACCCGTCAGCGGCGATATCAAACAGCAGATGGTCCAGGGTATTGTAATGATTGTAGAAGTTTGCCGGGGTGACGCCGACCTCGCGCGTGAGGCGGCGGATCGTGACGTCCTCAAGCCGCTCGGTCGCGAGAATCCGTTCCGCTGCATTGCGAAGATCCTGAGCGACATTGCCCTTGTGATAAGCGCGCGCAGCCCGCGGCGACGCGGGCCGGCGGGGTGAAACTGTCATCCAATTATCCCGCGCAGAGCAGGGCTCTCGCACCTGCTGAAGATGTTACGGCCGGTCCCCGTTTCCCATTTTCCGACCCGCATGGCCGCATGACGTCAACGACGGTCACGACACTGCCATGAAAGCGCTGATAGCATGTTTGAGGTCCGTTGCGAGCGGTGAATTGTCCGCTTGTCCCGGGTAGGGACAATCTCCCCGTTTCAGCCTCGCGCCAGCGCAGCAGCGGCCTGTCGCTCCAACCCCTTCCGGATCACCGCATGGCGCCTGGCGGTGATCGGGAAAGTCCATGCGAGTACGGTACTCGCTATCCAGCATAGCGCCGGCAGGATGAGGTAGCAGAAGAGCAGCCCGCGATTGGCCGTCGCACCGTTCGCGCCGCCCACGACGTAGCCGCTGGAATCGAGCAGCAACAACGCCGCGCCAGCGCCAAGCGCCATCGTCACCTTCACCAGCAGGATATACAGCGCAAAGAAGCGGCCCGCCTTGTTCACTCGGCTCTTCATCAGATCATAGTCGACCACATCGCCGAGGATCGCGGCGGCGGCGAAGTTCGCGGGCGCACTGAAGAAGGCGATCAGCAGGATCACGGCGAACAACAGCGGCATGCTCACATTGTCGTGCGTTCCGACGAACAGAACGAGCGGCCGCGCCGCAACCTCGCAGATCATGGCCAATGCCCAGGTGCGATGCTTGCCCAGCCGTCGCACGACGCGCAGCCATAGCGGCAGGCTTACGATTTGAACGGTGAAGAGGAGAATCATCAGCGGCGGGAAAACCGCGGCAAGTCCCAGATAGTCCTCGACGAAGATATAGATCGTCCCGGTGAACGCGCCATTGCCCAAGCCCCAGAAGGCGATAAGGGCAAGGAACCGCCAGAGTGGCCGGTTGCCCCGCAGTGTCCGTAAAAAATCCGCCAGTCGGGTCGGAGCGTCGCGGGGATCGTGCCCGTTCGGCACCAGCCGGACCGCGAGCAACACGCCCGCCGGCATGAGCAGGGCGTAGAGCCAACTGATGCCGGTCAGCGACAGGCCGGTGACGGCGAGCGTGCCGGTGATCCCGGCGAGCAGGAGCGGGAGTGCCCAGAAGATAAGGCTTCCCGCGATATTGAACCCGCCGACTAGCGACTGGATGCGCGAGCGCTCCAGATAATCGCGGCTGAGTTCGGTCGTCCAGGCACCGCGGGGTATCTCGAAGAACGAGAAGCCTAGAAAGACAAGGCCGGACCAGAGCGCGAAATAGCCAATGCCGGCATCCTGTGGTGGCTGGAACAGGAAAATGAAAGCGACGGCACAGGTCAGCACCCCGGCCAGCACCCAGGGCTTGCGACGGCCGAGCGGGCTTTTCGTCCGGTCCGACAATATACCGACCAGCGGATCGAGCACCGCATCGAACAGGCGGCCGAGCGTCAGGACGAGGGCAACCTGCGCGAGTGTGACGTTCGTGTGCGCCGCATAGAACGCGGGAAGCACGATATTGAGCGGCATGACCACGAAGGCGTGCGGTAGCGCCAGGAATGCGTAAAGCCACAGTTGCCACCGGCGGAGCTCCGTACCGTGATTGTGCGGGCTAACCGGCATGATCAGCCTTGAACGGAGGCCTTGCAACGTGGCGATAGATATATACACCGTTCATATACCAATTCAGACTATCCATCCAAGAGTTAAGGCGGCGGCGTTCTGAAGGAGGCGGACGCATGCGAGTATTCAAGCAATATCTGTCACGGCGGAATTTGGGAAGCGCGCCAGGAGATGAGACTTCTGAACGCGGCGAGGTGCCGATTGCGCACTGATCCGACCTTCGATGACATCGACATGATTGCGCAGAGCGCCGGCGGCAAACCGATGTCGAGATATTGCCATCCCACCCCGGTTCCAATCCAGGGTCCGTCCTTCTTGACGTGGCATTCCTGTCGACGTCGTGACCATTCCGTCCGCTGCACCGCCGTGGAGCAGCGGACCCGAAGGTATCGCGAAATATGCCGTCATTCACGGCCGATATTGGTAAGTAGAGTTCGGGGTCCACCTTCGATACGATTTAAAGTACTATTCCATAATACTTAACAAATCATTATTCCAGGTAAGTATATCTCGGAATCTTGTATTCATATTTTCAAATATATTTCATATTTAGTTTAGGGCAACTAGCCAAATTCGAGAATTCTATTTGACATTCGATATAAACATCGTTCATATGGGCGCAGCCTCGCCGGAACCGCTGGCAAAGCACTCTCTGCGGACGCGGCGAAGGCATCCGGTCGGCGCGATCGTTCGAACTGATCGGAGCATGTTTGTTGGGGATGGATGGTCGAGCGCGCGGAAAGCCGTGCTCATCCTGGGCGAAAAGGGAGGAAGCGTATGAACCGGAAAATATGTTCGCATGGAACGGAGGCGCCGCGCTTTACCGGACCGGTACGGATCGCGGCAGGTGCGGCGAGTATCGCACTGCTTCTGGCCACTGGGGTCGCGGCGCAGACGAAGCCGCCCGCCAATGCCCCTGCGGCCGGCGTGAACGCCTTCCAGGATCAGGCCGCCAAATTGGGTGTGCGGCGCTGCACGAACGTGTTCGCCGCACTTGGCCAGAGTGCTTCCGGCGGCGCCAGCTATGCCGTGCAGGTCATGGCCAATCGGGCCGCGCCCGATGCGCACACAGTGGCTGGCGCGGCGGGCATGACCTACCAAATTCCCGAGTATAGCGGCCCCGCTGTCAGCGTCGTTTCCGCCGCGCCGGTCGGACAAGGTTGCGAAGGGCAGATGGTTCGGGTGACGCCCTTTCAGAAATCATGCCAGGATGTGGTGAAGCTGTTTCCTGGCGGAAGCACGGTCGCGGCCAATCTTTCGGGCGTGCCCGTTTACAATCTGGGTGGCAACCAAGGCCAGGCGATGTTGCTGGCCAACGGTAACGGCTGCGTCGTGGTGACTATCGCTTTTAGTGGAGCCGCGGCCAGCTAGGACGGCGAAAAGGACCGCATCGCACGCCGCGCGCACCGACAGGCGCGGCACGTACCGGCGGCTCCTTGGAATTGCGGATGAAAGGCACCTGCGCGCGCGGTCGCGTGCGGGACAGGACGAACTTCGCCCATCGCTTGGTTGCGTGCGGCGATTGTGCAGGGAGAATCTCGATGCGCGCAACGGATGGCAATTCGCAGCAGGGCTGCCGGACTCGCTTCGCCGGGAACTGGATCGCTGGGGCTGATGCAGGGCGCTGGTCGCGGCGGCGTCGGCTGATGGCCGTGCTGCGCATGGCCCACCGCGTCCTCGGGGTGAACCGGAACAGGCTGGGTCTGGGCGCACTGGGCTTTGGAAGCGCCATTGGTACAGCAGGGTTCGGCGCTGCGCCGGGCGTGATGGCGGCTGGCGCTCACACGGTGGTCGGGCGCGGCGCGAAGACGCTTTTGGCGGGTGTCGCACTAACGGCATTGTCGACCCTGCTCGCACCTCAAGCGCAGGCGCAGTCGATTAACTGCAACGCGGCACCATATAACTCTTACAACGGCAACGAGACCTGCGTGGGCTACCAAGCCGCTTCCACAGGGGCTGGTGCTACCGCGATCGGCGCTTCCGCGGAGGCCAATGGTAACTATCCCTCGACCACGTATACCGCCCCCACGGCAGTCGGCACGACGTCCCACGCGGTGGGGGCATATGCGTCCGCTTTTGGCAATAATGCGACGGCCACCGGTGATTCGGCCGTAGCCCTCGGTGCCGGCACAGTGGCAACCGGAATAGGAACTACCGCAACGGGTTATGGGGCACAGGCCACCGGTGGCGGCTACTCCACGGCAAACGGCTGGGGCGCAATAGCCAATGGTTACGTGTCGACCGCGGTAGGAGCCGGCGCCAAGGCTTCGAACCAGAGCAGCATCGCCGTGGGGAACAACGCCACTGCCAGCGGTCTTGAATCCATCTCGATAGGCTCCGCGGCCAATGCGTCGCTTGGTCAGACCATTGCGATCGGTGCCAGCTCGGCTGCCAGCAGCGGAACGTCGGGCGGCTCAAGCGTCGCGCTCGGCACCGGCGCGCAGGCCATTGCCAACGGCGTCGGCGGCTCACCCATCGCCATCGGCGGCAATGCGCATGCCATCGGTTCAGCGGGAACGGTGCTGCCGGGAACGACCAACTATACCCGCTTCGAAGCGATCGCTATCGGCAACAATACCCAGGCGTCCGGGCAAGGCAGCCTGGTGCTCGGTATCACGAGCACGGCATCGGGCACTGGATCCCAGGCCATCGGCGTCCTCGCGACTGCAAGCGGCAACAACGCCATCGCCATGGGTTCGCAGGCGAACGCCAATACGGACGAAGCGGTGGCGATCGGCAAGACCGCAACCGCCACCGGCGGCAAATCGGTTTCGATCGGCTCCGGCAACACCGCGAGCGGCAACGGCGCGGTCGCGATCGGCGATCCCAACACCGCGACCGGCAATGGCGCGGTGGCCCAGGGCATGGACAATACCGCGACCGGCAACGGTTCGGTCGCGGTGGGCAACACCAACATGGTTGGCGGCGGCGGACAGGCGGTGGGCACGGCCGGCACGGCGGCGCAGGGCGCGGTCGGCATCGGTTTCCAGAACACGGTTGTCGGGCAAGGCGCGGTCGCGCTGGGCAACACCAGCACCGCAAATGCGGCTGGCGCCATCGGAATCGGAAACGTGGCGACCGCGAGTTCGATCGGCGACATTGCGATGGGTACCAATTCCGCAGCCAACAGCGCCATCGCGCCGGGCGCGGGTGCGGCAACGGCAATCGGCTTCGGTGCCCAGGCTCAATATTCCGGCGGGACCGCGCTGGGCTTTAACGCCCAGGTGGCCGGACAATCCGGCACCGCATTGGGTGGAGGTGCCAAGGCGGTCAGCCTCGCTACCGCGGTCGGTACTGGTGCGCAGGCAAACGGCCAGGGCTCGGCGGCGCTGGGTGTCGGCGCAAATGCCGCCAATATTGCGGCGATAGCGGAAGGCTGGAACGCGAGCGCTACCGGTTTCGCTTCGGTGGCCATCGGCAGCAATGCCGCCGCGAGCAATGACGGTTCGGTTGCGCTGGGCAACGGTTCGGTGACGGCGGCGGCGGTGGGAACGCCTAGCGCGACGATCAACGGCACGACCTACAACTTCGCCGGAACGACCCCGGCCTCGACCGTCAGCGTCGGCGCTGTGGGCGCGGAGCGGACGATCACCAACGTCGCCGCCGGGCGGATCAGCGGGACTTCGACCGACGCGATCAACGGCTCGCAGCTGTTCGCGACGAATCAGGCGGTCCAGAACCTCGCGGCCGCGCAGCTGCATTACGTCAGCATCAATGCGTCCCCGATTGGACCCAATTACAACAACGACGGCGCGAGCGCCTTCAATACGGTTGCCATTGGCCCCGGGTCGTCGGCCACGATCGCCGGCGCAATCGCGATTGGCAGCGACGGCAATTTCCCGACCATCGCCACCGGCCAGAACGGGACCGCGGTGGGCATCGCCGCGAACGTGTCAGCCCGCGACGCATCGGCATTCGGCTCGGCCGCAAGTGCCGCCGGTACCCGGAGTCTGGCTGCGGGTTTCCTTGCGACGTCCAGCGGTGCGTCGTCGGTCGCTCTGGGCGACAGCGCCAGCGCGGGGCAGGCCGGTGCCGTGGCTTTGGGCTCGAATTCGGTGACGGCAGCGGCGGTGGGCACGCCGAGCGCGGTGATCAACGGCACGACCTATAATTTCGCCGGAACGACCCCGGCCTCGACCGTCAGCGTCGGCGCTGCGGGCGCGGAGCGGACGATCACCAACGTCGCGGCAGGCCGGATTTCCGGCACCTCGACCGATGCAATCAACGGCTCGCAGCTCTTCGCCACCAACCAGGCGGTTCAGGCGATCGGCCAGGGCTGGACGGTGACCGCGCAGGGCGCCAACGGCACCAGCGTGGGCGTGAACAGCGCGACCGGCAACGCCGTCGACCTCAAGAATGCCGACGGCAACATCGTTGTCTCCAAAACGGCGGGCAGCAACGACGTCACCTTCGACCTGGCCGATAATGTGACGGTCAACAGCGTTACAGCGGGCGGCACGGTCCTGAACACCAGCGGTCTCACCATCGCGGGCGGGCCGAGCGTCACGACGACCGGCATCAACGCGGGCAACATGGTCATCACCAACGTTGCGCCCGGCGTGAACCCGACCGATGCCGTCAATGTCAGCCAGCTCACCAGCGCGACCTCGGCGGTGCAGACGCACTATTACAGCGTCAACGACGGCGGCACGACCGGCGGAAATTACAACAACAACGGGGCAACGGGCGTCAATTCCGTGGCTGCGGGCGTCAATGCCCTGGCCCAGGCCGGCGATTCGGTGTCGGTGGGCAGCGGCAATCAGGTGCTGGGCGCCGCCAGCGCGAACAGTGCGGCAGTGGGATCGTCCAATGTGATTACCGGCAGCGGTAGTACGGTCGCGTTCGGCGTGGCGAACAACGTCACGAACTCCGGCTCCGTCGGCATCGTCGGAGGGAACAACGCCGTCGACCAGAGCAACGAAACCAGCGTCACAGGCCTCCAGAATCAGGTCGCGGCGACCAGCGGCAGCGGGATCGTCGGTGGACACAATGTCGTTGCCACCACGACGGATACGGCGATCATGGGGTCCCGCAACAGCCTGACCGGCGTTGAATCGAGCGGTGTCCTGGGCGGCGAGAACAGCCTGTCGAGCGTCCGGGATTCGCTGGTATTCGGCAACCAGAACCTAGTGCAGAATTCACAGTCGGTTTCGGCCATAGGCGGGCTGAACAACGTCAATGGCGGCGCGGCGTCCAGCGTCACCGGTATCGGCAACACGCTGACGGCGGCGTCGGCGAGCAGCATAACCGGCATCGGCAATACCGTCACTTCCACCGCCCAGGCCAATACCATGGGTGTCACCAATACGATCAGCGGCGGCAACCAGAACAGCATTATCGGATCGAACAACACGCTGACGAACGGCAACCAGAATTTCGTAGGCGGGTTCGGCAACACGCTTGGCGCCAACCTGACGGGCAATCAGATCATCGCCAGCGGCGGGACGGTTGCGGCCGGCACCACCGGCGGCGTACTGATCGGCACCGGCGGCACCGTGGGCGCCAGCAACGCGATCGCGCTGGGAACCGGGGCGAATGCGTCGCAGGCCGGCGCCGTCGCGCTGGGCAGCGGTTCGGTGACGGCAGCGGCGGTGGGCACGCCGAGCGCGGTGATCAACGGCACGACCTATAATTTCGCCGGAACGACCCCGGCCTCGACCGTCAGCGTCGGCGCTGCGGGCGCGGAGCGGACGATCACCAACGTCGCGGCAGGCCGGATTTCCGGCACCTCGACCGATGCAATCAACGGCTCGCAGCTCTTCGCCACCAACCAGGCGGTTCAGGCGATCGGCCAGGGCTGGACGGTGACCGCGCAGGGCGCCAACGGCACCAGCGTGGGCGTGAACAGCGCGACCGGCAACGCCGTCGATCTCAAGAATGCCGACGGCAACATCGTCGTGAGCAAGACGGGGGGCAGCAACGACGTCACCTTCGACCTGGCCGATAACGTGACGGTGAACAGCGTCACGGCGGGCGGCACGGTGCTGAACACGACAGGCCTGACCATCGCGGGCGGACCGAGCGTCACGACCAGCGGCATCAACGCGGGCAACATGGTCATCACCAACGTTGCACCCGGCGTGAACCCGACCGATGCCGTCAATGTCAGCCAGCTCACCAGCGTGACCGGCGGCGTCACCACGGCGGGCATGAACTTCACCGGCAACGATGCGAGCGCGGGCGTGGTGCATCGCGATCTGGGCCAGACGCTGGCGATTCAGGGCGCGGCGACGACGGCGGGCACCTATTCGGCCGGCAATATCAGGACCGTCACCGATCCGGCGACCGGCGCGATCAACATCCAGCTGGCCGATGCGCCGGTGTTCGGAACGGTGACGGTCAACGCCGGCGGATCGGGCAAGATCACCGGCGTCACCGATGGCGATGTGAATGCGACGTCCACCGATGCGGTCAACGGATCGCAACTGTTCGCCACCAACCAGCAGGTGGCGGCCAATACGACCAACATCACCAACCTCGGCAACACGATCACCAACATCGCGGGCGACACGTCGACCGCCTACACCGATGCGAACGGCGAGGGCATCCGCTACGCCCGCACCAACGAGACGGGCCTCGCGCCGACCGACGCCTTCGCGCAGGGGGTGGGTTCGACCGCGCTTGGCTATCAGGCGCAGGCGGGTGTGGCGAACGCGGTGGCGCTGGGTCGCGGCGCCCAGGCCAGCGTCGACGGATCGCTGGCGCTCGGCGCTGGTTCGGTCGCCGATCGCGCGCTGGCGCCGGTCGTCGGCCAGATCCCGGCGACTACCGGCTATGTGCCGTACAATACGACCGATCAGACGCTGCTCGGCGCGGTGTCGGTCGGCAGTGCCGGCGCCTATCGTCAGATCACCAACGTCGCCGACGGCACCGAGGCGCAGGATGCGGTGACGATCCGTCAGCTGGCGGGGGCGCTATCGTCCTTCGCGGTAACGCCGATCGTGTACTTCCATGCCAATTCAACGGCGGCGGACTCGCTCGCGGTCGGCCAGGAATCGGTCGCGATCGGGCCGCAGACCGTGGTCAACGGCAACAACGGCATCGGCATGGGCAATGGCGCGATCGTCCAGGCGACCGCGCCGGGCGGCACGGCGATCGGCCAAAACGCGCAGGTCGCCCAGGCCGACGCGATCGCACTGGGCACCAATGCGCAAGGGAACGGCATCCAGTCGGTCGCGATCGGCGCCGGGGCGAATGCCTCTCATTCGGGCAGCGTTGCCCTGGGGGCGGGCGCGACGACCAGCGTCGGCTCCGAGACCGGCTATACCGCCTTTGGTCTTGCCACGCCGCAGAACTCGGCGGGCGAGGTTTCGGTCGGCAGTGCGGGCGCCGAGCGGAAGCTCACTAATATCGCGGCCGGCTCGGCGGCGACCGATGCGGTCAACGTCAGCCAGTTGCAGGCGGTCGACAATCGGGTGACCAACGTCGACAACCGCGTCACCAACGTCGAGAACCGGGTCACCACGGTAGAAGGCAATGTCACCAACCTGGGCGACAGCGTCGCCAACAGCTTTGGCGGGAACACCACCTACAATCCGACCACGGGGATGGTGACCACCCAGCTCAATGTGGGCGGTAATACCTACAACAACGTCAACGACGCGCTGCAGGCAGTCAACGCCACGGCCGGCGCCGGATGGAACATCCAGGCGAATGGCGGCTCCTCGACCAATATCGGCTCGAACGGGACGCTGAACGTGACCGCGGGTTCAAACACGGTGGTGACCTTGAGCGGCAACCAGCTCCAGGTCGCGGTCGCCGACGCTCCGACGTTCGCGGGCATGGTGACAGCCAATGGCGGGCTTACCGTCGGCGGAAATACGACGGTCAATATGGGCGGCAATGTCGTGCAGAATGTCGCGGCGGGCGCGGTCAACGCCACCTCGACCGACGCGGTCAACGGCTCGCAGCTTTACCAGACGCAGCAGCTCGCCAATAATTCGGTGCAGTATGACAATTCGAGCCGCACCTCGGTGACCTTCAACCCCGGTGGATCGGCGACCACGCTGCACAATGTCGCCGCGGGCGTCGCGCCGACCGACGCGGTGAACGTCCAGCAGCTCAACGACGGCCTTTCGCAGACGCTGGCGAATGCGAACACCTATACCGACCAGAAAGTGGCGGGGCTTTCGTTCGATCTCGACCGCTTCCGCCGCGACGCCAATGCGGGGACCGCTGGCGCGCTGGCGGCAGCCGGCCTGCCCCAGGCGTTCGAGCCGGGGCGTGGGATGCTGGCGTTCGGCGCCGGCACCTACCAGGGTCAGTCCGCCTTCGCGCTCGGCCTGTCGCGGGTGATGGATGACGGCAAGACCGTCGTCAAAGCGGGCGCGACCTACGACACCCGTCAGCGGGTCGGCGCCAATGTTGGTGTCGGCTTCCAGTTCTGATCCCGCGCAGCAAGCATCAAGATCATGGAGGACATAATGCAAGTCCGATTTCCTGCCCTTTCGGTCCTCGCAATCGCGGGCCTCGCGATCCCTTCGGCAGCGCCCGCGCAGGAGGCTTCGAGCAAGCCCGCCGCCTATGTAGCCGAGGTCGATCCCGGCGCTTTCCATCGCGTGCCGCTCGAAGAGAAGAAGCTCGGGGTTACGGTCGATCCGGCCAGTGTGCGGCTGATCACGCCGGGCGTCGACAAGTTCAGCATCTACAATTTGATCGGCCCGCCGCATTTCGGCGAGGGGATCACGCGGCGCTGGAACTATGTCCTCTTCTTCGCCGCCACACCGGGAAGCGCGGAGCGCGTTCGTTGCCGGATGGAAATCCGTTTTGAGCGGCCGCGAGGCCATTATCATGTTACGGTCTCGCAGGTGATCTGGCAGGAGCAGTCCTGCGCGGATCGGGTCGCCCACGCCAATTGATACCGGAGCGTCCCATGCAGTTGAGCCGATTGTTGTCAGCTGTTCTCGCCCTCGGCATTGCCAGTCCTGCCACAGCGCAAACCTTCGGTCCGCCGATCACGGGTATCTGCCTGCTCTCGCGCGCCGGAGCGATCAGCGCTTCGCGCGCGGGTCAGTCGATGCAAGCGCAGCTCAAGCAGATGCAGACCAGGCTCAACGGCGAACTCGCACAACGGAGAAGCGTGCTTGATCAGCAGCGCCGTCAACTCGAATCGCGACAGAACGCGACGGCCCCGATCGAGTATCAGCGTCAGCTGACAGCCCTCAACCAGCAGGTGCAAGCGCTGGAGCAGCAACAGAACGGCCGGTTCATTGCCGCCCAAACCTGGGGCCAGCAGCAGATCGAGCGCGTGCTCAACGATGCCCTGGCGCGTGTCGTCACACGCGCCGCATGCAGCCTGGTGCTCGAGCGCGACCATTCGTACGGGTGGAACAATGCCATGGATATAACCGGCGCCGTTACGCGGGAGGTGGACATTCAACTCCCCGGCATCACGCTGCCCTGAAGCTTTTGCGGAGTGCGAGTGCCTTCGCCTGGAATTGCGGTGCCATGTAACAATGCGGTTTCGATGATTTCATCTAAGGCAGCACCGGCGCTGGCGCCCTCGCTGCCCGGCCCCGGCGACCCTTCCCCCCACGCCGCCGGGGCCGACCGGCTCGCTATTTGCCTCCTTCATTTCTCGGGACTGAAGGCTGAGACTGCATCGCTGGCATGTCGCGATCCACCGAAGAAGTGAAGTTCGCCCTGCCGCGCTTCTTCGCCGGCCTTGCGCGGCAAGTAAGGCCGTTCCGTTGGACATTGCGCCGTTTTTGTTCCCCGCGGGACTGGATCGCGCGATGTTGCACGGACGGCCTCAGCCAGGATGCGTGCGCATCACCCCAGCGCGTCCAGGTCGAAGGGCTCGGCCAATATGCAGATTCATCAGCAGAGATCCCAGGCACCGTGAGAATTGCCTCCGGGACTTCACAGCATGAAAGACGGTCCGCGGTTTTGTGGGTTGGGAACGCAGCAGCGGTCGTAACGAGAGTATATGCGACTGAGTTTTGTGGAGGCAAATGGAGATACGATCCTAAAAGCAGCATCGATTGATCATCTGAACGAGGCGATGGCGCGCTCCACCCGCGACATGGGCTTTGATCATTTTGCGCTCTCGCTGGAGATCGGCAGTAGCGCCGCGAATGGTATTTCCGTGCTCGTTCACGACTATCCGGCCAGCTGGGCCGACGTCTATGTCGGCTTCAATCTCGCGAAAAGCGATCCGGTGCGCCGCGCGGCCGAACGCGCCCTGCTGGGCTTCAAGTGGCGCAGGCTTGGTGAGTTGGTTCCGATGACGGAAATCGAGAAGACCACGTTCGAGACCGGTCGGCGCCACGGCCTTGCCGACGGGTTCACCGTTCCGCGACATCTTCCAGGAAAGCTGATAGGATCCTGCACGTTCGTGACCGGGCTTGGAAATTCCATTCCGGACGCCATGCTGATCGCTGCCGAAATGCTCGGCGCGATGGCGATTTCAAGCGCAGGACGGCTCTCGGGATGGACGGGCCGACAGGAACGGCCAAAGCTGACCGACCGGCAACGCGACTGTGTCCTCTGGGCGGCGCGCGGCAAGACCGACTGGGAAATTTCGCGAATCCTCGGCATCCGCCATGAGACGGTGATCCAGCACCTCAAGGACGCGCGTGAGCGGTATGACACGCACAAACGCGCATCGCTGATCCTGCACGCATTATATGATGGCCTTATCGGCTTCGCCGACATTTTCCGCTGGCGAATTCGAAGCTGACCATCGATTCCCCCGCACTTCAGGGGCCGTCTCTCCCCATTTCTTGGTATGGGCGACTGGCAAGCGACGATGTTCTTTCTCACGCGGTTTCAATCGCGGAGAAAATGTCATGCCAGAGGAGACCGGGGAACGGATCGAGATTGATGAGGCCGGCGCGTTGCGGACGATGTTTCGGGCACGCAAGGAGGTCTTCATCGACCTCCTGAAATGGGACCTGCCGGTTCTTGCCGATGAGTTCGAGGTCGATCAGTTCGACAGCGATGCGGAATATCTGATCCTGCTGGAAGACGGCGTCAGGCATCGCGCGTCGACCCGTCTGCTGCGGACCGACCGGCCCCACCTGCTTGGCGACCTTTATCCGCATCTCTGCGCGGGGCCGGTGCCGGCCGGTCCCACCATTCGCGAGATCACGCGCTTTTGCCTTGACCGTCACCAGCGGGCGGCCCAGCGGCGCAGCGCGCGCAACCAGCTCGTGACCGCACTTGCCGAACACGCGCTGGTGACGGGCATCACCGCCTATACCGGGGTCGCCGAGCAGGAATGGTTCGAGCAGATCCGGTGTTTCGGCTGGGAGTGCAAGGCACTGGGCCAACCGGTCGTTTGCGAGGGACGCCGCCTCATCGCGCTTCACATCCGGATCGATGATGAAACGATCGAGCGCTTGCGGGCCAGCGGCGTGTATGAAGCGCCGCGGCTGATGCTGGCGGCACCGCGCACGGGGGAGAGCGGCCGATGAACAGCCTTGCGCCTTTCCGTGCCGAACCGGCCTGGACCAATCAGCTCCGTGACGAGGGCTATTGCATCATTCCCGATGCTCTGCCTGCGGGAGTCCTTGCTGCCCTTGAAGCGGATCTCGACCCGATCTTCGCGGCAACGCCCTTCTGCCAGGGCCGGTTCTATGGCGAGCGGACCAAGCGTTTCGGCAGTTTGCTCAAGCGTTCGCCCCATGCGGCGCAGCTCGTCCTCAATCCGATGATCCTTTCGATGGTCGAGGCGATTCTTGGACCGGCGTGCGAGCGGATCCAGCTCAATGTAGCCCAGGTGATCGAGATCCATCCCGGAGAAGTGCGCCAGTTTCCGCACCGCGACCATGACATGTGGCAGGGCGAAAAGGGCGATCACGAATATCTCGTCAACGTGATCTGGCCGCTGACGCGCTTCACGCGGGAGAACGGGGCGACACAGATCTATCCCGGGAGCCACGGGCCACGCGGCATGGCGCGCGAGGAACCGGGTGAGCCGATCGTTGCCGAATGTAGCCCCGGCGCAGCGATATGTTTTCTGGGTTCCACGGCGCATGGCGCCGGCGCGAACCTGACGAAAGACGTGCGGCGCGGCATCGTTGTCGGTTACTGCCTCGGATGGCTCAAGCCCTATGAAAATCAATGGCTTGCCTATCCGCCCGAGGTCGCGCGGACCTTCCCGCGCGAATTGTCTGCGCTCATAGGCTATGCACAGCACCGGCCCAATCTCGGCAATTTCGAGGGTCAGTGCCCGTCGATCCTGCTCGATGCCGATGTGCCCGAACATATCGGTGCGGTCGACGCCCTCCGGCCCGACCAGGTAGCGATGATCGAACAATTCGGCCAACCGATCGGGGACTGACCTGTGAGCCCGGCCTATGTCCTCGAGCCGACCTACGACACGCTGAGGCGGCGGCTGTTCGCCGGGGCCTGGCCGTCGGGCCAGCGACTTGAAGCCGCGCGGCTCGCCAAGGATCTGGGTGTCAGCATCACGCCGGTGCGCGACAGCCTCAATCGGCTCGCGGGTGAACGGCTCGTGCATGCGTCGCCCGGCGAAGGATTTCAGGTGCCCCTGCTCAGCGAAACCGAACTTCGGGGACTGATAGACTGGCACCGCGCACTCATCGGCATTGCGGTCGGAGGGCGGGAGACGATTGCGATACCGGCGGAACTACCGGAAGGGCATGATGGCATCGGCGAGCGCACGGCGGTCCTGTTCACGGTCATCGCAAGTGGAGCCGGCAGCCTCGAACTCCACTGGGCGCTCGGAAATGCCGCCGCCCGCCTCGGCTGTTATCGGCGCCATGAAGTAACCGTGCTCGACGAGGCTCATTCGGAACTCGCCGCCCTTGAAGGGCTCGTGCGTGGCGGAAGCCGGGCCGGGCTCGCGAAGGCGATCGAGCAATATCATGATCGCCGCCACGCCGTTGCCGGCGACCTGGTGCATGCCGCCCGCTACGCCGGGTCTTCGGAGGCGTGAAGCCGGATCGCGGACGACGTTCGATCCAACAAACAGGACCACAGAGGGGAAGACCATGAAGAAGCTCATCCTGGCCGTACTCGCAGGCACCTTGAGCCTGACGGCCTGTGCGCAAGCCGCTCCGCGCAGCACCGAATATTTCGCTGAGCATCTGGACGAGGCTCGCCGGGTCGTCGCCGGCTGCCGCGACGGGACCGTGCGCGGCGACGAATGTGCGAATGCGGGCCTGGCGGTCGAGGAAGCCGATGCGAAGGAGCGGTTCAGACGTTTCAGGGGCCGCTGATCGTTGCGCGGCTATCGAATGACCGATGCTGTCACGCCGGCGGCGTCCGCGATCGTCCGCCAACTCTTGTCCGCCGTAAGCGCGG
>DAIOET010000021.1:0-27713 GCA_036746135.1 Cupriavidus sp.
GCAGCGCGCCGACCTGATCCGCGTGCGGGAAACCGATCGCGGTCCGGTCGTCATCGCCGTCCAGCAGGCACTGCTCGCGCGGCGCGCGAAAGCGTCCCTGCCGCCCCGTGAGATCGTCGGGTACGACGAGCCGCTCAATCGACATCAGCGCCGACGACGCCCCGGCCAATGGTGGCGTGTCGACACCGTCGGATGCCGCGTATCTGGCGATCACGGGCCACGTCGGCGCAGCCTCGAACTGGGCAGATATGAACTGCGCGAGGGCGGATGCCTTGATTGGTCCAATGCCGGGAATATCGCGCCACCAACATTGGCGCCTCGCTATCTGGTCACGCAGGGCATGAAGGGTCGGCAGCCCGGCAGCCTTGAGGCGCCGCGCGATCGCGTCGGTGAACCACGCCTCCACGCCATCGCGCAAGGCAACGGGTGTGGTGACCCGTTCCTCCAGCGCATACATGGCCGCCAGTTGTCGACGCATCAGGACCTCACGGCGCCGCTGTCGCGTCAGGTCCGACGCAAAGGCGGCCTGATAGGCGGCGAGCTGCTCGGCTTCGGCGAGGCCATCGAGCGCCTCGCGGTCAACAAAGGCCGCCAGTGACGGGAGATCGTCCGAGAGCGGCGCGAGGTCAAGCCGCAGCAGCCGCGCCTGGCCAAAGTCGCCGCCGCGGGCCGCTGCGGCGGCCAGTTCCGCGCGGATCCAGCCGGTCATCCGATGCACGCGCGGCGTGTCGGCGAATGCGCCCGCGTCGGGGAGGTACCGCTCCCAGGCAGCGCGCGGTGATAGGCCCTGCACCACCGCACGCAGGTAGGCGAAGTGGCCGCGATGCAGACGGGGCCGCGTGACGCGGTAGGCGCGCTGGGGCCGTGGCGCGGCAGGAGGCCACCCGGAATCAGCAGGAGAGGTCACAGCGCGCTCCTCGGAGTCGTGGATGAGGCACGGCGTAGAGGGGTCGGCGAGGTCGTCAGGCGAAATCGGGCGGCGGTCGGCCATTGGCGTCGGCGTTTCCACTATACAAAATAAGACGACTTATCTTGCAGTCGGAATTGCGTCGGCGGGGTCTATCCTTCGAATCCCCGCGCCACGCGATAAAGCCAGAGTGCAGACCGCTCTTCGGATGGGTTGCGCCCCGAGATAACTCCGCTTAAGTTTCGGACAACAATAAGTAAGGAAGAGATCACACAGAAACTTCAGGGAGGCTTGGGTTGCCATATTTTGCTGAGAACGCAAAACATTTGACCTTACGTGAAGGTCAAGCCCCTAACACTGGGTTGCGCAGGGGCCAAGTAGGTGCTTTGTACGCGCTTGCTGCACACATCATCGAACGCCACGACCCAGCGCTCATTTCATTGCCAACGGGCTATGGGAAAACGGCCGTCCTCACCGCCGCCTGCTTTCTTGCTCAAGCACGTCGAGTGTTGGTCGTCACCCCGACTAACGCGCTTCGGGGACAGGCGGCTCGCGCCTTTCGAACACTCGACACTCTTCGACGACTAGCTGCCCTTCCGGGCGAAGATGCACTCCCCGGACCTCGTGTTGCAGTGATCGAAGAGCGCATGACGTCGCAGCAACAATGGCAAGCACTTGAAGACTGCGACGTTGCCGTATGCACGCCTCACTCGGCCAGTCCTGACATTGAGGGGGTCGAACCACCCCCAGTGGACATGTTCGACCTCGTACTCGTGGACGAAGGACATCATTCACCCGCGAGAACTTGGGCAGCCTTCATTCGAGCAACGCCGAACGCGCGCCATGTGCTGTTGTCTGCCACGCCCTTTCGCAGAGACCGTCGGCAGTTGCCAGGGCGCCTAATTTTTTACTACTCGTTGCGTCAGGCAGTTGCGGAAAATGCGTTTGGGAAGGTGACATTCAGTCCAGTTATCGTCGACGAAGACGCATTGCCGGACGCGCGAGACGCAGCACTCGTTGCAAAGGCAGTGGAAGTATTTCAGCGAGACGCCGCAGCGGGCCTTCAGCACCGTTTGCTAGCCCGCACGGAGCGAATCGCCGACGCGGAGCGTGTGGCACTACGGTATGTCGACGCTGGCTTACGTGTTGAGGCCGTTTCCAGCCGCAAGTCAAAGCAGCAAATCGAGGATATCGAGCGCAGACTCGTCGCCGGGGAATTGGACGGCGTCGTCTGCGTGGACATGTTCGGGGAAGGCTATGATTTCCCGAAATTCAAGATTGCGGTTCTGCACAGTGCCCACAAGTCGCTTGTGCCGACACTGCAATTTATCGGGCGCTTTGCTCGCACCAATGACGAGCAAACAGGTACCGCAACGTTTCTTGCTGTACCTAGGGACGTCGATGCCGAAAGCTCAGAACTCTACCGAGATGGTGTTGACTGGGACGTACTGTTGGCAGACGTGGTGGAGGCGCGCCAGCAGTTGGCTCTGCAGCAACGTGAAACTCTCCAATCCTTTGCGCAGGCAGGGCATCCTCACGCTGACTACGAAGCGGTGAATCCAGGCGCATTCCGCTTATCGCAGCATATTGCAGTGTATCGAGCAGGCGAAGCCCCTGATTTCTCTGAGCCGCCTGAAATGCTCAAATCGCTGCAAGTCACTAACGGTTGGCTGAGCGACGACCACTCGACGTATCTGCTTCTTGCAAAGTCAGTTAGGTCGCCGGTTTGGTATCGGGAAGAGCACCTCATCGACGCCGCCCATGCGTGCTTCCTCATTAAATTTTTCCCCGCATCGCGGCTTCTATTCATTACCGCTACAGAGCGATCCGAGCGCTACTACGCGGAGTTGGTGGAGTTCTTCTTCGGGGGAAATGCTTCCCCCCTCGCGTAGTCCGCAATAAATCTGTCACCGTTGCGACAGTAAATGTGTCAACTCACCCGGATTAGTGGCCCCGCGCACAATGGATGACCGACCCGAATCAGGGCAGTATCTCCTCCCCGTCAGAGGCATCGGGCCCCAATGTTCGACGCCGAAGTAAAGGCGGTAAAATCCGATGGCCCACGGTTTGCGCACGAGCGATGCCCTTGGGGCAGACTCGAACAGAAGGCCAAGAAATGGAACGACAGACTGACTCTCGCCCCCCCCCGACGGATGCCGGCTCCCGACAGCCTGCACCGGCTCACCTTAGTGACCTGCTTGATAGTCTGAGCGACGGATTCATGTCGCTAGACAAATCGTGGCGCTTCACCTATCTCAACAATACGGCTGAACGATACTTGCGGCAGGAGCGGAAGAACCTGCTCGGACGCGACATATGGCAGTGTTACCCGGACTTGGTGGACTCCGGCTACTTTCGCATCTATCAGCAGACGGCGGCAACGGGAACTCCCGGCTGTCACACTGACTATTACGCACCGCTCGGCACCTGGTTTGAGGCTCGCTCATTTCAGCACGACGATGGCATCACGGTACTCTTCCGCGACGTCACACGAGAACACGAGGACGCGGCACAGTTGGAATTTGAAGCTAGTCACGACTACCTGACTGGTTTGGCGAACCGCCGCAAGTGCATGGAAGTGCTGTCACACGCGGTCGCCGAGGCTGCTTCATTGGGCCTTACGGACAGCGCTTCCCTGGCACTGCTGTTTATTGACCTGGACCATCTCAAGGAAGTCAACGACGCGTTCAGTCATGCTGTCGGCGATGAGTTGCTGCGCGGCTTTGCCAAAAGGCTACTCGCAATTCTCGAACCTGCTGTCTTCGCCGCGCGCGTAGGGGGCGACGAGTTTGTTCTGTTGTTACGCAATACCACTGAAAGTGCAGCAGAAGCGCTTGCGCACTCGGTGCTCAATGTGCTCGCAGTGCCATTCGATACATGCGGCAGATCCATCTCCCTGTCAGCCAGCGTTGGTATCGCGCTACTGAGAGATGAACGGGAATCAGCCGCAGTGTTGCTGAGTCATGCCGATACAGCCATGTACGCAGCGAAGTCATCTGGCGGGTTTCAAGTGCGCACGTACGACGCGGCACTCGACCGGGGCGTGCGCGACCGCGCTGCCTTGCGTATCGATCTCCGCAGGGCATTTGCGGGAAACCAGTTCGAGCTCCACTTCCAGCCTCAAATGGCACTCTCCGACACCTCCCTGATCGGTGCCGAGGCGCTCCTTCGCTGGCGTCATCCTGAACGAGGCTTGCTCACGCCTTACGCATTCCTGGATCTGTTGCTTGACTCCCCATATGAAGGCGCTCTCGTCGAATGGCTGCTCAATGAAGTTTGCCAGCAAATTGGCACATGGCGGCGGATGGGCGTAATCGTGCCGCGGATCAGCCTCAATCTGTCGGCTCGGCAACTTCTCGGTGTAGGGCTCGCAGATAGGATTCTCCAGATCGCGAGGGCGAACGACATCTCCCCCACCATGCTCGATATTGAAGTCACGGAAGACTCTTTAGTGAGCGATATCAAGAAGGCATCGTCGGTTCTTGCCGCGCTGAAGCAAGCGGGAATATCCACATCGCTGGACGACTTCGGCGCTGGATACTCCAGCCTCAGCTATCTGGTCCGACTGCCTATCGACACGCTCAAGATCGACAAATCGTTTGTTCGCGCGTTGGTGGATTCAGAGAAGGCCTCGGCGATCATTCGTGGCATCGTCGGTCTTGCTCGTTCGCTGGGCATGAAAACTATCGCAGAAGGCGTCGAGTACCGGAGTCAGCTCGAAGAGTTGAAGGACGCCGGATGCGACGCTGTCCAGGGTTATCTAATCAGCCGCCCGCTTAACCCAGAAGCCTTTGTTGAATTTATGCAAGGTTTGTGAAGGCGCCAAACGGAAATGAACGCTCGCACGTTGCCTGTGCGATGAGAATCAACAAAATGAGTGGGCCAGCGGCTTCGTCAGCGTATGGACAGCGACCAGGGGCCGTACCGGCGCCGCTTTGGCGCGGCGCACGACTAATCGGGGCGCCCAGCTCTAGCAGACCGCGACGCGGATGCTGCCGGCGGGCCCGTACTTCGACGCCGAGGCACGCCCCCGATTCAAGGTCGATCACCGGCTGATAGTACGGAATAACTCGCCATTTCGCGGGCTCCGGCGCACATCCGGCGCAGAACCGTTGCGCAGTGCCTGTAGCAGCCGTGGCCCAAGGCCTCGGAACCCGCCAGCTACGGTACGCCTTAGCATCCTTGCCAAGACCGAAGTTTCGCCATCCCCGTTTCTCACGCTGCAGCATCCGAGATGACGTTTCATCGAGTGGATCTCGCAAGGCTCGTGCGAGATGTCGTTCAGGCAGAATTTGTGACCGATAGCCGGGTGACTGTGGAATCCGCGCGAGAGAGGCAGTCTGTGTAATGCGCGACTCCCCTTCGCTCACTAGCGTAATACGCCAAGGTGTCGCGCTGTTCGGGGCCGCAGGAATCAGACAAAGGGAGACAGAATCAAAAAAGACGCGCGATCGACCGCGCGCCTATGGTAGTTCCGGTCGCACTGCCAGACGGGCACGGACGACGCACCGGGAGCCACCTTCATGGTCAAGATCTATGGAAGAAAGCGCACGGCCTACGGCTATGCGATCCGCGACTTCCTTCAACGCAGCGACATCCCTTTCGAATGGATCGAGCTCACATGCGATGAGGATGCCGCGTCGCTTGCACGCGTGCAGGATCTGTCCGATTCTAGCTTGCCCGTGTGCGTCTTCAATGACGGCACACGGCTCGAATGCCCGACGATCCGGCAGATCATCGAAAAGCTCGGCTGGTTCGCCAACCCCTCACGCTCGGAATACGACCTCGCCATTTACGGCGCCGGTCCCGCGGGACTGAGCGCGGCGGTGTATGGTGCATCGGAAGGGCTGCGCACGGTGCTGGTGGAGCGGTGGGCTCTCGGGGGGCAGGCCGGCAGCAGCTCGAAGATCGAGAACTACCTCGGCTTTCCGGATGGCATCGGCGGCTGGGAACTCGCCGAGCGCGCTCGCGCCCAGGCAATGAAGTTCGGTTCAGAGATACTTCTTGCGCGTACCGGCATGCGCGCGGAATTTCCGCCAGGCAAGGGCATCGTCTATCTCGAAGACGGCACCCGCATCACGGCTCGAACGTCGATCTGCGCGACCGGCGTGGCGTATCGCAAGCTCGGCCTGGCCGACGAGGAACGCTTCTTCGGCTCCGGCCTCTACTATGGCGCGGGTGCGAGTGAAGCAGGCCTGATGCATGGCGAGGACGTCTATGTCGTCGGCGGGGGAAACTCGGCGGGGCAGGCGGCCATGTACTTCGCGCAGTCGGCCAATCGCGTCTGCATGGTAGTGCGCGACGCGTCGCTGAAGCGCACGCTCTCGCAGTATCTGGTGGACCGCGTGAATTCGGCACCGAATATCGAAGTTAAGACGTGCACCCATGTCACGGCGCTTGTTGGGGACGAGACGCTGAGTGAAGTCACGCTGACCGATGTGCGCACCGGCCAGCACCGCAACGTGAAGACGCACTGGCTCTTCGTCTGCATCGGGGGCGTGCCGCAAACAGAATGGGCAGCGCAAGTGGGCATCGTGCGGGACGAGGCGGGCTATCTCGTCACCGGTCCAGACCTTCGCGAGTTCGAGCACGGCCTGCGATGGCCGCTTGACCGCGCACCGCTTTATCTGGAGACCAGCATGCCGGGCGTGTTCGCTGCGGGAGACGTGCGCCATGCGTCGATCAAGCGCGTGGCATCGGCGGTAGGTGAAGGCGCGATGTGCGTGGCGCTGGTGCATCGCTATCTGAACGGCGGCTGAACGGCCGCGCACGGTTGTTGCCAAGCATGCGCGAGGCTCGCAAGGCGACGCCGCGCAAGCGGCATCGCCCACGGGCCTTCTATCACACGGGCGCCGGTGTCTGCTCGTCCACCTCGCGCGCCGCCTCCGCATCGGCGGATCGCTTCTGCACGCGCACCGCATTCACGCCTGAGTCGTAGGTGATCGTCACCTTGTCGCCGTCGCGTACGTCGCCCCGCAGCAGCGCATCGGCGAGTTGCGATTCCACCTCCGCGCGAATCTTGCGCTTGAGCATCCGTGCGCCGAACTCGGGGTCATAGCCGATCTCCGCGAGATGATTGCGCAGCGAATCGTCGAACGACAACTCGATATTTTGTCCGGCCGCGGTGCGCTGCACGCGCGCGAGTTGCAGATCGACGATGCTGCGGATCTGCGCCTTTCCAAGTGCATGGAACACCACCACTTCATCGACGCGGTTCAGGAACTCAGGCCTGAAATGATGCCGCAGCACCTCCATCAGACGGTCGCGCAGCGTGGGGTAGTCGAGCTGCGTCTTGTCGGCACGCATGTTGTCCTGGATCATCTGCGATCCAATATTGCTTGTCGCGATGATGATCGTGTTCGTGAAATCCACAAGACGACCTTTGCCGTCAGTGAGACGGCCTTCGTCGAAGAGCTGCAGCAGGATATTATGCACCTCCGAATGCGCCTTCTCGATCTCGTCGAGCAGCACCACGCTATATGGGCGGCGCCGCACTCGCTCAGTCAACTGACCGCCTTCCTCATAACCGACATAGCCCGGAGGCGAGCCCACCAACCGCGCCACGGTATGCCGCTCGGAGTACTCGCTCATGTCGATACGCACCAGCGCGTTCTCGTCGTCGAACACGGAGGCAGCGAGGGCTTTGGCGAGTTCGGTCTTGCCCACGCCAGTCGGTCCGAGAAACAGGAAACTCGCAGTCGGCTTGCCGCCTTCAGTGAGGCCGGCACGTGAGAGCCGGACAGCTCTTGCGACGGCGCTGACCGCCTCGTCCTGGCCGACCACGCGCTCCCTCAGGCGGTCTTCGAGACGAAGCAGCTTCTCTCTGTCCTCAGCGGTGAGTTCTGAGACGGGCACGCCGGTGAGCGACGCCACGACCTGCGCGATATCCTCCGCCGTCACATTTTGCGAACTGGTGCCGCGTTCCTTCTTCCACGCTTCTGTCGCATCGTTGAGGCGCCCCTGCTCGGAGACGAGCTTCTCTTCCAGTTCCTTCGCCTTGTCGAACTGCTTGGCGGCGCTTGCCGCATCCTGCTCCTGCCGTGTGCGGCGGATGCTTGCCTCGATGTCGTGCAGTTGCGTCGGCCTGGAATTCGATGCGATGCGCACACGAGCGGCCGCCTGGTCGAGCAGGTCGATGGCCTTGTCCGGCAGGAATCGCGCGGCGATATAGCGGTCCGACAGCTTCGCCGCAGCCGCGATCGCTTCCTCGGTGATCTTCACTTTATGATGTGCTTCAAGGCGGTCGCGCAGCCCGCGCAAGATTTCGATGGTTTCCGCGACGCTCGGCTCGGGTACGTTCACCGGCTGGAAGCGGCGCTCGAGGGCCGAGTCCTTCTCGATGTACTTTTGGTATTCGTTGAGCGTCGTGGCGCCCACGAGATGCAGTTCGCCGCGCGCGAGCGCCGGCTTGAACACGTTGCCGATGTCCAGTCCACCTTCGCCGCCGCCCTGGCCGGCACCCACGATCGTATGCAGTTCATCGATGAAGACGATCAGCCGGTCCTGGTTCTCGACGATCTCATCGAGCACCTGCTTCACACGCTCTTCGAACTCGCCACGGTATTTTGCCCCCGCCACCACGCTGTTAATGTTCAACTCGACGACGCGCTTGCCGCGCAGCACTTCCGGGACCTGGTCCTGCGCGATACGCTGCGCGAGTCCTTCCACGATCGCCGTCTTGCCGACACCTGGTTCGCCGATCAGCACCGGGTTGTTCTTGCGCCGGCGGGCAAGAACCTCGATAGTCGTTTCGATTTCCTTGTCGCGGCCGATCACCGGATCGAGCTTGCCGCGCCGCGCGAGATCGCTGAGATCGCGCGCGTACTTGTCGAGCGTTGGCGTGGTGGAGCGCCCCTCGACAGTGCCCTCCTCGGCGCCCTTGCCGACCACCTTGACGGTCTTCTGCCGGAGCGCATGCGACGATAGCCCGTACTTCCGCAGCAACTCGCCCGCGAAGCCGTCTTCCTCTTCGACGAGCCCGATCAGGACATGCTCCGGCCCGACATAGCTGTGACCGAGCTCCCGCGACGCGGTGAGCGCGTTCTCCAGTGCGCTCTTTGCGCGCGGCGATACGCCGATGCGTTCCTCGTCCGTCCTCTCCGCGCGAGTGCCACGCGGAGCGCTCTTATCAACGTCCTTCTTGATCTCTTCGGGATCCAGCTTGAATTCGCGCAGGATCTCCTGCACCACGTTATTGTCGGCGAGTGCTAGCAGCAGGTGTTCTGTATCAACTTCGGACTTGCCGAACTCGACCGCCTTTTGCGCGGCCGCCTGCAAGCGGTCCAGGCCGCTCTCGCTCAGGAACGTCTGCAGGTCAACAGCTTCGCGCGCACGACGATGCCGGCGCGGCCGGCCGCCGGGTGAGCCCGCGCGTGTACCCACGCCTGCGCCGCCGTTGCCGCCTTCCCCAGCGCTCGCGCGCGTCTCGTCCGCCTGGCCGAGGGAATGCAAGCCACCCCGCCTACCTTCAAGCGGTGACCACATATCGTCGAAGAGACTTTCGAAGAGGCCGCCGTGAAAGAGCGACTCGAGCGGCGAGAGGCTGCGCTGGTTGCGTGCCATGAACTGCACGTAGTGCTGGTCGCACAGCGTCAACTGACGACGCTGGCCGTTCTCGGTGATCGTGATCTGCGAGGTTGCCGGCTTTCCGCAAACGCTGCAAGTGGCCATGATGATCTCCGTTGGATGGGCAGTGGAAGATTGAAGGCGAGGCGCCGAGCGCAAGTGGTGAGAAGATGCCCCGCGCGCGCGCAGGTGCGTATCCGTTGATCGTCGACGCGAGCGCGCGGGATGTAGCGATGTCGCCCTGCGAATCCCCCTACTTGATCTCGATACGCCGCGTTGCCGCGGCTTCTTTGGCTGCTTTGGGCACCCGCACGGTGAGCATGCCGTTCTCGAAACTCGCCTCGGCGCGTTCTAGATCGACGCCGGAAGGAAGCGGAATCGCGCGCTGGAACTGTCCGAACGCCCGCTCCACCCGGTAACAGCCTTTCTCGTCGCTCTTCGATTCGATGCGCTTCTCGCCGGTCAGCACCAACATGTCCTCAACGACTTCGAGCTCCACGTCCTCGCGCGACAGTCCTGGCAACTCGGCCACGATGCGAAGCGCATCGCCATCGTCGATCACGTCGAGGCGTGGCTGAAATCGGCCAGGACTGAAATCGCCGAACCAGTTTCCGAGCGGGCCGATCCCCCCGAACGGATCGCGTATCAAATCCGTAAAAAGATGCAGAGGATCAGGCAGTGGCCAGCGCGCCGTATCGAATGATGCCGGCCATGCGGACACGGCCGCATCCGGGGTCAACGGCGCGGGTGCCTGCTGTGAGGTCGCAGGCGCGGCGTTCACCTTCGCGTCCGCGCTTCTTTCCTCGGGGCTCTTGCGCAGGAAACGGAAAGGGTTCCACTTATCGAGATCCAATGGCATCGCCATGCTCCTTGTTCCAGCGAGCCGCCAGAGCGGCCCGAATGGTCAGTAACTCGTGCTACGGTGTCGCCGCCCGATGTCAGCCCTTGGCATATTCGAACTCCGGCAGCTTCTTCAGCGCCTCCTTGCTTGCGCCGGGGAGGATTGCCTTCGGCGCCATTTGCTTGAAATGCTGAACGGGGATGGCGACACGATGCGTCGCCATCCCGAGAAAGCCACCCACATCGATAATTGCGGTCGAGAGCGAGCCATCCGGTGCCACAATCAGGTCGTCGACCCGGCCAATCTTTTCGTTCTTATCGTTGTAGACATCGGAGTGGATCATCTTCGATGCGCGCCAGCCGGTTGCAACCAGTTGTGCTTCGGTGACGGTTACGCCAAGTGTCGCCTTGCCCGCGATAGGCACATCCTGCGCTGTCGCGGCGCTGGTCACCAGGCCACCAGCGGATAGCGCAAGCACGAGTGTCGACAGCCTTGCGGCCGAGATGAGATGAGTCTTCATGGTGTTCTCCGGAATGCGCAGCGGGATAGATGGACGGCGGGCACAGGATGCGCTCACGAGTGCAGCGGCACGTTCTGCCCGTCGCGAAGGACGGGCCGCCAGTTCCGCGCGCCGAGGCCGAGGACGAGCAGCATCACGCCTGTGACAATCGCGTAGGTACTGATCATCCAGACGAGGGCAAGCGCGCCGGCACCGGGGGCGAGCAACACGAAGACGCCGAACAGCACCGACAGGATGCCGATGAAAAACAGCAGCCACTCGTTGCGGCCGCGTCTCTTCAGCCGCACCCCGGCGATCAGGTCAAGTACTCCGGTGACGATGGCGTTCCCGCCCATGACGGCGATCAGCACGAGCGCCGTCACACCTGGCGCGGCGACGGCGATCAGGCCCGCACCGATGCTGCACAGGCCTAGCAGCAACGGGATCCACCAATCTGAGCGGATCGCACGATGTCGTATCGCCCCGCTGACCGCCCCAACGCCTCCGATGAGTGCATACGCCGCGAACATCGCGACGAGAAGCAGCAGCGTGAGACCAGGCCAGAACAGCGCGAGGAGGCCGAACAGTATGCCTGCGGCGCCGCGCAGCGCGAGCATCCACCATGCGCGTCCGAGCAGTTCTTCCATTGTTGGGTACCTCGGTCGAGTCGACAGTATCCGGCTAACACGGCGTGCGCAATTGTTATGCCGCGTCTATCGTCAAGCATACGTCCAGGAGGCGCGCGGTTCTTTCGAGTTCCTGCCCAGAGGTGTCGGATTCCTGCACGCGTCGGTCACTCACGGATCGAGTCGCGAGCGCTTCGCCGGATCGTCGGGCAGATATGTGCGTGGCGGAAAGCCCGGGGCGTGCAGCCTGTAAATTGATGAAACACCGCGGTGAAGTGCTGCTGTGTCTGAAAGCCTGCGCGTGCCGCGACATCGATCAGCGGGAGACTTCCTTCAAAAAGCATCAACTCCGCAAATCTCACCCTCTTGGTAGTCAGGTAGAAGTGTGGCGTAAGCCCCGTCGCGCGCTTGAAAGCATGCGCAAAATGCGACGCGCTCATGTACACAAGCGCGGCAAGGCGCTCGATTGGGATGTTCTCCGCGATGTGCTCGTCTATGAAGTGTTCCACGACACTCAGCTTTAGCTGGGAGAGACTCGTACCTGCCTCGTGCGTGTCGGCGTGGCGTCCGTACCGGGACGCGAGATGAAGTGAGATGACCTCTGCGAACGCGGCGAGGCACACGGGGTCGGGGCTTATTTCGGCATGCAACGCGCTAACCATGTAGCCCGCTTCGCGCAGGAAAGGATCCCACGCCGTGAACCAGCACGGGATATCACAGGTGGTCCCGGCACCGAGTCCCCTTCGAGCGGTTTCCCGCAGCCTGGCCAAATTGAACGTGAGGACAAGGCCGCGCGAATCGTCGTCATTGTCCACTTGGATGAGGGCCCGCGCCGGCACGATAGCGATGAACGGCGCACTGACGCTAATATGGTGAGAGGAGCGCGCGGTGTCTCCGACGGCGCTCGCATGCGCGGTGGTCCGGTTCGCCGGGATGACACACGAGATCCATTGCACAGACTTTCCGGAACTCTCCGCGCGGGAGCCGATATAGTGGCAGTAGGGACTACGCAATTCTGAAGTATGAAAACCTCTCTCCATGGTGCCCGTACTCCAAGAAGGCGGGGCGATCGTGCCGCACGGAAGTCTAGTGTTCCATGGTCGTCTACGTTAGGTTTACTTTCTTACATCCATAGGGACGCGCCGCATTGTCAGATGCGATCCTCGCGATCTTGCGCGGTTCGCTCGGCGGTCGCGGCATCGACGGGATCGTCGCGCTGCCGCATCAGCCAGTAGACGCTGCCAAGCGCAACCAGTCCGGCCGCGAGTGCAGCGATGTGTGCCGGGTCCGCGGCTGGGTCGAGGATGATGAACTTGCGCGCTATCGCGAGCATCGCCACGAGGATCACGGTTTTGACTTGAACGATATGATCTTTCCTTAACATGACGCGGATAATCGAATGCTTGAACTCCATCGCGATCAAGAGCGTCATCACCATCCCAAAGACCGCCTGGAAGACCGCATGATCCAGAGCATCGAACGCCCCTGACAGCAACAGCGCGATGACCGCCCGAATCAACTGCCACAGCGATACGATGATGACCACCGAGATCACGATGCTCAGGATATGGGCGATGATCTGCTCGAAGCGCTCATAGAAGGTCAGCACGCGCCATTGCAGCCGAAGCTTGTCAAGGTTCAAGGGAATGGTCCGCCTCATTTTCTTATTAATGCGATTGGAAACGCGGTTGACGCCACTCGGGGAAGAATGTCGATTTTAGGCAAGCTAAGCCCCTATCAGTGGCTTTCAACCTCATCGGACTCTTTTTGTTCCGGCCAACCCGCAGGCCACCATCCTCCTGCCAGCTTGATCAAAATTAGTTCTGGAATCAAGCATCCGAAATTTTGAAGAGCCCGTTCTTTGATGAGTCGCCAAAACTCGGCTTTGAAGATAGCAAGCCCCTCCTCAAAATTGGTCAACGCAACGGGCGCAGCCAGGATGGCCGCTTCGTGAGCGCTCTTCGTAAAGACTGTCTTCTTGGCATCATACCGGTTCGACCACGTGACAGTCGCATACAGGACGTTTTGAACTGACCTCGTGCGTAGCGCCGGCATCAAAATATGGTAGCCACAGCTTTGGTCTCTTATATACACCAGTTCATGCACCAACTTTATTTCGTCGATAAGATTGATTGATGTTATACGAATCTTGTGTGGCTCCAAGAACTCGCAATCCCTATTTTTAACGCGAGCCAGCTCCTGCGATCGCTTAATCACGGCCAACCCCTCTGGCTCGCCTTGCTGTAACGTCACGACATTTTTAGACTCTCTTAATGGCGGAATCGCTTGAATGTATTCGTCTCCGATATAAACGAGTCGGTAGCCATCATGGCCAAGATTTCGTTCCCGTTCCGGACACAACTCGGGGACTCTTGAGTGGGAATTTCCTTCGAAGACGGCATGAAGCCATTCAACCTCGTCGAACTTCTTCTGTACTCCGCGCCAAGTGAAAGTGGCATCCAGAAATAGACCGAATTCCGCGCCGTTCAGCCCCGGCGGATGATCATGGTTGAATTCGCTAAGCCGTGCCGCCAGATAGGTCAGTGCCGCGCCGTGATGAGTAGGGGAGTAGGCCAGAAATGTATCAACAATGGTCTGGCGCACGCCGGCATCAAGCGAGCCATGAAGCCCCAGGACCGTGTTTGCGTAGGCATCCAAGGTGGTCCGCATTGGTATCAGGATGAAGCAGTCAGCGAGAGGTTGCTCGAACCGCTCAATACGGTAGTGCCGGCGAATCGCCGACACTATTTGGACCTCCCCGAGTGATCCGGGCAGAGGATGCTGTGAGCTTGTAGTGAATCCACGCGCTGACAGCCGTGATGGATCCGGTGCCAGGTTAAAAGTATCGCCATTCCTGCGCGGTTGGCAGACCCAGTCAAGTAGTTGGGGGGCGCTTAGTTGCAAAGGATCTGTGATCGCGTCCATAGTCGCCTCGTATAGTTAGCTTCAGCGGGTCTCTCCGGCATTAACGCTTCTCACCAGACCCTGTCGACTTCCGCATCCAGCCTGTGATCCGCTCCCCCAAGCTTGGCGCCAGAATCCCGCGCTCCGAAGCGAGGAACCACATGAGTGCCAAGCTCTTCGACGACCTCGGCTGCACTTCGGTGGCCGTATTTCAGATTCAAAATAATGTGGTCAACGCCAATCTCCTGCAGGACATCAAGCAAGTCAATCAGATGGCGCCTGCCAAGCTTGAATCCCAAATGAATCGGCGATGGTGTTGTCGACGGCGAGGCATCGAGGTCGATGTAGAGCGATTGCATGAACGGCTTGTACTCGCTTCCGGATTGCACGATAACTTCCTGCCGCCACTTGTCTACGTACAATCGTTGGAGGTGAGGCGGACGGGGATAGGTGATCCACCCGCAGCCATGTTTGGCAATCCAATCCAGTGATTGGCGACTGTGTCCGGTCACGAACAGCGGAATCTCGTTTGTAGTGGGCTTTGGAACCAGGTCGGCACCGATTAGCTCTCCGTCACTCCATCTGACGTGCTCAAAGCTTGTGTGCTGAACCCGTCGGATCACTTCCACCCTTTCGCGGAAAATCTCGCCCCGCTTTTCCGGGTCGATGTTGAACGCTGGAAACTCAACCGGACGATCACCGGAGGCGACTCCCAACAGTAGCCGGCCATTACTCAGTTGATCGACGCTCGCCGCCGCTTTGGCGGTATGCAAGGGGTTGCGCAACGGTAGCGCGATGGAAGCCGTGCCGAGGGCGATGTTTGATGTGTGGGCGGCCATAAACCCCATGTAGACCCACGGATCGAAAACCTGGCCCACATCGCCAAAGCTTGGATCTCTCAGGGGAACATCACGGAACCATAACGCTGAAAAACCTAACTCCTCGGCGCGCTTTGCAAGTGCAACCTGGTTGCGCATCGTCGGCCGATCGCCGTCGAAAGCTTCAATGGGAAAGAACAATCCCAAGCTAAGCGATCCAGACGAGAAAGCGTGTTCAAATCCCCTATGCCGCTGGTAAGGAACAGTACTAGGTTGGTACATCTGCATACCCCGGTTCACGAAAACTTGTTTTGTCAAAGCTATGGGTGACGCGCGTATCGTCAACATCAGCCACGGAGCCGGAAAGACGCTGCACGTGCAGCGAGTTCCTCAGCATCTTTATCGCTGCCAGGTTCGAGCCATTCGAACGGTATGTCGCAGCGTGGGAGAAAGTCGCGTATCGCGTAGCCATTAGCGCTGCGCATGCATCCATAGATCCTGACCTTGAACTTGTCCGCCTATGAGGACGTTCAGGAGTTTCTCTCGTTTTCGCCTTCACTTGCCAGCAGCCCGCGCTCGATCACAGCGGTAGACCTGTCCCAACACGGTAGATGCATTGCAGGGGTGTGTCTTTCGCGATTCTGCCGGATTTTGTTGGCGTTCTGCCGACACTTCCATAACATCGGGCGCGCGACTCGGATGCGGCGAGGAAGTCGTCGGTCGTCAGCATGTCTTTGCGCCTGCCGGGCCATACCCACGCACGTGTTGAGCATCGAGACCAGGAGATTGTGGTACAGCCGGAATGACTGACGCAGGAGACGCAGTGCGCAACGGCATCGAGTGGGGCACGCGTCTTTGTTGACCACCAGCCGGAACCCCCCGTAGGGCGATGGACCGGATGACTGCAGGATCGTGACACATCTGAGCAGAAACCGAAAAGATGCGCGCGCGGCGTCACGGCTAGACTGCGCGTAGCGCGGGATCCTGTCGATGTGCTTTGACGCCGACGCCTCGGTGCGTCTATGGCAGCACCTTTAGACCCGAGTCGAAAACACAAGGAGCGAACATGCCTGATACGGAAATCGCCCCCGGAGAAACCCGGCAGCACGAAGCTCAAATTTCCCTACACAAGCTGTTCGAACCCGTAAAGGTGGGCCCGTACAACCTTCCTCATCGTGTCGTCATGGGGCCGCTGACGCGTTCGCGCGCGAACCGACCAGGCAACATTCCGTCGCAGCTCAACGCCTGCTACTACGCGCAGCGTGCAGCGGCCGCGCTCATCATCAGCGAGGCGACGCAGGTGTCGATGCAAGGGCAGGGCTACGCATGGACGCCTGGCATACATAGCCCGGCACAGGTCGAAGGCTGGCGGCTCGTGGCGGACGCCGTGCACGAGGCGGACGGGTTGATGTTCATGCAACTGTGGCACGTAGGACGCATATCACACCCCTCATTGCAGCCCGATGAAATGCTGCCAGTTGCACCCTCTGCGGTCCAGCCGAAAGCAGAGGCCTTCATTGAGAACGAGCGAGGCGAAGGTGTCCTCGCGCCCTGCGTCAAGCCTCGTGCGCTGCAGGTGGAAGAAATGCCGTATCTCGTGCGCCAATACTTCAGGGGAGCGCGCAACGCAAAGGCTGCCGGTATGGACGGCGTCGAAGTACATGGCGCGAACGGATATCTGCTCGACCAGTTCCTGTTGTCCGGGTCGAACCGCCGCACGGACGAATACGGCGGATCGACCGAGCGTCGGGCCAAGCTGCTATTCGAGGTGATCGAGACGGTTTGCGAAGTGTGGGGGCCAGAAAAGGTCGGCGTAAGGCTCTCTCCTCTTGGCACCTTCAACGACATGCACGACGACGATCCCGAGGCCACCTTTTCTTACGTCATCGAAAAACTCAATCGATACGGGCTGGCTTATTTGCACATCGTCAATCCCGCGCTGGCGGCGACCGGTGACGATGTGGCTTTCATCGAGCGCGCGAAGCGCATGAGCCAGATGATACGCCGCACTTATCACGGCGTGCTGATGGTCGCCGGCGGGTTCGACGGCGGCAGTGCGGAAAAATGGCTCGAGGACGGCAACGCGGACCTGATCGCGTTCGGACGTTTGTTCATCGCCAATCCCGACCTGCCGGAACGCTTGCGGTCACACGCTCCACTCAATTCGCCGGATCCATCCACGTTCTACGGGGGCGGCGAGCGCGGATATACCGACTATCCGTCGCTCGCGCAGGAGCGCGGGGAAACCCCACGGTCCGTCACCGATGGGCGCTGGAGATAGACTGTCGCTGACGGCAAGTTCGCTGGCGTCACGCGACGATTTGCGATGGCCGCCGAGCCGGCGACCGATCACGTTGAGAGGTGCACCATGGCTGACACTACCTGGGTTGTCGTCGCCGACGGCGGCCGTGCTCGAATCTTCGAGACCCCGGGACTTAAACTAGACCTGCGGGAAATCGAAGACCTCGTCAATGTCGCCCCTAGTGGACCGGCGCTGAGCGAGAAGGAACGCGAAAAATTCGCGAAGACCGTCGCCGACCGCATCGAGCAGGGACGGCTTCATCACCGGTATCAGCGATTGCGATTTGCCGTGGAGCCGAAATTTCTCGGTATGCTTCGCAAACGTCTTAGCGAGGAGACGCGTCAGATGATTTTCGAAGAAATCAACGAAGATCTGTCGGCCCTCGATGCGCGCGAAATTCAAGCGCACCTGGGAAGGCATTGAAGGCGAACAGCGAGCGACGCGGGTTGCGGTAACGGGCCTGAGCATACAGCGCGTGGCGCGGCGGGAATCGTGTCATCGTCTCCGGCGTGGCGCTGTGCCGGGTTCATTTTGTTCCACGACATCGAAACCGCTGAGCCAACGTACAACGCCGGTAGCAGGATGCAGGGGCTCGCACCTATACTCGCCGTCGACAACCGCCAGAAGTCCGGTCGTTTCGACTCTTTTTCCTTCGATACAGATAATTAGGGACGCCATCCGCATCGCGCCTGAACTTGCTGTGTCGCTCATGGCTGGTCTCCCGTGATAGCGCTGTTGCGTGGACGTAGACCGCATTAAGAATGTCACCGTTGCGGCAACAAAAGTGTCAATCCCCGTCGTAGTCGCCTTCATATCGTCGCTTCGCCCTGCAGGACAAGGCTTTGCGGGTTGCGGAGCAATGTGTCACCGGCCAACCAGGGTCATTTCAAGCCCACAAACTGAGACAGTGAAGGCGCAGCGGAAGGAAATGTGTCAATCCAATTGGCTAGAGAAGGTGACCAGGTTCGTGCCAAGCGAAAGGCAGCCATGAAGCGTCACGCGTTCGCGTCCTCGGTCGGACACTCTGACATCTGCTCCGCTTTGCAATTCGTCGTCGGAAACCCCAAGGCCAGCGCGAGGCCTCCCCACTCGGTGGTGTATAGCTCTGCGGCGCTCAGTTTTCAGCTTCGGGCCATTCTTTCCGTTACGATTACCAGTTTCCCCGCCCATGCGTGATGCGCCATCGACAAGGAGAGCCCCGTGTCCAGCCTGACCTCGCGCGATCGACGCCGCCTCGAACCGTTCCTCAACATGGGCGGCGCTACCCGCACAGCCAACAGCGTTCCTTGCGGTTCGCCTGCCAGAGCCATACCGCGCCCCGGCAGCCATATGGGCTTACCACGTTCCCTGCACGTTACAAGACCGGGTTAGGGCCTGCCTCTCCACCGGTGGTCTGTTGACGACGTATCCCGAGTTCTCAGCGGGATATCCGACCACGTACCTTTTGGTTAGTGCCTATCAGCAGCTTTGGCACAGCAATGCTCACGGTGTTTAACAGCAGTTCACTTACATTACCCATACCAGTCAGCCTGGCTCCTCGACCCCATTGCTGCTCGGAGTCTCTGCGGCCCTATCTCACGATAGCGACGCACCCTTGTGGGGGCTACGTTGTCAGGAAAGCTTCACACCCCACCGTTACCAGTGACGCATGTCTCCCTAGGCTACTGTCAGTCGCATGACAGGTTCTCTATCGAGGCACCCTCACGGGCGTATTCGACCGAACCATAACGCGCAGAGCTATTCGCTCCGAGGAACCTGGCCGAAGCCTTCACCTTACGAAGGCGCTCTCGCCCGTCCTCGGGTTTTCCCTTTCCTCCTTCGGCGGCCTTGCTAGCGGCGCAATAAATGCATAGCTTGAGCCAAGACGCCCCCGTCCCTACGAACGGGGCAGGGCAATTGCAGAAAAATTTCATGGAAAGATGAGTTATCTATATCTGTCTGTTTCAAAAAAAATCAAAATACCAATAATTATCAGGGGATGATAATGCGTCGAAGAATTGCCGCAATTGCACTGAGCTCACTTTGCACAGCAGTTCAAGCCGAAGCCTACTCGAACGATCCGATAGCAACCCTACATATAGTATCCTCTTTGACAAAAGGAAATTTGCTCGAATTGAAGTTTATTGAAAATAAAACATGCTTAAAATCAGGATCAGGCTTCGTCAATCCAGAGCAGCGATCAAGCAACTTTTCTCTAGTAACCACCTACCAGCTTTCACGAGTTAATAATAACTGTCCATTTCTTGCGGGATCATATATTCGATACGATCGAAATGATAAGAGCCCCGCGAGCGCCGCAATGACCCTGCAATTAGACACAAAAAATACCTGCATCACAGCCAAATTAGTATCCAACGAATTTCCAAATCTAAAAAAAGTAAGCGGTACACATCCACATTCATACTCGCTAGAGGGGGAATATATAGGAGTCACAAGAAACTCGTTTTCATTTCTGGCAGCTGACCCACCGGAAACGTGCATTGTATCGGTAATCTTTGATGTAAATTAAACAAGTAAGTTGACTAATACAGGGGGGGCGTCGTGATTACCGGAAACGAAGAAGTCTTTGTGAACATTAAGCAGTATATGACTCCTGATGTGTTGGCGCTAATCAACGCCTCGAGTACATTGCTTTCACAGATAGAGCAATATGCTAAAGACGTTGCAGATCATACCGCGAACGCAATTTCCTGGGGATCTTTAACCGATTTCACAATTATCAACAACAAAAAGACAGTCGAGCTCGACATCAACTCTACGTTCAAAAATGGAAGCTCATGGAACTATCAGGATGACAATTCTGTATGGCACTATATTTCCTCAGCAGGACAACTTGTCGGAGACCTGGCGCATGAGCTCAGCCATTACTCCTTTTATGAAACCAGAGAGCAGTTGAAAACTAAAGCAACGAATGCAATTGCGGACGTTGGATTGAGCCAGCGAGAAACAGTCGATGTCAAGACATCGATAATGATATACGATGAAGCCAAGGCCTTATATAACAGTTGGCTGGCAAGGAAGGAGATTGTGGATAACAACGGCGGGGAAATCCGGATCAATGGGCATGACCCCAGCCAGCCGATGAACATATCCACTGCGCTTGATAGCATTTTTCTTCAAATGAACGCCAATGTCCCCGATACGCCAGCTTACGCACAGCTTATGAAGCGGGCCGCATCGGAAGTGGCCAAGATGCGGCCTTACGGGGAACCAGCCGGAACAATATACTGGGATTACTATTGGAGGCGCTTCTCGAAGGAACTTTGGCCAAGTGCACCAAGTTCTGATCCGCGCGGTTTTTCCAATATTTACATCGACGTGGATACCGCATCCGGTCAACTTAATTCAATGAAGATTGAATTCAATACGACGGAATCCAAGACATTCTCATTCCAGCCTGATGGTAAGTTGGAGAATATTAAGTTCGGCTCATCGCAGCCACCTATTAGCGAGTTCATCTATCGGTACGAAGGGAATCGACTGATTGGTCTGGACACGAAACTATACGGTCAGAAGTTCGAAAGCATTGATCTAAAGGGGGAAGACGGCGATCTTGTCGCCACGCCATACTTTGATAGCAACGGCGCGCTAACAAAGCTTGCCGTTAGTTCAGGATGGCCCAATGAGGACAAAGAGTGGTACTTCGGCCCTGATGGCAAGATTACGGGCTCCAAGGATGAACGGACAGGACTAACCTACACTTACACCTACGGCAGCCCCGAAGATGATTACCTGATTCGGGTCGATGGGACTGATACCGATCCTAATCCCGCCTGGGCCACGACTACGATGTCCTGGACAGTCTCCAATGATGGAGTTGGCACGAAGGATACTGTATATACGTGGAGCCCTGCGTCCGAATACCCAGGCAATACGGCACATACCATTCTTACAACCTTTATCGATGGCTCGACCTGCTATGAGTTCACGGAGGACTGGCCTCACGATCAGGTCGACTGGCGGAACAAGCTCTATGCTGATGCTGATGGCCATAAGACGCGTTTTGAAACATATCTCTATGGTGCACTATACGAGATCAAAACATATGCATCAGGATCTGATGGATCGGAAACCGAGACCGTCTCCTATACGGATTCCGACCTTGTTAAAACCACGATCACCTATGCGAGCGGCGGGTCAAAATCACAGACGACCTACTCTGAGAACGGGATCATGTATCTGGCTTCAAATGAAGAGTTCTCCTGGAAATACAATTCTGATATTAGCGACTACACGGTGACGTCGCAAACCGTCGAGAAGGACAGTCTGGGGAATCGAACGATACGGCGCAGCGGCAGGTATGGAACCCTCGAAGAATACAAAATCCTGCGCGATGAGAATGGTAACCTCGTGAACGCTTCCGCAGTGTTTTCCAGTCCGCAGGGTGAACAACAATTCCGTCGAACCGTCGGGACCGACGGAAACAGTGTGTTCGAATTGGGTGGCGTCACCGGCTACCAAACAATCGACGCCGCCACATTTCAATCGCTGTTCAAGGCGAAGTATGGAGTTGATATTCCTGACCCGCTCTCCGTGACCGGAGATTTGCCTTCGGCGGCTTCATTCATGTTTGGGCCCTCCTCGGGCACAACGGTTGTCGGCAGGACCTTTGATACCAAGATGTCGGTGCACCAGGTCGACATCGACTCGACCATCCTACCGGGCGAGTTGTCGGTGTCGCGTGATTGGCCCACGGCAGACCTAATCCTCAGGCACGCAGCCTCCAACAGTGTGCTTCGCATTGCGGACTATTTCAGCGATGACGGCCCAGATGCGGGTGTTGAAGTCATTCATTTTGATGACGGAACTACGTGGGATCACAATGCGATCTACGCTCGCATTACGGCGGGCACGGCAGGGGACGACGTCATTCTGGGAGATGGCCGCGATGACGACTTGAACGGTGGCGCGGGTAATGACCATCTGAGCGGTGGGCTAGGCGCCAATCGGCTCAACGGTGGGTCCGGCAACGATGTACTCGAAGGTACATACAATGCCCACGACACTTTCGTGTTCGGTCCTGGCGGGGATCAGGATGTCATCAATACCTGGGATCCCATGCATGAAGACAATCTTGTCTTTGAGCCAGGAATCAACTCGGACCAGTTGTGGTTCGAAAAGGCCGGCGACGACCTGAGGATCATGAGGATTGGCACGGCCGATTCCGTCACCGTGACGAACTGGTTCCTTGCTAGTGGCTATGGCTTCGGCATTTCTGCGGGCGACGGGAAGGCCGTAGCCTATTCGGACGTCGATGCGCTCGTCAGCGCCATGGCGTCTTTTGCCCCGCCGGCATCTGGGCAGACGTCCCTACCCTCGCAATACGAGACAGCGCTGGCCGCGGTGCTCGCCGCTAGCTGGAAGTAAGGTTGGCGGCAGGGTGTGGGGGAGGTGGTCGCGTTCCCACACCTTCGCAATTGGTTGCTTCAATTTGACGACTAGCGTTCGCGCAGGCTCTCGGAGCCATGAACCATTAATGGCGAGAGAAAGTACTCGATAACGCGTCGCTTTCCTGTCTTGATCTCTGCGGTCACTGCCATGCCCGGAGAAAGCCTGACGCGCCGGCCGTCAATTTCCATCTCCGCGCTATCCAGCCGGATCCGCGAAGCGTAGACAAGACCACGCTTTTCGTCGTTGATCGCATCCCCGGATACAGCGACGACCTTGCCGTTCAAGGTACCGTATTTCGTGTACAAGAAAGTTTCGACCTTCACCGTGGCAGGCTGTCCCGCGGTCACGAAACCGATGTCCTTGTTCTCCACGAGGGCCTCGATTTCAACCAGCTCATCCTTTGGCACCACCAGCATGAGCTGCTGCGCCTCGGTTACGACACCCCCTATGGTATGCGTCGCCAGCTGTTGGATGGAGCCGTCAACAGGTGCCACGAGGCGTGTTAGTTTCGACCGCATTTCGGCCTTGTGCAACTCTTGCTCCAGGCCTGCAAGCTTCTGCTGGGCTTCATTCAATGCGTCTAGTTGAGCGCGAGAGGTTTCGGCAGAAAGCCCCGATATCTGACTACGTCCCTCGAGAATGGCAGCGTCGAGTTCGTTCAATCGACTTCGCTGCGTGGCCAGATCTGCCTCCTGTTCGATGCGGGTCTGCTCTCGTTCGAAATATCCGTGGCGAGAAACAAAGTTCTTCTCCATGAGTGTCTTATAGTCACGCGCACGCTGTTGGGCAAGGGGGACCGTTTGCTCAAGCTTGCGCACCAGTTCCACCGTCGATTGCCGTTCCGCCTGACGTCGCCTCAGCTCGGCCTCCAGGCGCGCAACTCGGGACGCGTACTCTGTATAGTGCCCCTCCAACAATTGCTTGGCTTCTGTAAACTCTGTGTATGGAATGCCTTCGGGACGCTCCATGCTCGGCCTTCTGCCACGGCGGATAGCGTCTGTCAGGGCGCGGGCTCGTACTGCCTGGAGCTTGGCTGCAGTGAACTCTGCCTGGAGCCTTCTCAGGTCGGCCTGCGCTGCGGTAGGATCAAGCTCGATCAGGATGTCTCCTGCCTTCACGTGCTGCCCATCAGTGACGTGTATGGCCGTGACGGTCGATCGTTCGAGCGGTTGAATAACCTTGGTTCTGTCGTTGGGCACAATCTTTCCCTGGGCACTGGCCACGATATCAACCTGTCCAAGGATTGCCCATGTCAGTGCGACGCCAGCGAACACGATCAGTAACCGCATCACCACACGCGGAGCAGCCGACGGCGGAGATTCCATCAGAGCAAGCGAGGCTGGCAAGAACTCGGCCTCCGCAGCGCGAAATCCTCCCGGACTATTCTTGTTTCGATCGTGCCACGCGCGTGCGAATGTCGTTGCGTAGCGTTGCATGAGTTCGAACGTTGCCAACAACCTATCCGATATTGGGTTCATCATCCCGCCTGCAATGCATGCAGCTTTGCATAGTGACCATCGCTCTTCTCTAGTAGCTGCTCATGCGAGCCCGACTCGACAATGTTCCCGTGCTCCAACACCACAATTCGGTCGGCCTCGCGGACAGCGGACAGTCGGTGTGCGATGATGAGGACCGTGCGCCCGCGGCAGATGGTTCTCATGTTCTGCTGGATGATGCGCTCGGACTCATAGTCAAGTGCGCTGGTCGCTTCGTCGAAGATCAGGATTCGCGGATTCGACATTAGCGCTCGGGCTATCGCGACGCGTTGCCGCTGCCCACCCGACAGCGTTGCACCGTGCTCCCCTACTATCGTGTCATAGCCTTCAGGCAATTCCGAGATGAAATCGTGGGCACCGGCCATCCGCGCTGCCTGGACAACAGCCTCGAAGGGCACCCCAGGGTCCGTCAAGGCGATGTTGTCGCGGATCGACCGGGCGAACAGCGTGTTGTCCTGCAGGACGACGCCGATCTGGCGCCGCAAGGAAGTCGCATCGACCATCGCGAGATCCATACCGTCAACGAGTATCCGCCCCTGCTCAGGCACATAGAGACGCTGAACTAGTTTGGTCAGGGTACTCTTCCCAGAACCCGACCTACCAACTATCCCCACCACCTCCCCCGGCGCGATGTCAAGAGAAATCGATCGGAGTACCTCGGGCATCCCCGGGTTGTACCGGAAGACCACGGAGTCAAGAGTGATCTGACCCCGAATTGCTGGAATCGAAGTCTTCATTCCGGCGACCTCCGTGCGCGTGTTCAGGATGTCGCCCAGCCTCTGCACAGAGATGCCCGTCTGTTGGAAGTCAGTCCACATCTGCGCCAACCGCATCACGGGCTGCGCGACCTGCCCCGCAAGCATGTTGAAGGCGATCAGTTCACCCACAGACAGGACACCATCGATGACCAGCTTCGCGCCAAAGTACATGGTCGAGACCGTAACCAGCTTGCTTACAAGGTTCACGCCGGCATTGGCGATGGTGCCTATCGTGGTGGTGCGGAATGCCGAGGACACGTAGGCGGCCAACTGGCTATCCCATTTGCGTATCCATTGGTGTTCAACCGCCATCGCTTTTATGGTGTTGATGCCACCGACCGATTCAACTAGAAACGCCTGGTTATCCGCGCCGCGATTAAACTTCTCATGCAGGCGTGTCCGCAGAATCGGGGTCCACGTCGCAGACAGGATGACATAGCAGGGCAGTGAGAGGACCACAATCAAGGTCAACCACACGCTGTAGTAGAACATCACCGTCACAAAGACTACGGAAAACAGCAAGTCAAGTACCACCGTGATGCTGTTCCCTGTGAGGAAGCTCCGAATCGACTCCAGTTCGCGCACACGTGCAACGGAATCACCGACCCGCCGGGCCTGGAAATAAGATAGTGGCAGCGCCAGCAAATGCCGGAACAGCCGTGTACCAAGCTCGACGTCGATTCGACTCGTGGTATGGGCGAACAACCAGGTTCTCAATCCAGTCAAGACGACGTCAAATACGGTCACAGCCGTGAGACCGACCGCTATTACATCCAGCGTCGTGAAGCCGCGGTGCACAAGCACCTTGTCCATGACGACCTGAAAGAAAAGCGGCGTGATGAGTGCAAAAACCTGCAGGACCAGGGATACTAGAACGACTTCGCCAAGCAAGCGTCGGTATTTGACAATGGCTGGGATAAACCAGGTAAAATCAAACTTCGAGAGCTCGCCCGCGATCGAGGCGCGCGACGTAAATAGAATCAGATCACCGGCCCACCACTGCCTGAAACTCTCAAGAGTCCTGGTTTCTACACGTCTCACTTTGGGATCGTGTATCAGCATGTTGCCCTGATCGAGTCTTGCCAGCACGACGAAAGTCCCATCTGTGCCCACAGCGATGGCGGGAAGTGCTGCCTTGCACAGCCGGTCCGCGCTCACCCGCCGAGGCTTGGCGGACATCCCGAGTTTTCTTCCAGCCAGGATAATCTCGTGGACAGCGAGCGTAGACTCGGCCCGGAATTCATGAGCGATCTGCGCCTCGTCGATCGGGATGGAGTGATACCGCGCAATCAGACTCAGGCACTGCAGCCCAGTGTCGACGATCTCGGGCTTTTCCTCATGCGTCGATTCTAGGTTCTCTCTAATGAGAGAAAGCTGGGGACGATCGATCATGACTGCACCGCCTTCCCGGAAAGAAGTGGCCGCGCCCGGATACTATTTGAAATTGCGCTAGGTGCTACAACTCCTTGCCAACCAAGGCAATTTTCGATGACCATCCCGCTTCCCCTTTGCGATTTTCTTACCGTGACAGCCTTTCATTCGGAAATGGCTTGTTGTACTTCGCGACTCTTATGAACGTAATCGGTCCGATCCAGGCTTGCAATTAGTATTTTGGAGGGGGTGATCGCCGCTCTGCCAGTTGCTCGGCGCCGTGCGATATGCTGATTCGTTGACCACCATCGTAGGAACCCATTTTGAGGGTACGCCCCACTCGGCATCGATCTCGCATGCCGCGACGAACTGGGTGTCCCGTGACAGGTAGTTCATGGACCGGGAGGAGCGCTTTAATCTATTTATAGAGATAAGAGTGATTATCCTTGTACTATCATTTCGGTACGAAACTCGCTTTCGTCGAAATGCTCCGACACCTGCCCACGCCGGAAGGCTTCCCGGACACCGCTGCCCTTGCGGCGCTGCACGCCTGGTACGAGGGCGCTTCCTCGCGGCAGGCTGCCGAGCGCTACCTGCCGGACCACCTCAGCAATGGCAAATCCGCACGCAGCGTCATTGCCCGGATTCGGCGACAGCTGGCGCGCTACGCGCGCCGCCGGCAACGCCCCGATCTGGCCGAGCTGTTCGAGTGCAAGGCCGACCAGCGTATCCGCAACGCCAAGGCCATCGCGCACGCGGTCGAGTGCCTGCGCACGTTGCCCGAACCCGAACCAAGGATTGCGGACGATATCGCACGGTGGCTACCGAAGCGCGCCGTTTGCGCCTTGTATGCGGCTGATATCCGCACCCTCGCAGATCTCACGGTGCGCATCCCGCGCCGCCGGCAGTGGTGGACCGCCATCGCGGGACTCGGGCCGGCCGGCGCCCGTCAGATCGAAGCGTTCTTCGCCCTGCACCGGGCGCTGACCCAGCGGGCCCGCGCCCCGATCGCCGCGGCATCGCCGTCCATCGTGACACCCTGGGAGCAACTGCGGCTGCCTCACGAGGTCGACGCCTCGGCCGGCGCCTTCCGTGCGCCGGCGGCGACCTGCATTCTGGGCGTGGACAACGACTATGACGCCATCCTGGCCTGGCTTGCGCTGCACGAGTCCCCGGCCACCGTAGACCGTATTAAAAGTGTCACCGTTGCGACAACAAAAGTGTCAATCGGAGAT
>DAIOET010000022.1:0-27659 GCA_036746135.1 Cupriavidus sp.
TGGGGTGTTGACGCGCCGTCTTTGGGATGACGCCTGCGATCTTGCGCGCGGACTGCCAGGAGCGTTCCCTGGTCAACGAGGGTGAACACCTGCTGGTGGGAGCTGCGTACGCATTGTCTGGCAGGCTCCCGCCCGCTACTATCCAATGCGTACGCCAATCTATGCTGCATTTGACAATGCTGGTTGAGAATCACGCCATTTTTTAATCGTGTGCCTTAGGCTCGAAGTCGATGTAGTGGCGTTCGGTGCCGCCCCAGAAGGCACTCCGCTCATATGGCGTAAGACCGTGGTTATTGCGCAGTCGCTCAGGAAGGTCGGGGTTGGAGGAAAACCATCTTCCAAATGCCACAAGATCGGCATCCCCACGCGAGAGGATGGCCTCTGCACCGGCACGGTCGAAACCGCCGGCAGCAATGATCGGCCCGCTAAAGTGCTCCCTCAAGTGGGCTGATGCGATCGGCTCTGCACCCTCGGCGAGTGTTTCGGTTCCCATGACACGCGGTTCTATAACGTGTAGATACGCGAGGCCGAACTCGCTTAGACGTTTTGCGAAATAGCTGAACGTTCTCCGCGGATTGCTATCCGAAATGCTGCCCCATTTGCCGCTTGGTGAAACTCGAACGCCGACGCGGTCTGCACCCCAGATTGAGGCAAGCGCCTCCACCAGTTCAAGCGAGAACCGGGCACGCTTTTCAACGCTGCCGCCGTATGCATCGGTCCGCTTGTTGGTCCCGTCTTGCAGAAAGGTATCGGCAAGATATCCATTGGCGTTGTGCAACTCAATACCGTCGAAGCCCGCATCGCGCGCCCGGGTCGCGGCAACGCGGAATGATTCGATGATCGCCGGTATCTCGTCGGTGCCGACGGCTCGATGAGGAGAATTTGGAACCCAGCCATTCCGCGTATAAACAGTTGTCTCGAACGGCACGACCGACGGGGCAATTGGCAGGCTTCCGTGGCTTAGATCTACGTGGGACTGGCGACCGTCATGGGCGATCTGCATGAAAATGCGCGCTCGCCGTTGGTGGACAGCGGCGGTAACCTTTCCCCAGGCGGCGACGTGTGCGTCGGTGTAGATTCCGGGCGCTCCCTGGTACCCGCGACTGTCGTACGATGGGTGTGCACTCTCGGTAATCAGCAAGCCGCCATCCGAAGAACGTTGCCGATAGTATTCCACCATCATTGCGCTTGGGCTGTCGTCCTCGTTGGCGCGCAGGCGAGTCATGGGGGCATGAACGACGCGGTGATTCAGAGTATGGGGTCCTAGGGCAATCGGCGAGAATAGTTTCATTTTCGAGAATCATGAAAGGAAGTAGGGTGGCCATCTTTCGCGAGAAAGCTGTGTATGGATTCCGCGAAGACGGCCACCTAAAAATGCAGTCAGGCCGACGTACTCGCACGAGCTGAAACAGTGTTGTGCCACCGTTTCAGCGCGCCGTGACTCTCGGGAATCGGCATCGAAAATGCCTTTGTCGCAAAGTCCACTGTCACCAGCGCAGTGATGTCGGCTGCGGAGAATGTTTCCCCTGCCACGAACGTGCTGCGACCTAGTTGAGCATCGAGATCGTTGTAGAAGTTCGCCACGCGCCGCTTGCTGCGCTCAACGAGTTCTGGAATCTGGTCATAGCCGTGAGGCCCAGATAAAGCGCGTCCTTTGAGCCCAGGCGCGGCGATACGCACACCTTCCATTACGGCTGCGAACCCTTCGATTTCCATGCGTCGCTCCCACATCGCGACGACTGCTCTTTCGGCCGCCGCCGTGCCGTAGAGCGAGGACGTCGGGTGTGCATCGTCCAGATATCGCATGATGGTGGACGCCTCCCCAATTGCAGTGCCGTCGGCCAGGACTAGTGTCGGCACGACGCTGCGGGGGTTGATGGCACGATAGGCCTCGGAATTCTGCTCCCGCGTCCCCAGGTCTACTGGTACGAGTTCGACTTCGATGCCTTTCTCTGCGATCAGGATTCTTACGCGGCGCGCGTTGGGTGATCCGTTTGCATGGTAGAGCTTCATGAATTGACTCCGATTAGAGTTTGGAACCGCCATCGACGCGCAGCGTCTCGCCCGTGATCCATCGGGCCTGGTCGGATGCAAGAAATTCGATGGCAGCGCCGATGTCGCCGGGATCGGCCATGCGCTTGAGTGCCTGCATGCCGAGCGTGAAGGTTTTGCCCTCGTCGCTCTTGGCAAAGCTGGACATATCCGTTGGCACGACACCAGGGGCTACCGCATTGACGCGGATCCCGCGCTCGCCGAGTGCGGCGGCGAAGTGCTTGACGAGCGTGTCGATTGCGCCCTTGGTGGCTGCATAAGCGGACAGCGTTTCCATGGCCGAATGCGCGGCAAGCGATGACAGCAGGACAACGCTGCTCCCCTTGCACATGGCGGGCAGCAACTGCTGCACCAGGAAGAATGGCGCCCGTACATTCACGGCGAAGAGATTGTCGAAGTCTTCCACTGTGGTGTCTTCGATAGGCGCGGCCAGGGCAATGCCGGCATTGGCCACGAGGATGTCGAGGCGCGAACCGATGATTGCCCTGGATTGCTGCGCCAGCTTGTGCGGACCATCGGGGGCCCGCAGATCTGCGGCGATGGCCTCGGCCTTGCCGCCGAGCGTCCGGATTTCGGCAACCACTGCCTCGGCTTCGCTCGCTGCACTGCTGTAGTGAACCAACACCTGAGCACCCGCCTTCGCCAGCGCCAATGCGCTCGCGCGACCGATTCCCCGCGATGCACCCGTTACCAGTGCGGTCTTGCCTGTGAGAGTTTTCATGTTCGCTAATTCTGTATTCAAACGCCTTGCCAGGCAGGGTAGTCTGTGTAGCCGCGCGAGTCGCCGCCGTAGAACGTGTTGCGGTCGTAGGGATTGAGCGGTTGACCGTCGCGGATCCGCGATGGAAGGTCCGGATTGGCAATGAAAGACCGTCCGAACGCGACGGCGTCGACATGCCCGCGTCCAATCTCCGATTGCGCCTCGTCACCGTTGAATCCGCCGGCGGCGATCACCGGGCCATCGAAATACGCTCGCAGATCGCGCGCCGCAACAGATCGGAGGTCCTCGGCAACGTCTTCCGATCCAACGACGCGGGGTTCGACCACATGCAGATAGGCCAGTCCCTTGCCTGAGAGCGCTCGGGCGATATAGCGAAAGTCGGTTTCGGGATCGCTGTTCGACATGCCATTGAAGTGGCTGCTTGGCGTCAGCCGCACACCGACACGTCCGTTGCCCCAGACCGCTCGCACAGCGTCAACAATCTCGATCAGCAGCCGAGCGCGGTTCTCGATCGGGCCGCCATACTGGTCTGTACGACGATTGCTGCCGTCCTGAAGGAACTGGTCGATCAGGTAGCCATTGGCAGCGTGAATTTCCACGCCGTCGAAGCCGGCTTGCAGCGCTCGCCTTGCAGCGCCGACGTACTCCGCAATGATTGCGGCAATCTCGGTGGTTTCGAGAGCCCGCGCCGGCGATGCAGGTACCCATCCTTCGCTAGTGAAGGCAACGCCCTCGTAAGGAACGACCGACGCCGTTACCGGCGCCGCGCCAGCGAGCAGGCTAGAGTGCGAAGTTCTGCCAACGTGCCAGAGCTGGGCGATCATGTGCGCGCCGCGTGCATGCACCGCCGTCACGATCTCCTGCCAGGCGTGGCGCTGCGCATCGGTGTAGAGGCCGGGTGCGCCGAGGTAGCCGCGCCCAGTTGCCGACACCGTGGTGGCTTCGCTGATGATGAGGCCGCCCGCGGAAGCGCGTTGCACGTAGTAGTCGCGCATCAGCGCATTCGGGATGTCTCCGTCTTGATCGGCACGGAGGCGCGTGAGCGGTGCCATGACGACGCGGTGACCAAGCTGAATCTGGCCCAATGCCAGCGGGCTGAATAGTGTGTTGGACATTTGATATCAGCCTGCGGTCTTGCCGCCGTCAACGGTGAGGATCTGCCCCGTCACAAACGTGGCGCCTTCGGATGCCAGGTAGAGCACTGCCGCGGCAATGTCTTCCGGCTTGCCGATGCGGGCGAGCGGTACGCCGCTGGCGAGTGCCGCTTTCCGTTCCGGCGTCCCGGTGAAGCGGTCGAGCATGCCGGTCTCCGTAGGCCCGGGCGCAACGGCATTGACGCGTACGCCAGTGGCCGCGACTTCAAGCGCCGCCGACTTCGTAATGCCTTCCACTGCATGCTTGCTGCCCGCATACACCGAGGCATAGGCCGCGCCTTCATGACCGTAGGTCGATGAAATATTGATGACGTTGCCGGAGCCCTGGGCGGTCATGACGCGCAATTCGTGCTTGAGGCTCAGCAACGTGCCGAGCACATTGGTGTCGAACGTCGCCGCGTAGCTTTCTGCGGTCTGCTCCGTCACTCGGCCGGGCGTGCCTTCGGTGCCGGCGTTGTTGACTGCAACATCGAGGCGGCCGAAGCGCGTTACGGCTTGGTCGACCAGATGGCTTACCTCTTCGTCATGGCGAACATCGGCCTGAACGAACACTGCATCGGCGCCAAGCTTGCGCAATTCGGCTTCGAGAGCCGCTCCTTCGGCCGGGCGACGGCCCGAGACAACGAGCCGTGCGCCGGAGCGGGCAAATGCAAGGGCGGTTGCACGACCGATGCCGGTCAGTGCGCCTGTGATGAGAACGACGGGACTATTCACGAGAAACTCCTGTAAGGTATCGCTGCGACGCATGCCTGAGGGCGCGTCTGCAACGTATCGGGGTGACCACAGGAGCCAATTTATGGGCTATCGTCGTTAAGGGAAAAGACTTTGTAAGCTGAGGGGCATGCCTGTGAGGCATGGGAAAACCGTGGAACTAAGGCATTTGCGATATTTCATCGCTGTGGCAGAGGCGGGCAGCCTGACCGAAGCAGCCGTAAATCGTCTGCACACGTCGCAGCCCTCCCTGAGTCGTCAGATCCGTGATCTTGAAGATCAGGTTGGCGCGGAGCTGCTACTGCGCAACGCCCATGGCGTCACGCTCACCCAGGCAGGTAAAGCATTCCTTGACCATGCACGACTGGCCATGGCGCAGGTCGATGCCGCCGTAGAAGCCGCGCGGCGCGCGGCGCAGCCATCGAAGCAGCAGTTCAGGCTGGGCTTTCTCACCGGGCAGGAGATGACATGGCTATCGGACGCCATGCATCTGCTGCGTGCGGAACTGCCGAATATTGAGGTGACCGTATCGAGCGACTACTCGACGGAATTAGCTGCGGCAGTGGCGCATGGCAAGCTCGACCTTGCATTCATGCGCGCGGAGCCTGGATACGAACTCGAATATGAAGTCGTTGGCCAGGAGCCACTAGTCGTGCTGATGCCAAGTGATCATCCCCTGACTGCACTAGACGCGGTGCGTCCGGAGGATCTTCGGCATCAACCGTTCATTGCCATGGCGGAAAAAGCAAAAGTGCTGCGGAAGGTTGTAGACGACTACCTGTTCAAATCAGGTGTGGAGGTGGAGATAGCGCAAAGTGTCGACAACCCTGCAATGGTGATGTCTCTGATCGCTTCGGTGCGTGGCGTGACGCTCATTCCCGCTTACGTGCAGAACCTGATGCCGTGGTCGGTTGTCAGCAGGCCGCTGGCGGGGGAGGTGCCCAAGATTGACCTGGTGGTGGGCTATAGCGCGAGCAATACGTCACCAATCCTGCTGCTATTGCTGTCTCGCCTTGATGACTTGAGATCGAGGATTGATAGGCGACGGGCAGCATAATTGCTGACCGTCAGGCATGTTGGGGCGCAATCTTGGTAATCTGGCTGGCCTCAGATCCATGGAACTGATATGGCGAAAGATGCAAGCTTGGCTGCGGGTGGCTTGGGGCCGGGCTTGTGCGCCTATTCTCGCTTGCGCGCTCGCATTGGCGCCTGCACGTTGGATATGATTTTCCGGATCAATGTTCTTGAAACCCAGTCGTTGTCGGATTACGAATGCGCAACAGACGCTCACTCGCAATCGAAGTAATGGCAGAGACTGGCCGGCAAGAGACCTGCCGGAGCCACACTACCAGCTCCAGCTTGCTGTGGGTCACACGCTTCAGGTGGTTGCACCTGGAGACGCATGGCGCGCCAGGAACCGATCCAATTGGCTAGCGAACGCCTTGCTATCCTGTGCGGCGTATGGCGCCGGACCGCCGGTGTCGATGCCAGAGCTGCGGAGCTGGTCCATCACCTCACGCATCGTTAGGCGCTCCTGGATGTTCTCACGGCTAAACCAGCTTCCTCGTGGGTCGAGCACATAAGCGCCTTTTTCGAGGGCAGCGGCGGCAAGAGGTATGTCCGCCGTAATCACGAGGTCACCGGTGCTGACCAGTTCGACGATACGGTCATCGGCAGCGTCGAAGCCGGCCGGCACTTGCAGTGCCTTGATAAAGCGAGACGGCGGCGTGCGCATATACGTATTTGCTACCAGCGTGACGCACACTTCGACTCGCTGCGCGGCCCGATACAGCATTTCCTTGACAACAACAGGGCAGGCGTCTGCGTCAACCAGTACTTGCATCGCGGTATTTCAAGTCGAGGGAGGAAGCGCTCATATTACCTGCCTGCGCGCGTTTCGATGGGAACACTGACGTCGGCCGGTGGGCGGTACGTGCACCGACAGCAATCCCGGACCGATGAGCCATTCGTAGCGGTACCGTGCTGGCCGCCAGTCATCCAGCCGGTTCTGACCGACCCTTAGCGGATATTCGTTCTGTCACCAAGCGACCGTTCAACTGCAACAGTCGGTTGCTTGCGCTCCGAGCGTTCCCTGTCTAGCTAACGAGATTTGCTGTCGACTCCAGTATCTTCGCGGACCGTTGCCTTACACGTATAGCGTCGTCGGATTCAATCAATACGTGAATCATCTCGCGCAATTCACGTTCGCTCGGGGGATCAATGAGCACAGGTCGGATTTGGCGAAGATACACGGTTCGCGGATCCACGATTGCACAAAGGGCATCAAGAGCCACCAGACTCAGAGGCCGGCCGGACCTGAACCAGGTCTCGGCTCGCCTCCAACTCAGATTCGAGGCCGCGGCTAGGTTTCCCCAAGACTCGGTGACGCCAGATGGGACGTGAGCTTCGATCCAGTCCAGCGTTCTGATTGAGCGGAACTGGGCCAAAGTTCCAAAATGCAGCGATCGATGTTCGGGCGACATCTGTTGGAGTGCCGCAGCCGTCCGCTCGAAGCCTGCTTCGAGGGGCAAACAGTTCACGGTCGCATCCACTAGACTTCTAAATGATGCGCGCTCCGGAAAGAGTTGCCACGCCAATTCCGTCACGTCCGCGCATTCGGGCCCGATCAATGCCGCTACCCGTAGTGCCACGGAGCATCGTGTCAAGTTGCCTGGCGTCGTGAGCTGTGTGCGCAAACAGCGCGCAACATCTTCAGATGGCAATGCGCGCCACGCAGCCTGGACGCTTTCATCCAGCGCCCATCGGGTGGTCGAGTAATCCAGAAGCAGTTCCGGTGAGTCACGAAATTGGTCCAGCCCAGGAGCTGGGTATTTTTGGGGTTCCTCTACATCATCAAGCGGCTGAATGGCCTCCCCATCCTGATCGTAGAAGTCGTCATGGAGAAGATATTTCTCCCATCCATGCCTCTTAGTCAGATTGAACCACTCTACGGGTCGGAGTGACCTGCTCATCAGTCGGATATGACATTTTTCACAAACGACATATGGGTCATCTGGCTCATCACAGGATTCTTGTATTTGAGATGGGAGCAACTCGCATGCATGGCAAATGGGCATATCCGCACGTTCTCAGGGCATAGTTTTTAGGCATTCTCATCCAACAGCCAGCAGACCGGACTGCAATTGATCGGCGAGGCATGCAGTCCAATTCTCCGCGAGCCCTACTGATGACCGACGATCGATCGTTTAGTGATCGAACGCGCTTCAATAAACCCGCTTTTGCTAGACCGTATTGCCGGATTGTGTGCAATTCTGGCGAGGATGTCGACCGTCCGCTCCTGGCCGGTCTCAGTCCCCGGACTACCCGGCCAGGAGGGCAGCGCCAAAGGCGACTTCCGACGCCTTCCGACACTAAGCGGATCCTCGAAATTCTCAACGGCGGTCACTCCCTCGGCAGGGAAATTCAATGGACCCGTCATCCGACATGTACTAAAACCCTGATCTAGGGGAAGAACATGGCACGTCACGAACTTGTAGAAATCGAACTGGGTGACATTGAATCTGTCGCGCAGTTGCACGCGAGATTGATGGTGCAGTTGCGGTTTCCAGATTGGTACGGAAAGAACTGGGATGCATTTTGGGATGCGATCACTGCGCTTGTCGAAATGCCGCTCGTTCTCCGACTGAAGAACTGGAAGGAATTCGAGCGACGTTTTCCGAGCGACGCGAACGTGATGGCCAATTGCCTAGAGAATGCTGTTCGGCAGTATCCGTCCTTCGCATCGCGGATTGAGCGCGCCTGAAAAGGGCTGACTCATAGTCAGCGGGCACTCCGCCATAGATGGCGTCGGCGCCGGCGCCGGGCGCCGCCAAAATGCCTCGTCGTCCGGATGTCCACCGGTATCGGTATCCATATGACGATGTTCGCCGGCAGCGTCGGGGCCGTTGTTGAAGGCTGCGGCGCGCATTCGACCGGCTCGCAAGCATCAAGCTCGCCATGCAATCGCATTTTTCGGCATGCGTGCAACTGTTGAAGCATTGCCTCGATGTTCGGCCCGAGCGGCGGGGCGTCGGCCTGTTCGGCTTGAATTGGTGGGTTTGGTGGGCCATGCGGTGTCCGCGATGGCTTGACCTGTGCCTTCAGGAGTGCCTGAAATTCCTGGCTTGAGGTCATCGAGTGCGTGCTGTGATTGCCGCGTGGATCACTCACGGCATTCGGCAACGCGTAGCAAACCGGGGGCAGTGCGCGGACGCTGGTCATGGATGCTCCCTATCTAGACCCGGCGCAGCGAACGCAGCATCCACCACAACTGCAGCGAGGCTCCCACGATAAAGATTCCTAGCCACGCCGCGAGGGCTCCACGCACGATGGGGGAAGTCGGGCCGGTGGCCAGCGGATGCGCGACAGGCAAACGGGTCAACGTTTCGTTGATGCCCGGAACCAGCAACAGGAAGAAGGTGAACGAAAAGCCGAACTGAGCCAGGTATCTACCCGCACGCCCGAACAAGGACAGTCGTGGCACGAGCAACGCGCCGGCCATTGTCAACAACGCAAGGATGCCCAGGGCGTGGCCGGCGTTGAAGCCGCCGGTGCTGGACAAGCCGAACGACGTGAGCACGGACAATACCAAACCGCCCAGATAGACCCGCCCCGAACGCCGCGCGGGGTCGATTGAGCCATAGCGGACAAAGCCGTAAAGGCCGGCCGCAAACGGCACCAGACTGATAGCAGTATGAACAGCACCAAGCGTGGAAAGGGGATGTGGCATGGGGGTCCCTGTTCAAATAACAAACCAACTAGTTGGTTGGTTGATTGGGGTTTAAAAAAATCGTTTGGCCAGTGAGTAGGCCAAACGATCCGTTTCAGGTACTCAGGCGGCCGATGGCTGCATGTACGATTTTTTGAAAGGACTTGGGGTCGCCAAGGACGCGAGCCGTCAGCATGGCGCCATGCACCGTGGACATAAAAGTCTGGGCTTCAACGAGCGCGCTGCCCTGCAAGCGAAACTGTCCCTTGCTCTCGCCCTGCTTCAGAACCCCGGCGATCCACGCCGTCAGATCCTGGAAATAGCCTTGCACCTCCACTGCGATTTCAGGCGGAATCATCGGTGATTCGGCCGCCAGCATCGCGCAAATGCACATCGTCGAGGAGCCGTCGCGTATGCATCGCGCCCAGTAGTCTGCGTAGGCCTTCAATTGCGCCAATGGATCATCGCCGACGTGGCGCTGCATTGCCGCCAGACCTTCCGCCGACTGCTGACGGTGGCGCTTGACCACAGTGAGAACCAGATCGGTCTTGCTCGGGAAGTGATGATGGATGCTGGCTTTGCCGATACGCACCCGCTCGGACAGATCCGCATAGCTGAAGCCGTTATAGCCGCCCGCGGCGAGCAACTCCCGGGCATGCTCGGCGATTTCGATGGCCCGGGGTGAAAGTTCCACAGTCATGAATTAAGGCGTTTTTCGTCAGCATGCGGGACGATCGTTTGTCCTGGCATGCCTTAAGTCGCGTCGTCGATTCGGTGAGCCATCCTACTAGTTGGTTGGTAAGGGTGTCAAGTCGCCGCGGTTGCGGGGACGGTTTCGTCGGGCTGGCACAAATGCTGGAGAGGTGTCTTGTCATCATGCGCCAGCCGAACCCACCCTATTCGGGCTCGATCCCCGCAGCCCTTATCACGCGTCCCCACTTGTCAGACTCAATACGCTGAAAGGCGGAGAGTTCGGCAGGCGTTGTCGTCCAGGCTTGTGTTCCGGTCAACTGAAAGAAGGACTTCGGTTGCTTGTCGTTGACAGCCTGTACAAGCAGCTCCCTGAGTTTTTGGGCAACCGGGGCAGGGGTATTCGCTGGCAGATAGGCGGCAAACCAGTAACCCATTTCAAAGTCCTTGATGCCTGCCTCCTGCATGGTCGGCACATTGGGTAGTTGGGGGATACGCGTGGCGGTCGTCGCGGCCAGCGGCCTCAGTTTTCCCGCTGCGATCTGCGGCAAACCAACGACCGTGTCGACAAGCATCATTTCGATGTGGCCGCCCAGCAAATCGTTCATGGCATTGGGATTGCTGTTGTAGCCCACCCACGTCAGGTCAATCTTTGCCAATTGCTTCAGCATCTCGCCCGCAACGCGGCTCGATGAGTTCCCGCTGCCAAATGTCAGCTTCCCGGGGGCCGATCGCGCCTGCTGGACAATCTCGCCAACATCCTTGTATTTCGCATTCGCACGCACAACGAGCACCTGTCCGCCGCGTCCAAGCGCGGTCACCGGCTGGAAGTCGGTCAAGGGGTTGTAGGGAAGCTTTCTGAACAGATGAGGATTCGCTGTCTGCGTCGTGTTGGTGGTGATGAGGACGGTATATCCGTCGGGCACGGCACGCGCAACGAACTGCGCCGCGATGATGCCCGAGGCGCCTGGCTTGTTTTCGACCACGATCGCCTGGCCGGTTTTCCCCGTGATGGCGGCGCCCAGGGCACGGGCCAGCTGGTCGGTGGCACTCCCCGCGCCAAACGGCACGACGAAGCTGACGGGCTTCGACGGATACTCGGCTGCGCGCGCTGCCGTGGTGCCGAGCGAAACCAAAGTGATGGCGGCCGCAACCGCGTGTGTGATCCTCATGTCGTCTCCTTTGTGGCGAAGGCGTGGGCTGCCTTGCCGTTTTCATGAGGTCAGGATACGAAGCGGACGACGCGCGCACCATCGAATTTCTGGTGGCCGGGTGTTGACCTTTTGTAAAGGCGCCTCAGCTCGCGACGGTAGCGGAGAGCCACTGGCGGAAGGCCCGCAGTGCGCTGGACTCGGGCCTGTCGGCCGCCCACGCGAAGTAGTAGGTGTGCTCGCCCCGGTCCAGTGAAAAATCAACCGGCGTCACCAGCGTGCCATCCGCAAGCTCCTTGGCGACCAGGTCTCGCTGCGCGATCGCGATGCCGTGTCCCTCAACAGCAGCCTGATAGGCAAGCAGCGAGGTTTCATACTTCATGCCACGGGATGGATCGAGGTTTTTCACACCGGCCGCGTCGAGCCAAAGCATCCAGTCGTCGGGACGGGCAAGGGAATGAAGCAGGGTGTGCTTGGCAAGATCGCGCTTGGAGCGAATCTGCAGGGAGGGTGCGGCAACGACGACGAGCACATTCGGGATCAGGCGAAGCGCGCTGAGTCCTGCCCAACGGCCATTTCCAAGCTGGACACCAGCGTCGATGTCCTCGCGCTGGAAATCCAGTGGCTGGAAGGAAGTCGTCAGTTGGACGTCGATATCCTTGTGCTGCTGATGAAAGCTCGCCAGGCGGGGGATCAGCCAGCGGACCGCGAACGTCGCGGGTGACCGGATGCGCAGCGTGTTACCGCCGTATCGGCTGCCGGTGACGGCCAACGTTGCCTCTCGCAAACCAGCAAAGAGAGGCATGAGCTCGGAAAGATAGCGGGCGCCGGCGGGGGTCAACTGCATGCGACCGCCCGGCGCCCGATCGAGCAGTGCCGTGCCGAGATAGGTTTCAAGCGTCCTGACCTGGCGGCTGACGGCCGCCGGCGTCACGCTGAGTTCTTCCGCGGCCTTCGTGACACTCAGTAGTCGACCCGTCGCTTCGAATGCACGCGCGGGATTCAGCGGGGGAAGCAGATTACGGCGCGCCATAAGCTCGAAAACGATCCGGGAATCTCGAACGCTCCAAGTCTATCCCAGAAGTCAGCGTTCGACCCTACCGCGCCGACCCGGCTTTCGCTTCGGTTTGCCGCTCCAGAAACTGGTGCACCGCCAGCTTGTGCTCGTCGCCACAAAGCAGGATGGCCTGCATCGAGGCCGCCATCTCCAGCGCCGCCGGCAATGACGCACCCGCGGATTCTCGAACCAGTCGCTTGGCCATCCTCAGCGCAATGGGCGGCTTGCGCGCGATTTCCTCGGCCAGGGCAAACGCGCTCGCATCCAGGTCCGCATCGGCAACCACCCGGGACACGATGCCAAGACGGTGGGCTTCTTCCGCATCGATGAATTCGCTGGTCAGCGTCAGTTCCAGCGCCTTGGCGGCGCCGACCATCCGCGTGAGGAACCATGCGCCACCAATGCCCGACACCAGGCCCAGGCGCAGGAAGCTCTCGGCAAAGCTGGCCTTTTCCCCGGCAATGCGGATGTCGCACATCAGCGCAAGATCGCAGCCGGCGCCGACGGCCGCGCCATTGACCGCGCAGATCGACGGGACTTCGAGGCCATCCAGCGCGCGCGTGATGCGATGCAGCTCGCGACGAAGCCGGTCTCTTACGTCGCTCACGCTTCCAGCCATCAGGTCACTGCCCTGTTTCATGTCCTTGACATTGCCCCCCGTGCAGAAGTGGCGGCCGGACGAGCGGATCAGAACGCAATGGACATCCGCCATCGCATTGATGCTTTCCAGTGCCTCGGAGAGAGACGCCGTCATCGCAAGGTCAAGGGCATTGCCATCCGAAGGGTTGTTCAGCGTCAGTGTCAGGACGCCGGACTTGAGCGTGCTAAGGACGCACCCATTCTCGGGCGCATTGCTGGCAATCATGTTTTCTCCTGGTGCAAAGGATTGCGTTATCGTCCGACGAAATTTGCCGGCCGCCGTTCGAGGAAGGCCGACATCCCTTCCTTCTGGTCACTGAGGGAAAAGCCCGCCTGAAAGGTTCTCCGCTCGAACAGGAGGCCCTCCGACAGCGAACTCTCGAACGACCTGTTCACGGCTTCCTTGATGGCCATCACGACCGGCAACGAGTGTCTTGCGATGGATTTGGCGACTTCGATGGCCTCCGGCACCAGGTTTTCCCGTGACGTGAGCTTGGAAACAAGCCCCATGCTCAACGCTTCCCGCGCGGAGATCGCATCGCCAGAGAGGCACATGAGCATTGCCGAGGACTTTCCGATGGCACGCGGAAGCCGCTGAGTACCGCCCGCGCCGGGCACGATGCCGAGCTTGATTTCAGGCTGACCGAACGTCGCATCCTCGGCGGCGATGACGATGTCGCATATCATCGCCAGCTCGCATCCGCCGCCGAATGCATAGCCGTTGACTGCGGCAATCACAGGCTTCCTCAGGGTGCGCAGCGCTTCCCAGTTGCGGCCGATGTAGTCCCGCTGGAATGCTGTCGGGTAGTCCAGTTGCGACATCGCGGCGATGTCCGCGCCCGCGGCGAAGGCACGCTCGCTTCCCGTGATGATGGTGACCGCCACGTCCGGATCGGCCTCGTTTGCAAGCAGCGCTTCCACCAGTGCATCGATCAGGTCATCGGTAAGCGGGTTGAGCGTGTTGCTGGAAGCAAGGCGAAGCAGCACGACGCGATCATGCGGGAGCTGTCTGACGATAGGCGTACTCATAGGGCATCCGTTTCCATCTGGCAGGGGCGGGCGACGCTTGTGGACGTGTCAAGGACGGCCCCGCATCGGATCAGCGCTTCGATGTCGTCGTCCCTCATGCCGTAGAGGCTCAGCACCTCGGCTGTGTGCTGCCCCGCCACGGGAGCGGGCGTGGGCCATTCGTCCACGGCGTTCGATCCATGCCGCGGGCCCAGTGCGAACCGATGCGTGCGGATTCGCCCCGCGACCGGATGATCGACCTCGCATGACAGGCGGCTGGCGGCGTACTCCGGTGACGCCATGACCTCGTCATAGCTCAGCACGGGAGCGCAGATGATGTCCCGCGCGGTGAGGCTGTCGACCCACTCGGCGGTAGTGCGGGCGCGGAATCGTTCCGAGAGAATCTCTCGCAACGCGTGGCGATTGGCTACCCGTCCATCGTTGGTCGAGAACCGGTCATCCGACACATCGTCGGGAAGCATCAGCAGTTCGCGGAGCGCGCGCCACCGCGCGGGATGATAGGCGACGACCATGATCCATCCGTCGGCGGTGGGATACGCCTCGTTCGGGCACGCGTAAGGGGCGGCACTTCCGGATTTTTCGGGCTCCTTGCCTGAAGCGAAGTAGGCGGCAAAGCTGGCCTGTTGCAGCATGATGGTTGCGTTGTACAGGCTGACGTCCAGATGTTGCCCGCCGCGCTCGGTTCGGGCGCCCCGCAGGGCAGCGAGGATGGCGATCGTTGCGAGGTATCCCGTCACCATGTCTGCGATGGGAGTCGGCACTTTCGCGGGAGGCGATGCCTGCTCGCCAAGCGTACTCATGAGTCCGCTCACCGCCTGGATAATGCCGTCGACGCCGGGCCGCGAGCTGAGCGGACCTTCCTGCCCGAATGCCGAGATCGAACAGTAGACGAGCCGTGGATTCTGCTGCGACAGCGACGCGAATCCCAATCCCAGTTTCTCCATGACGCCGGGCCGGAAATTCTCGATGATGACGTCGGCGCTGCGAGCCATCTGTTGAATCGCGGCGCGTCCCTCCGGTGACTTGAGATCGACAGCGAGGCTATGCTTGTTGCGATTGACGCTCATGAAGGTCGGGCTCTCGCCGTTCTGCCACGGCGGTCCGATGCGACGCCCGATTTCGCCATCGATCGGTTCGATCTTGACGACGTGCGCGCCAAGGTCGGCGAGCGTCATCGACGCGACGGGTCCCGCAAGTACATGGGAAAAATCGAGGACCTTCAGCCCCGTCAAGCTGTCTTCGAGCATGCTCGTCTCCATCAGGAATCTTCTATTGCCCTGGAGCTTAGAGCGATGCCACCACGCCTCCCATCGACTTTATGGAACGCTGCGTTGACTTTTTGTTCCGCGCGGAATGGGTCATGTTCCAGTGACGAGACGTAGCGGCAGACCCGCCTGAAACGGTGTTGCTGGAACAGGCGGCCCTTGGAAAGCCCGGCATCCGGCGCGCGATCCGTACCCCACTAAAGTTGGGTTGAGGATGTCAGTTGAACAGCCGTTCTGCAAACGACAGTGCCTAATCTTGCTCGTCAACTACGCGGCAGGGCAGACAAAAATCAAGCAGAACCTATTGCCGATGGCGTAGGGATAATGGGGATACGAATGGCGTTCATCGGCAACATGAAGATTGGCAAGCGGCTGGCTCTTGGCTTCTCGCTGATTCTGGCGTTTTCCATTGCAATTACCGCTATCGCCATCTGGCGGCTCGACAATGTTGCAGCCGCGACACGCGAAATGATGAAGGTGCCGCTCCTCAAGGAGCGACTGATTGGCGACTGGTATGCCAATCTGGCATCGGGCATCCGACGCACTAGCGCCATCGCAAAGAGTAGTGATCCCGCGCTGGGCCCTTATTTCGCTGAAGAGGCGGCGGCGTCGTCCAAGAGCTCGGGCGAACTTCAGAAGAAAGTGGAAACCCTGATTTCCACTGACGAAGAAAAGGCGCTGTTCAACAAGATCGGCGAATCGCGGAAGGCCTACCTGAGTTCTCGCGATGAGATCAACAAGGCCAAGGCAGCCGGTAATGTCGATGAAGCCACGCGTATTCTGGACAAGGTGTTCACCCCGGCGGCCAACGCCTATCAGGGCACCATGCGCGAGCTGGTTGAAGTGCAGCGACGCACCATTGACGATACCGCCAAGGAGATTGATGGCGTTGCCGCCAAGAGCCGCGCGCTGCTGCTCGTGCTCGAAGGACTCATTCTGATACTTGGAATCATCTGTGCGTACTTCCTGACTCGCAGCATCAGCCGTCCGCTGGCACAGGCTGTCAGCGTGTCGCGTCGCGTGGCCGATGGTGACTTGTGCAGCGAGATTGTGGTGACATCCAGTGACGAGACTGGCGAGCTGCTGCAAGCGCTGAAGGACATGAATGACAAGCTCGGCGGCACGGTCGGGAATATCCGCTCGGCAAGTGTGGCGGTCGCCAGCGCGGCCGGGCAAATTGCATCCGGCAATCTGGATCTGTCTTCTCGCACCGAAGAGCAGGCTGCTTCGATTGAGCAGACGGCGGCCAGTATGGTCGAGCTGACCGAAACGGTGAATCAGAATGCCGACCATGCGCGCCAGGCGACTTCCCTCGCGGGAAGTGCCAGAGAGATGACGGAGTCCGGGCGTTCCGATGTGGCCGCGATGGTGCAGACGGTTGGTGAGGTGAGCGCCGAGTCGAAGAAGATCGCGGAGATCACCGGCATGATTGAAGGCATCGCGTTTCAGACGAATATCCTGGCGCTCAATGCCGCGGTTGAGGCGGCACGTGCTGGTGAGCAGGGACGAGGCTTCGCGGTTGTCGCCGGCGAGGTACGATCGCTGGCGCAAAGGGCGTCTGGCGCAGCCAAGGAAATCAAGGAGCTGATCGAGACATCAACCGTGAAGGTGCAAGTTGGTGCTCAGCAGGCCGAGGGCGTTAGTGCCGCGATGGAACGGATCAGTACGGCAATCGAGCGCGTCTCGGACATCATCGGCGAGATTTCCGCGGCATCCGACGAGCAGAGCAAGAACCTTGAACAGGTGAGCCTTGCCATTGCCCAGATCGACCAGGCGACTCAGCAAAATGCAGCGCTGGTCGAGGAATCCTCCGCAGCAGCACAGGCGCTGCGCGAGCAGGCAGTCGGTATGAAGGACGAGGTGATGTATTTCAAGACCGCAGCCTGATTCGCGTAAGGGCGAAGCGGGCTGAACTGCCTGGGTTTGTGGAGGCTCCTCTCGTTGAGAGAACGGAGCCCTTGAGCAAGCGAGGTTCCTGATGTCGAGGAGCCTCGCTTTCGTTTTAGGGGCCAGATTTGCCCGGCGCGCTCGCGCGGGCGATGGCGAGAAAGGCCCGCATTGCGCTCGAAAGGTACGCGTCTTTCCGGTGTATGAACAACGTGTCCACTTTTGAGAGACTGCGCGGCACGCTGTGAATGGCGATGCGTCCGGCATCGGCGAATTCGGCCAGTACGCCGCGTGGAAGTAGCGTAATGCCCACGCCAGCGGACACACAACTGACGATGGCATCCAGCGAGCCAAATTCGAGCGGCTTGGCAACCACGATTCCCTTTGTAGCGAGAAATGATTCCAGCCGCTGGCGGTACGAGCAGCCGGATTGAAACACGACGATCCGCAGGTCGGAGATGTGGGACAGCTCGTTGAGCGAGCGAACTTCCGGGCTCGTGGCAAGCACGAGCTGTTCCGTGAAGACTCGCTCATGGTGCAAATCGGGATGTGAGATGGGGCCAGCGACAAAGGCGCCATCGAAGCGGGACGCCACCACATCCCGCACCAGGCTGGCAGTGCTCCCCGCGGTCACGGAAAGCTTGACGTCCGGATAGGCGCGCGCGAACCCAGTGAGCAGCGGTGACAGCCGCAATGCCGTGGCCGTCTCTAGCGCGCCGAGCGTCAGTGTGCCGCTGGGGACCCCATCGTCCTGAGCCGCCGCGCGCGCTTCGGCCATCAGCTTGCCAATGCGCGCCACAAACGGAAGGATCCGCTGGCCGGCGGGTGTGGGACGCACGCCGCGCGCATGGCGCTCGAACAGCAGCGTGCCCAGTTCTTCCTCCAGCCCGCGAATGCGGGCCGTGATGTTCGACTGCACGGTGTGCAGCTCGGTGGCAGCGCGGTTCATGCTGCCCAGCCGCGCCACCACTTCGAAAGTCTTCAAATCCGCCAGTTCCATACGAACCGAGCCTCCGTCTGCCATGCCATGCTCATGCGCAACTGTAGCCCGTCGCCCAGGAACGTGCTCACCTATCTGTATCAAAGATAGGTCATATCTCGATATTTCAGTTCTCGCGATTCGCTATTGCACATAGCCTTGAGCCATCTGCAGTAGCGATGGGCGCAGGTATTACCCCGCAGTACAACCATAACTAATATCCATTCGGAGAAGACACCATGAAGTATTCAACACGATCGCTGGCGGTTGCCGCTGCCGGAGTCGTCCTGCTGGGCGCAGGTACCAACGCATTTGCCCAGAAGCGCACTCCGCTGCAGACCATCGACTTTCCGCCCGGCTACGAGACGGTGAGCGTGATTGCCGAACTCGAACCGGGGCAATGCACGACCCGGCATGCGCACCCAGGGATAGAAAGCGCCTACGTGCTCGAAGGCCAGGCGGTGGCGAAGTTCGATAGCAAGCCAGACCAGATTCTTGTGGCGGGACGACCACTGCAATTCGGGCAGGAAGAAATGCATAACGTCTGCAACACCGGCACCACGCGGTTCAAGGCAATTGCCCACTATATTGTCGAGAAGAACAAGCCACTGGTGCTGCGTGCGCCTTGATGACCACTCGATTATCTTCACCAGGAGAATTGGTAATGCTGAGGCAAACAAAAGTGGCGGTGGCATCTGCCGTGATGTCGTTGCTGTTCATGCTGGAAGGCGCGCCCGTTGCGCACGCCGCGTCCGCACTGCCCGACGCAACCCGCGCCGGCGTGGCCGACAGGCTGTACCGCGTGGACTGTGGCCGCTCTCTCGCCAATGACGAATCGGTCTGGACGCCGGGCGAGAACGTTGGAAAGAGCATCGAGTTTTCGTCGACCTGCTGGCTGGTCAAGCACGGGAAGGATTGGTTGCTGTGGGATACCGGCGTGCCCGAATCGTCGTACAAGGACCCCAAGGGTTGGTCCACGCTGCCGAAACTGATCGTCTATCACCTCGACAAGACGCTGACGGGCCAGCTCGCCGAACTGGGACTCAAGCCCGACGATGTCGGCCGGGTAGCCATTTCGCACACCCACGGCGACCATATCGGCAATGTGAGCCTGTTTCCCAATTCCACGATTCTGATGCAGAAGGCCGAGTATGACTGGATCCATTCTCCCAACGGGGCGAATGAGAACGTCAACCAGCTGATGGCACTGGCGCGCAAGCTGATGGGAAAACCGAAAGACCTGAAGCTGGTTGAAGGCGATACCGACGTTTTTGGTGACGGCAGCGTGACGCTGGTTGCCACGCCGGGCCACACGCCGGGTAGCCAGTCGCTGATGGTTCACCTGAAGAACTCAGGCTTCGTGATTCTGTCCGGCGACGTGGTGCATCTGGAAGGAAACTTCGAGCGAAGCATCGTGCCGTCGCTGAATACCAGTAATGCGGATTCGCTCGCATCGATGGAAAAGGTCCGGAAACTGATGGGGACCTACAAGGCGAAGCTGTTCATCAATCATGACAAGCATCAGACCGAACAGCTCAAGCTGCTTCCCGCGTATTACGACTGAGACGACCAGGGCCTGATGATTCGCGGCGCCGACGCTTTGGATGCATCGGCGCCGTTTCGTTTCATACTTCCTGAAACTCGCCTTGCGCCTGCAATACCTTCACCAGGCGTTCGCCATGCATCTGTGCATAGTCATGGGCCAGTTTCTCGGCTTCCGCTGTATCCCCCTGCAGGATTGCCGACGCCATATGCTCGTGCTCGGCATAAATCGCCTCGGAATACTCCATCAGTTTTGTCGTCATGAGGATGTAGAGCATTACCGGGTCGCTGATCAAACCATACTGGACGATCAGGCGGCGATGGCCCGACAGCGCGACAACCGTCTTATGGAAAGCCAGGTCTGCCTCGGCGATGCGGCGGCGATCCATATCGGCTATCGCGGATTTCAGCTCGACCAGTGCCTCGCGCAGTTTCTTGCGGCCGGCATCGTCGATATTCGCGGCCGCGAGCCTTGAGGCCATGCCTTCGAGGTTGCTGCGAAGCGTATAAAGCTCCCAGGCGTCTTCCGCCGACAGCGACACAACTTCCCATCCGGTATAGGCGTGCTGGATCAGAAGACCTTCACTGGCCAGACGCTGCATGCCGGCACGGACCGTCGAGCGCGACAGGCCAATCTGTTTCGCCAGCGCTATTTCGGTGAGCCGGGAGCCGGGCGCGAGATCGCCAGAAAAAATGGCGTCGCGGATCCAGTCGGCGGCCTGCCGATCAAGGCTGCGTTTGTCGATTTCAATGCGAGTACTCATAAGTGCAAGTGCTTGACCGGAAACGGAAAACGCACCCGAACCAGTCACGGCGCGGGTGCGAGGCGCTAACCTGGGCTGCTAGGCGGATGACTGGCATCATACCGCCCGGCGCACGCTATTGTTAATTGTGGGCAGTTAATCCCAGGCAGCCAAGTGGAAAGAATGTGCTTGTTTGCGCACGATTTTGCGGGGAGTCAGAGCCTGCCGGCTGCTCGCCGTACTTCGTAGGCCTGCAGGTTCAGCCAGCAGATCCGATGGATGGTTTCATCCAGGCCATGTGCCCGGATGCGCGAAAGCATGTACCCGACAATGTGCTCGCCCTCGATGGCCGACTTGCGTTCCAGGTCGCGCAAAATCGATGGGACATACGCCGATTCCTTGTTGGCAAACAGCGCCCGATATTCGGCCAGGAATGCCTCGGTCATCGGATATCCCTCACGCGCTGCGACCTCGGCGTGAACGGCCAGCACCTGGTAGAAGAATTCGGTACCGCCGGACACCGTAGCGATTTCACCGACGCTGGCGCGCAGCAATGTAGTAACCGTGGCCACGGTGGAAAGGTGGACGAACTTCTCCCAGAGGTTATGCATGATGTCGGGCACGGCACTGGCCTTGACGCTGTCTTGCGGAAACGCCCGCTGCAGGGCCAGCACCCGCTCGCTCATGACGCCCGACTGTTCTCCGAACTTGATATAGCACCAGTCGTTCAGATGCTGGATCGTGCCGTCGTTGCCGAGCGTGACGATGATTTTCGCCAGCCCGCCGAGCACGCGATCCGCACCAAAGATTGCGTTGAGCTTGTCGATATGCGCCATGCCATTCAGCAACGGCAGCACAGCGGTATTCGCGCCCACGGCGGGGCGAATGGCTTCGATGGCGGAATCCAGGTCATAGGCCTTGCTGGTCAGCAGCACGATGTCAAAGTGCCCGTCCAGTTCCTCCTGGGTGACCGTTTTCACCGCGGCGCGGAAATCACCATACTGGCTGCGGATATTCAGCCCATCGCGTTCGAGAATCGCACGCCGCGCAGGGCGCACGAGAAAGGTTACGTCCGCGCCGTGCTGAACCAACCGGCCGCCATAGTAGCCGCCGATCGCGCCGGCGCCCAAAACCAGAATTCGCATGATGTCTCCTTTTTAATCAAACGCGCGCGCCGCTCTTGAGCAATCGCTGCGGCATGGCCGTGAGCAGCAGAATGGCGCCCAGTACCAGCGTTATCGCAAACGTGTATAGCCCGTAATTCAGCGACCCGGTCGTAATCTTGACCCAGCCAAGCACGGAGGGGCTGGCAAAACCGCCGATCAGGCCAATACTGTTGATGACCGCAATGCCACCCGCCGCACCGGATGCGGACAGGTACGAGGTGGGAATCGTCCAGAACAGTGGCATGGCGGTCAGAATGCCGAGCGTGGTAATCGAGAATACGACCAGCGCGACAACCAGGCTGCTATGGACAAGCGTTACCGCCACCAGGCCAATCGCCGCGACGATCATGCCCAGCGCCACGTGCCAGCGGCGCTCGCCGGTCTTGTCGGAATGCTTGCCGACAATCACCATGCCGACGCACGTCACCACATAAGGAATCGCCGTCAGGATGCCGATCTGTAGTGGATTGGTGACGTGATAGCTGCGCACCATCTCCGGGAGCCAGAAACTGATGATGTAAAGGCCGGCGGCAATCGTGAAGTAAATCATCGACAGCGCATACAGCCGCGGGTCTCGCAGGGTCTTCACGAAGGAATGATCGTGGCCGTGCGTGCCAGGGTCGCCCACTTCATGGGTCAGGATGTCTTTTTCCCGCGCCGTGAGCCACCGGGCGTCAGCCGGTTTGTCGGACAGCACAAACATTACCAACACGCCGAGGATGATCGACGGCACGGCCTCGATGATGAACAGCCACTGCCAGCCGCCAAGCCCCGACGCACCGGTCATATTGACCATGATCCAGCCCGACAGTGGGCCACCAATCACACCCGACACCGCAATTGCCGACATGAAAAGCGTAATGATCTTTCCGCGCATGGCGGGCGGATACCAGTACGTCAGATAGAGCACGATACCGGGGAAGAATCCGGCTTCAAAGGCGCCGAGCAGAAAGCGCGCGAGATAGAACTGCGTGGGCGTGGTGATGAACGCAAAGCTCGCCGATATGCATCCCCAAACGACCATGATCCGCATCAGCGTCTTGCGCGCGCCAATCTTTTCGAGCAGCAGGTTGCTGGGCACCTCGAACAGGAAATAACCGAGGAAGAAAATGCCGGCACCAAGCCCGTAGACGGCGTCCGAAAACGCGAGATCCTGTTTCATCTGCAGCGCGGCAAAGCCAATATTGACGCGGTCCAGATAGGCAAACACGTAGCAGACGAAGAGAAACGGAATAATGCGCAGCGTGACCTTGGCAAAGGTACGCCGCACCTCGTCGCTCGTATGCAATGGCGCCGCTTGCTGCCGCGCGGCGGGGGTGGAAACTGTCATCATGATCCTGCTCCAGCCATTCGAATGGTGGTATATGGGCGGCTCCCGAGGGGAGGTCGGTCGCGCCAGCGCGCGACGGTCTCCACCTCCTCCCCGGAAGTGATCGGAATCTCTAGTTGGGGGACTACGCTTCAGGCCCGGCGCTTACAGGCCAAGATGGCTGCGACGGACTTGCGGCGGATGGGCGCGCAATGCTTCCTCAATGGGGTCGCAACCCCAGCCCGGCGCATCGGGAACGAGAATGCCGCCGCGCTCAATTTGCGGTGTGCTGGTAAATAGCTCGTCGTCCCAGGACAGCCGATCCACATCCACTTCCATTACGCGCAGATTCGGCACCGCCGCCGCGAAATGCACGTTCATCATCGTGGAGAGATGGCTGTAGAAGTTATGCGGCGCGATATTGATGTCGAATGCGTCGGCAACGTTGGCGATTTTCATCGCTTGCCAGACGCCATTCCACACCGCATCCACAATGGCCACATCCATCGACTGCGCCTGGAAATAGGGCAGGAACTGGCGCACGCCAAACAGCGTCTCGCACGCCGCAATCGGGGCGTGACTGCGTTGGCGGATATACGCCATCGCGTCCGGATTGTAGATATCGAGTTCCACCCAGAACAGATCGAAATCCTTGATCGCATTGATCAGCGAAAGATAACCCTCGGTACGCGCGTTGAAATTCAGGTCCACCAGAATATCGACGTCCGGACCCGCACCATCGCGCAGCGCTTCCAGATGTGCTCGCAGATTCCGGATCAACGCCTTGTCGACGTTCAGCGACGGCGCATAAGGCGAACCAAAGCCAGCCATCCACTGACGCGGCTTGCCATTTTCATCGACGAACAGATTCGTCTTCAGCGCCGAAATACCGGACTTGCGCGCGTCTTCACCCGCCTTCTTCACCCCGTCCAGATCGACAATGGCCGGCTGATACAGCTTGGGATGGCTGATCCGCCAGGTCGCGCAGTGCGACCAGTAAATCGGCACGCTGTCCCGATGCTTGCCGCCCAGCAACTGATAAACCGGCAACCCCAACGACTTGGCCTTTGCATCGAGCAAGGCATTCTCGATAGCACCAATCGCCTCGGCACTAAGCCCATAAGGAGCCGGCCGCAACGACGCCGCCAGTCGGCCATACGCTTCCTCGTGGTCGTACACCGACTTGCCAATCAATCGCGCACCCAACTGCTCGATCACAGCGGTCAACCCCGGCGGTCCAAATGACTCGTCGTACTCACTCCAGCCGACCGTGCCATCGGACGTCACTACCTTCAGGAAGTAGTAGTTACGCCACCCGGCGTCGCAGGAGATCGTCTCGAAGTGCTCAATACGCATGTTTTCCTCGCTCTGTACGTTGACAACAATTGATTGTTAACAATTAACGAGAAATTTAGGTCGTCGTATAGCGCTGGGCAACTAACGTAAACCCGAGGAAGGGGAGGTTCGCCGGGCGAGGGTTCCGTCACGGGGGAACGGGATGGCATCCGCCAGCCTGCCGCGCCGAGGGCGACGCGCCGGGTTACGAGCGGCGCGGTGGCGACCGGCGCCTGGGGGCGGGCCAAGCGGGCGTCAGAAACGGGCGTCGGCGCAAGCGCATGTGTCCGGATTATTTTTGGAATGGGGACATCGCCGCGGCATATCCATGCCTACTGGCCTTCGACCCACTGGATGGCGAAGCGCATCAGTTCCTTGCCGCTGCGAATCTCCAGCTTTTCCTTGATGTTGGCCTGGTGGGCTTCGATGGTTTTGATGCTGCGATTCATCTTCTCAGCAATTTCGCGCGTACTGAAGCCAAGTCCGATCAGGTGCAAGACCTCGAATTCCCGCTCTGACAGGTTTGCGATGGCGCTGGTGGGCGTCTTGGTCGGCGTCGTCAGTTTGCGCGCGAGCTTCTCATGCATCGCTGCGCTCAAATAGACATTCCCGGCGAGTACCTCGCGGATGGCGTTCAGGATATGTTCCGTGGCCCCGAGTTTCATCAGGTACCCGTTTGCACCCGCCCGCAATGCACGCTCGGCGAACAGGGCTTCGTCATGCATGCTGAGGACGAGGATCGTCAGCGTCGGATAGTGCTGCCTGAAATTTTTGACAAGGTCCAGGCCGGAGTTCGACTGCAGGCTGAGATCCACGATGGCCAGGTCAGGCCTGCAGGTGACAGCCGCCACCGCTTCTTCGACGCTGCCCGCTACGCAGCAGACGTGCAGGTTTTCATGGGAATGCAGCAAGTGGGTCAGCCCTTCCCGGATGATGGGATGGTCATCGACGATAAGGATCTGGACCGCGCGGCCCGGGCTACATGATGTCCCTTGCATGGTCCGGGCGCTCCGGTATCGGGAAGCTGATTGCAACTGTGGTGCCGCCCCAGCTATTGCAGGAGACCGTGCAAGATCCCCCGAGCAGACTCGCCCGATGACGCAGGTTGTGCAGTCCCAGCCCTGTGCCATGCGCGATCTGGTCCTCGGCCAGGCCCACGCCGTCATCACTGATAGAGAGTCGCTGCAACCCGCTGTCGCGATCGAGCTCGATCAAAATGTGGCTGCCGTGGCTATATTTGAGCGCATTGTTGACCGCTTCCTGTGCCGCGCGGAAGAGATGGTTTTGCATCGGCGGATCCAGGAAGTCTGCCCCCGACCTGATCTGAAGGGCGCAGTCGATGCCGTTCACCGAGCGCGTCGTCGTGACCAGGCCCTGCAGAGCGGCGGCCAGGCCACCATCCTCCAAGGCGACGGGGTCCAGCCCGTGCGCGACCTTGCGGGTCATCAGGGCAGCCTGCTTGACCAGCTCGACGATCTTGGCGGCGTTGGTGGCCGCGGGGTGGCGATGCTTCTGCAATTCCTCGCTCAGCGCCACGGAGTAAAAGCCCAGGCTGGTGAGATGCTGGCCAAGGCCGTCGTGCAGCTCCTGGCCGATGAGCCTCTGCTGCTGATCGCTGCTTCGAATCAGTTCCGCTTCCAGCAGGCGACGTCGCGCGATCTCGTCCCTCAGTTCCTGGTTTGCGCGCTCAAGGTCATGGGTTCGCTCTTGTACGCGTGCCTCCAGCATGACGTGGGAGGCGAGCAGGAGCCACCGGATTCGTTTTTCCTGGGCATGTGCCGCCACGAGCAGCAGCCCGGTAACGGCAACGACGTTGGCAAACGCGCACCATCTGATCAGGCTGTCTACCGGGGTTCCGCCTGCAAATGGACCGGTGCCGTGTGTGGTGCCCCAGATGGCGATAGTCGAAACAAGCAACGTCGAGAGACAGGTGCCCCAGTGATCGAAGCGCAGCGCCGCCCAGATGGTGAACGGAAAAACCGCCAGGGCAGCGGGATAGTACCTGTGCCCTGCGAGTTCGCCCGAGCCGAAGATGAGATAACTGATCCACCCCGTCGCAAGGGCAAGTGCACACGCTTCCGAGGCCAGTTTGGCTGAGTGAATCGGGCTCGAATACGAGATCGATGTCAGTAGCGCAGGGGCCACGACCAGCACGCCCATCATGTCCCCGAGCCACCATTGCAGAAGGGCGGGGGCGTATTCGCCGCGATGCACGAGTCCCGCCGCGACAAGCGCACTCGCGCCGATGAGCGCGCTCGCCGCCGTACTGACCGTCGCACCGAGCACGATGAAGGCGATCACATCCTTGCTGCGATCCATAGCGCGCCGGAATTGCGCAAGCCGCGTCAACGAGAGCCACCCCAGCAGGGAAGCGGTCATTGCGCCAAGTCCGATGACAAGCGCCACTGGAGGTGGCACGCCTACCGAAATGTTGGCTGCAATCGAGCCAATCGCGATTCCGGGAGCGACCTGGATACCCAGAACAAGCAAGGCAACCAACGCGATGCCGCTGGAGGGCCACACCAGCGACACGGCGCCCCCCACCATCGCAAAGGCCAGTCCCAGCTTTGCACCGGCGAAGTACGCCAGCGCGACGAGTGCAGTACGAACAAGGGGGTTTGGCCGCGCGGGTTGCGTGATGTTCTGCATTGCTCGCTTCCGATCATGGGGCAGGCCTTGAAACTTCAGGCTTTTTCTTGGCCACAATGACGGCGCTTGCGCGCGGTATTACGCCTTTGCCAGGCACGCTGGGATAGGCGCAGCGTAAGAGTATTTAGAATTTATGCCAGATTTCCCCCGACGGTAAGGATCGATTCAATGCGCCATACAGATTTGGCAGCGAACGCCGATCTCCACGGCGAGTTTTGCCGTGTAGCGCCCGGATTCGATTCGCGTTCGCATATGGGCGGCAGGGCATCCATCGAATAGGGCGTTCCCCTAGACGTTTTTCGGATCCGCCCCTTATACGCGTACGTGTCGCCGAAGCCTATATTGACGAGTACGAAGTTGCGGCGCACAAACTGAAGCTTCGGGGTTCTTCCTACTACGTCAATTGGGGGGCGAAAAATGGTAAGAACAATCTGCTTGCTCGCTGTGGCGAGTGCGGCGCTCAGCGCTGGCGTGGTCTATGGCGCGGGGACGCGCGATGTCTACACCGACGGCGCTAGCACGATGGGTCCGCGAGATCCCTATACCGATGGAGGTCTGACATCAAAGTTCGATGTCTTCTCCGATGGCGCGCGCGTCACGGATAAGAGGGACGCGTTCACCGATGGCGCACGCATCACGGATAAGAGAGATGCGTTCACCGATGGAGCATAAGGCACGAGCATGTTGAATCGCTAGATGGCCGTCGCAGGCCATCGATCAGCACGTCCCTCGAGGGTTCTCGAGGGATTTTTTTTTCGCCGCGAATCCATCAGGGCCGGGAAGAATTCTTAACCGTGGATTTACCCAACCAGGCGGCAAAGGCCAATGACCAGCAGGTCATTTACTCGCTCAGTGATCCCATCCCGACTCTC
>DAIOET010000023.1:0-13770 GCA_036746135.1 Cupriavidus sp.
GGGCGCCATTGGCGGCTATTTCGGGGCGCGGTTGCTGCAGGCAGGGCGTGACGTGACGTTTCTCGTGCGCGCCCGGCGTGCCGCGCAACTGGCCGAGCACGGCTTGCGCGTGAAAAGCCCGCATGGCGATCTGCACATCGCCAATCCTCCGATCGTCCTTTCCGAACAGATTCAGGCGCCGTACGACGTGGTGCTGCTGAGCTGCAAGGCGTACGACCTGGACAGCGCAATGGATGCCATCGCACCCGCCGTGGGGCCGGACACCGCGATCGTGCCCATGCTCAATGGCATGCGTCATCTGGACCGGCTCGACGAACGCTTCGGGGCCGCGCGCGTGCTGGGTGGACGCTGCATGATTTCCACCACGCTGGACGATCAGGGCACGATCCTGCATCTGTCGGCCTTTCACATCCTGTCGTTTGGCGAACGTCCGTCGGGCAACAGCGCACGCGCGCAGGCGCTGGCCGAAGTGTTCGGTAATGCGGGTTTCGATGTGCAGCGTAGCGATGCGATGCTGCAGGACATGTGGGAAAAATGGTTCTTCCTGGCCACGCTGGCGGCGTCCACCTGCCTGATGCGGGCGGCCGTCGGCGACATCCTGGCCGCGCCGCGTGGCCGAGAGACCATTGCCGCGCTGCTGGATGAATGCGCGGCCATTGCGGCGGCCAACGGCTATCCGGTGCGTGAGCCGGCCATGCAGCAGGCCAGGGCGACGCTGTTTGCCGAAGGCTCGCCGTTGATGGCGTCGATGCTGCGCGACGTGGAGCGCGGCGCCGCCATCGAATCCGATCAGATCGTGGGAGACCTGCTGGCCCGCCGGGGTCAGGCCGAGGCACCCACGCTGGCGCTGGCGCTGACCCATCTCAAGGCGTACGAAGCCCGGCGCGCGCGCGGCGGCTGACGGCCGGGGCTTATGCCGGGGTGGCGGGGCTGGCGGGCGCCGCCATGCGCGTCCGCAGCCAGGCCAGCAATTCCGCTTCCGGCATCGGGCGCGCCAGCAGATAGCCTTGCATCGTATGGCAGCCGATGCCGATCAGCGTTTGACGGTCTGACTCATGTTCCACACCTTCGGCCACTACTTCAAAGCCGAAGGAGCGCCCCAGGTTCAGCACCGCACGCATCAGGTCCTGATTGCGCGGCGAGTGGGCGATGTCCGTGATGAAGCTGCGGTCCACCTTCACGCATGCCGCCCCGAGCTGCCGCAGCGCGCCCAGCCCCGAGTAGCCCGCGCCGAAGTCGTCGAGCGCAATCGCCACGCCGGCCTTGGCCATATTGGCGAGCTTGCCTTGCACGGCCACGACGTCGAGTGCCACCTCTTCGGTGATCTCGACGGTCAGCAGGCCCGGCTCGATCTTGCACGCTTCCAGCGTGGTCAGCAGAAGGCGGTCGATGTCGACCTGGGCCATTTCGCGCGGGGACAGATTGATGGCGATCGGAATCCCCTGACTGCCGAGCGCCTGAATGGCCTTGGACAGCCGGCATACCTTGGAAAGCGTCGCGCGCAGCAGCGTCTCCGACAATCCCGAGGCAGCGGCCACCGATACCAGTTCCGGCGGCGGTACCCAGCCGTGCCGGGCGTGCTTCCACCGGATCAGCGCCTCCAGGCTGCGCACCTGCGTGCCGCCATCGCCAAAGATCGGCTGAAACCAGACTTCGAGCGTATCGTCCGCCAGTGCGCGGGGCAGGTCGCGTTCGATGTCGCGCTGCATCTGCAGGTGCCGATGCAGTTCGTCGTCAAACACGTAGACGCCATTGCGGCCGATGCGCTTGGCCGCATACAGCGCGGCGTCGGCAAACAGCAGCATGTCGTCCAGGCTGACGTCGGGGCCACGGCAGATGCCGATGCTGATGCCGAGCGGACAGTACTCGTAGCCCTCCAGCGGCTGGCGTACCGCAGTGATCAGCCGCGCCGCGAGCGATGAAGGGCAGTCGTTCTCGTCGAACGGGTTATAGAGCATCATGAACTCGTCGCCGCCCATGCGGCCCACCAGCGCGCCGGGGCCGCCCACCGTTTCGAGCCGCCTGGCCACTTCGCGCAGCACGCCATCGCCGGCCTTGTGGCCGAATGCATCGTTGATGAGCTTGAAGCCGTCCAGATCCAGCAGCAACAGGCAGTGCCGGCCACTGAGGCCGTTGGCAAAACGTTTGTTGGCCCGGTCGAAGAAGCCGCTACGGCTCAACAGGCCGGTCAATGGATCAACGCTGGCCAGCGTCCACATCTCGTCGGCGCGGGTCACGGCGTCTTCATGCGCGATGCGCAGCGAATCGTGGATGGCGGTGGCTTCGTTCTTGAGCTGGATGGAATGCCGGATCTGCCGTTCGCTTTCGAGCGTGCACCTTATGAGTGCGGCCAGGTAAAGCACTGTCGTGCCGGCCAGCCAGTATTTGTCGAAGTCTCCGAACCAGAACAGGCATGCCGCCGCCGACAGCAGGGGCGGCGTGATGAAACAAAGCGGAATGCGCGCGTAGGCAAAGCCATGCGTCACCGCGCCAGCGGTAATGCCGCAGACCACGGTCAGGTAGAACAGCGCTTGCGGCGACGTGTAGCCATCGCAGAGCACCGGAATCGCCGCCCACGTCAGACCCGACAGCAAGGCCAGCACACAGTGGATGCGCAGATGGCGCGTCACCGTGCCGGCGATTCGCGCATCGTCGGGCCGCACGGCCACGGGCGATCTGGATAGCGGCACGCGGCACAGCCAGATCCGCAAGACGTTCCAGAGCAGCGACATCAGGAACCACGCAAAGGCCGTGGAGCCGCGTCCGGCGTGCCACGCCACGGCCAGCACGCTCAGGCCCAGGATGATATTGATGGGAATCGACAGACGTACCGTGCGGCGTACCGCCAGCAACTGGTCGTGCCGTGTCAGCCGTGCCTGCGTGGCATCGAGCGCCGCCACGGTGCCTTCCTCGGCGCGCATCGGGGCCAGCGCCGCACTCAGCGCACTATGTGTTGTTTTCATGGGTTCATGCCCACCGCCGCTTGCGCGCGCGCCGCATTGCGTTGCGCACCACAAGACCTGAATGGCGGTCTTCCGCGTCCTGAATCACCCGGTTCGGTGCAAATTCTTGTTTTGATGTCTTCACTGTGACGCCGATGTTGGCCATCGACGACGACAAGTTCATGAACCGTGGTACCCGTCCCTATCCGCCATGCCGGCATGTCCCCGAAGGCCGGCGTTGCGGAACTGTCGTTCCGTCAGGTGTTTGATGGCTCAAAGCATGGTCGATCGCTTTCGTCGTTTGCGCGAATGGAAACGGCGAGTATAGGACCAAACGGATGGCGTAATGCGGATATCGTGCGTCAGACAGTGGCGGGCGCGGGCATGCAGATGCCAGAACGCAATGAAATCGGCCTGCGGCATGGCTTTGCCGAACAACCAGCCTTGCCCGAACTGCACGCCGCGTTGTTGCAGCGCCTGACGCTGTGCCTCGGTCTCGATGCCCTCGGCCACCATGTGGATGCCCAGCGCCTGGGCCATGCCGATGATATGCGGCACGACGGACTTCAATGGCGCATCGGTCGTCATCGAACTCACGAAGGCTTTGTCGATCTTGAGGCCGTCCACATCGAGGTCTTGCAGGTAGGCCAGACTCGAATAGCCGGTGCCGAAATCGTCGATGAGAATAGGGTGCCCGGCCTTGCGGAAGGCGGCAATCGTCTCGCGGCAGGCCGTGTCATTGGCAAAGCCGCGCTCGGTCACTTCGATCCAGATCTGCTCGGCGCGGATGCCCGTGCGGGCCAGTGCCGCACTGATGACGGGCAAGGTGTCACTGGCACGGAAGTCGTCCGGTGACAGGTTGATCGATACATGCAGGTCCGGATTCGCGGCCAGATGCTTGCCCAGATCGGCGAGCACGGCCGCGATCACGCATTGCGTGATCGCGTGAATGGCGCCTACCGCCTCCGCCATCGGGATAAAGCGATCGGGCGGCACGATGGTGCCGTCCGGCATGCGCCATCGCACCAGCGCCTCGGCACCCACGCAGCGGCCATCGTCCAGTGCCATCACGGGCTGATAGACCGCGAAGAATTCCTTGCGCCGGATTGCATCTTGAAGCGTGTACTCCGGACTGCGCAGGCGCTGGCCCCATCGCAGTATCAGCAAGGTGGCAATCGCGCTGACCAGCAGGCCCGCCGGCAGACTGACATAGAGCAGCCGCCGCCAGGTGCTGACCACTTCCCCGACCGGTTCATACGCGATGACGGCAAAGGGCAGCCGCTGCGATGCGCGCACGTCCAGATAGCGGTCGTTCAGCACCTCGCCGTCCTGCTTGTTGGTCCATGCGCGCTCCAGCATGGACGCATCGGTGTCTTTCCACATCACCACCACTTCACCGGTGCGCGTGTCGACCATGCCCAGGCGAATCTGCGAGTCGAATGGGAAGATATCGATAAAGAATTGCGCGTCGACGAGCGCCACGTGCCGGCCGGCGCGGAACTGGACCGTGCGGGATCGCCTGTCGGCGCCATCGACGCGGTACTTCGCCTGACGTTGCGGCAGCTCGATCCAGGCCTGGTTTTGACCTTCGATGCTGCGCAGCGCGCCCGGAAACGACGACGACGCGCACAGCAGCTGCTCGTTATCGAGGTAGGTGATCTGGCGTACGTAACGATGCTGCAGGTCGGCCTCGCGCATCGCATCGAGATGGGGCTGGCTGCACAGATCGCCGGCAAAGCGGTCGGCCTGTTGCGCTGCGTCAATGCCATCGCGCGCCACGGCTTCCACGCGCAGCAGGGCGCGTTCGGTGAACTGATCCACGCGCTCGCGGAACAACTGCTCGGCGAACTCGCGTGACAGCCATATGGTCAGCGCCACTGGCCCGCATACGCCGAGCGCCACCACGCAGAACATCAAGAGCCGAAGGCGCCGTGTCATGGAAAAACGCTGTGAAGGGTGCGTCGCAGGATAGCAGATCGATATCGTTGCCAAGTCCGATATTGTGCTGGCAGATGCGCCGCGAGACCCGGCTCCGCCGGTATTCGACATTTCACGACAGGCCGAATCATTTCGGTGGCGCGGACTGGGATCATGTCGTCATGCCAGCCAATGCTCCCACAGCCATGACGCCCACCAGTCCTATCGCCGCCGTTACGCATCCCGATCCGTATCCCTATTATCGGGAACTGGCGCGCACGCGCCCCTTCTACTTCGACGATGCCCTGAATCTCTGGGTGGCCGCCAGCGCGGCATCCGTGGCGGCGGTGCTGGACCATCCCGACGCCCGCGTGCGTCCCGTGGGCCAACCCGTGCCGCCGGCACTGGCCGGCGGCCCCGCTGGCGACCTGTTTGGCCGGCTGGTCCGCATGAACGACGGGCCGGCGCATGCGGCGCTGAAAGCAATCGTGATGAAGCGCCTGGCGGCGCTGGACCTTGGCCTGGTACGGGTGCGCGCGCACGCGCTGGCATCGGCCCTGCCACCGGCGACCGACGACGACGCGCACGAGGCAACGCGCTGGATGTTCACCTTGCCCGTCCTGACCGTGGCGGATCTGCTCGGCCTGACGCTCGAACGCGATGGCGAGGGCCATGTCACCACGCGCGTGGCGGGCTTTGTCTCGACCTTTGCGATGGCGATGTCCACGCTTGCCACGCCTGCCGATGTGGAAGCCGGCGCGGCCGCCGCGCAATGGCTGACCCGATGCGTGCAGGACGGCGAGCGTACCGCCGCGGCCGGGAGCCTGCTGCAAGCGCTATCGCAGGATTCGGCGCTCGCTGGCATCGACAAGGACGTCGTGATTGCCAATGCAGTGGGCCTGATGATCCAGGCGTGCGAAGCCACGGCGGGACTGGTCGGCAACACGCTGGTCTATCTGGGTCGCACCGGGCGCGAGGATAGGTCTGCCGACGATATCGACGCACTGGTGGCGCGGGTGGCTCATCTGGACCCGCCGGTACAGAACACGCGCCGGTTCATGGCCGCGGATGCCATCGTCCGAGGCCAGCCGGTGCGCGCCAACGACGCCGTGCTGGTGCTGTTGGCGGCAGCGGCGCATGATCCGGAAAGCGGCACCGCGCAGGCCGGCAGGCCGTGGACCTTTGGCGCCGGCCGTCATGGCTGTCCGGGCGATGCGCTGGCGCGGGTGCTGGCCGCCTGTGCGGTGCAGGGATTGCTGGCGCGCGGATTGCGGCCGCACCGCCTGGTTGATGGCGTACGCTACCGGCCATCGGTCAACGCTCGCATTCCGTTTTTTTCCACACAACCATAACAAGGGAGTCCCCCCATGATTGCCGTGATCTTCGAAGTCGAACCCGCCCCGGGGCGCCAGGATGCGTATCTCGACATCGCCGCGCAGTTGAAGCCGATACTGGAGTCCATCGACGGATTTATCTCGGTGGAGCGTTTTCAGAGCCTGACCACGCCCGGCAAGCTGCTGTCCCTGTCCTTCTTCCGTGACGAAGCGGCCGTGCTGGCCTGGCGCAATACGTTCGATCATCGCAAGGCGCAGGCCGCCGGCCGTGGCGGCGTATTCGCCAACTACCGGTTGCGCGTGGCGCAGGTATTGCGTGACTACGGGTTGCATGAGCGCGAGGAAGCGCCGGCGGACAGTCGCGCCGCTCACGACGCCACGGGGCATTGACCGCTACCGGCCCACGCAGCGGCGTCTGACGCATGGCTTCATGACAAGCTGACATATTCCCCCCTTACACTCGTGCACCATCGCAGCGGAGGTTTGACCACGCGGTACCGGAAACGAAAGGGCGATGCGGCATGAAACGGCGCACGGGCGGGACGAAGTTGTGGGCAACGCTGAGCAAGCAGGCGGCGCGCGGCGCACGCCAGTTCAGTCGCACAGTCACGCAGACTGTGACCGATCCGATGATGCGCGCGGCCAGGCAGCAAAGCCAGGCGGTCAGCAAGGCGATGGGCAACGCCGTGGGCAAGATGGCGCGCCAGGCGCTGACCGGCGTGGTCACCCCGGCGCGCGCACCGGTCAGCAAGGGTGGCGGGTTCTGGGAGGAAGGCCTCTGGGGTTTCAGCCTCGGCATTGGCCGCATGGGACAGCGCAAGTACCGTGTATTCGTGCCGCCCGGCGTCAGCGCGGCCAGGCCGGCCCCGCTGCTGGTATTGCTGCATGGCTGCGGCCAGGATGCCGCCAGCTTTGCCGCCTGCGCGCGCGTGGCCACCGTGGCACGCGATGCGCGCTGGGTCGTGCTGATGCCGGAACAGTCGGTGCAGGCCAACGCCCAGCGCTGCTGGAACTGGTTCCGGCCCGCGGCGCGCGGCGCTTCGGAAACGGCGCTGCTGATGTCGATGATCGACCATGTCTGCCAGCGCTATGCCATCCTGGCCCATCGCGTTTGCGCGCTCGGTTTGTCAGCCGGCGGAGCAATGGCGCTGATGCTCGGCTTGCGCTATCCAGACCGCTTTGCCGCCATCGGCTCGCATTCCGGCGCGGCCCCATATAGCGCGATCAATGCCACGCAGGCGCCCAAGGCCATGCGCGGCGAGCGAGGCCCCGATCCGGTTGCCGCCCGCATGGCGCTGGCCGGCCGCCGGCCGCCGCCACTGCTGTTGCTGCATGGGGACGAGGACAGCGTGGTGTCCTACGACAATGCCACCGCCACGGCGGCGATGTGGCTGGACCTGTTGCCGCCCGGATCGCCGGCCCTGAAAGAACTGCCACCCAGGCGCGTGCGACGTGGCACGCGCCGCGCCGTCGATGTGTTCGACTGGCAGGCCGGGCCGAACCCCTACCTGCGCGTGGTGAAAGTGGAAGGGTTACGCCATGCGTGGAGCGGTGGAGCACCCGGGCAGGCGTTTTCAGACCCCGGTGGCCCCGACGCCCTCAAGATCGCGCTGCGTTTTTTTTCGGTGAATGGAAGGCAGCCCGATTGATCAGGCGCGTGTGGGGAAACAATAAAGGTTGATGCGTTCCCGGCAATATCTGAGTTCTGACAGACACCAGTCGATAGGGTGCTTCGTCTGAGCGATCAGGCATCCGATAGTTCATCATCGACAAAGGCTATCTCCGGCTTGAAATATCCCTCTTCGGGAGGGAGTATTCCGCAGGAAGCGTTGGGCTCCTTGCACTTCATCCGTTTGCGCCTGGCGATCGTTCCCGCCTTTGCCTATGCTCGGGAATCGGAAGTGGCTCGTTCGAGTGAATCTGTCAGGAACCCAAGGGTGCACCGGTCCTCGGTCTCCAGTGGGACGGCCGCTACGGCAATGCACTTCCATAGTCCACCCTGCCCACGGAGTTGCCATGCCAGCTCTATTGACACTCTTGCTTGGAATCGCATCTGTTGCGGCTATCGTCGGATACATGGCCGGCGGATCAGGAACGCCAGTTGCGTCAGTGGCAATTCCCGCCGTCTTCGGCCTTGTGGTCACGGCGCTTGGACTGCTTCAGGCCAGTCAACCTAGCAAGGATCTCCTCGAATTTTTGAAATCAGAAGGAGAGAAGGGTGATTCGCAGCAAGACATAAAGGAGTACCGCAGGCGAGTGAAGTCTGCTCCCGGGCGTATCGGTATTGCGCTCATTGTGTTCTCGGGAGCTTATTTGGCAGGGGCTACCTTCGGGGCAAAGGTGCGGATAGATGGACTTCTTGTGTCAAAGCCAGCTGCCCGCGAGTTTCCTTGGGCGTCCAGCGACACAAAGCCTCCCACAATAGCAGCGGCGCTTGAGTGGATGGCGTTGCAAGCGCGTTTGAGCGAACTCGGCTATAGCACCAACCGAATCTCCGATCTGTACTCGATTCAAGTGGCAGAGTGGAGGAATTTGGCGGAGCAAGCTCAAACCGCCACGAGGGTGGCTGGACAGGACGCAGGCTTAAGTAAATCCGAAACCGCGAAGGAGATTACGCCAGAGGATTTAACTCGAGAGTTTCTAAAGCATACCGAGAAGGGAGGCAATCCCTTTGCCATTCAGGCCCCGAAGGAACTGATTGAGAAGCTCAACGGGATCGGTGCCCCAGGAAAGGGACTTGGGGGCGCGATGCCGGGATGACGTCCAACCCATCTCTCCTTAGTCCGGCCATCGATGTGATTGCCGTGGCTACGAGAGGCGCCCGTGCGGTGTCGCCGCGAAGTCGAAAATTTCGTTCCGCCTTTGTTGTGCGGATTTCCGCGGCCTTATTGCTTCCCTACAGTACCAGCCGGTTCAAATTCGACATCGCTGGTCGGGCAGGCTACGCACGGCAGGATAAAGCCGTCTTCCTTCTCATCGAGGCTCAAGCCGGGCCACTCGATCCGGTAGCGGACGCTGCCTGCGTGAAGCTTGCTGATGCAAGCGCGGCATGTGCCGTTGCGGCACGAACTCGGCAGCCGCACGCCGTCGAGCAACGCGGCTTCGAGCAGGCTCAGCGATGCGTACGTCGCAAATTGCACGTCGCCGGGTTGCAGTCGCGCCGTGAATTCCCGGTCGTCGTCGGGGATGTCGGGGAGTGTCCCGGTCGTCGGCTCAGTCTTCATGGTCTGGAAAACCGGCGCGTCCATGCGTGGCGTCTCGCAGCGTCGCCTGCGCGTCATCCCGTAACGCGGCCGGCAGGCGGATCACCAGTTTTGCCAGGGCGCCATACTGTGTGTCGACCAGCGTGCAGCCGGAATCGGCCGATTGGTCTATCCAGCGGCGCACGCGCGGCTCGTCAGGGTAATCGACCAGCACTGTCAGCGTGGCATAGGCAATGCGCTCGACCCTTGCGGCGTCCTTGAGCGCCACCGCGATGGCTTCGGTATAGGCCCGCACCAGGCCGCCAGCGCCCAGCTTGACGCCACCGTAGTAGCGCACCACCGCGGCCAGCACGCCGTCCAGGTCATGGTGGCGCAGCACTTCCAGGATCGGCCGGCCCGCCGTGCCGGACGGCTCGCCGTCGTCGGACATGCCCGACTGCCCACCTGCCAGCAAAGCCCAGCAAACGTGCGTGGCCGTGGGATGCTGCGCGCGCAGGTCCGCGATCACGGCCAGGGCCGCGTCACGATCGGGCACCGGTACCGCCAGCGCGATGAAGCGGCTCTTGCGTATCTCGATTTCGGCGTGAACAGGGGCGGCTAGCGTGAAGGTGGGCAAGACAGGTCTGAGGAAAAGGCAGGCAGGAGGGCGAGTGTAGCGCAGCCCGGCGCGGTACCCGGTCCGTGACGGCTTGTTGACCGTCAAATATCTGTCACGAAAACCGCTTACCATCCGGCGGGGCAGGTACCGTCCAGCCCTCCGAAGCGCCCCTCCAAAGAACACGCACCCACTGACCGCCATGTCTGACCAGAACGTTACTTCCCGTCGCCGTGCCCTGAAGATTCTTGGCGGCGCTCCGATGTTGCCGATTGGTGCCGCCGCCGCCAGCCTGGCGGGTGGCATGACCGTCATGGAGGCGGCCCTGGCCGCGACGCCGCGCAACAAGGCGCGGGCGGCATTCGCATCCGCCACGTTCGGCGGCATGGCGGCGCCCACGCTGGATAATGCCGCGGCAATGGCCACGACGACGGTGGGTTCCACGCTGAAGGTTTCGTACCGCGATGGCACCGCGCAGGAATACACGCTGGCCTACCAGCCGTTCTTCGTCACGGGCGACATGGTGCCCGACGGCAATGGCAATCAGGTGCTGGCGGGCGGTTACTACGATATCCAGAACCGGCCGATCATGGATACCTCGGTGCCGGGCAAGGCGCGTCATTTCTATTCGGACGCGCCCGATGGCAGCTCGCTGCTGACGCTCCGGAACGCGAAGGTACGTGGCGTCAAGGGCAACACGGTGTTTGCCGTGGTGCAGTTCGAATACACCTCGCGCGACCAGGCCAACGCCGAAATGCATGGCATGCTGCCATCGCCGATTGCCGTGCTGACGCTCGATCAGGACCCGAAGACCGGCAAGCTGAGCCTGGTGCGCTATCACAACGTCGATACGTCCAGCGTGAATGGACTCTGGATCACCTGCGGCGCAAGCCTGTCGCCCTGGAACACCCACCTGTCGAGCGAGGAATACGAACCCGACGCGGCCAAGGCCGGCACCGACAAGAAACTGCGCGGCTTCAGCCAGCATCTGTATGGCGACGCCAGCCGCGCCAATCCGTACAACTACGGCCATCTGCCCGAGGTAACCGTGAACCCGGACGGTACGGGATCGATCCGCAAGCACTACTGCATGGGCCGCATTTCCCATGAACTCGTGCAGGTGATGCCCGACGAGCGCACCGTGCTGATGGGTGACGACGCCACCAACGGCGGCCTGTTCATGTTCATCGCCGACCGTCCGCGCGATCTCTCGGCCGGCAAGCTCTATGTCGCCAAGTGGCATCAGACTTCGGGCACGGGTCCGGGCGCGGCCACGCTGTCGTGGATTCCGCTCGGCAGCGCCACCAGCGACGAGATCCGCAAGCTCGTGGACGGCGGCATCAAGGTCACCGACATCATGGACGTCCAGTTCAAGGACCCGGAAGACTCCAGCTACGCGCGCATCATGTTCGATGGCAAGCCGAACTGGGTCAAGCTCAAGCCGGGGCAGGAAAAGGCGGCGGCCTTTCTGGAAACACACCGCTACGCGGCACTGGTGGGCGGCAGCCTGGGCTTCACCAAGATGGAAGGCACGACCGTCAATATCGCCGACCGCAAGGCGTATTCGGCGATCTCGCGTATCGAGACCAGCATGCTGGCGGGCAATGCCGCCAATGCGGGCGACATCCGCGTGGAAGGACCGTACTCGGGCGCCGTCTATGAGCTGAACCTGCGCGCCGCGCAGACGGATCAGGCGGGCGCGCGTATCGACAGCGAGTGGGTGCCCGTGGATATGGCAGCCGTGCCCGCGCTGGTGTCCGAAGACCTGGGCGGAGGTCCCCGGAAGGCTCAGGATGCGCTGGGCAACTATGCCAACCCGGACAAGGTGGCCACGCCTGACAACCTGAAATTTTCGGAAACGCTGCGCACGCTGTTCATCGGCGAAGACAGCAATACACACGTCAACAACTTCCTGTGGGCGTACAACGTCGATACGAAGCAATTGTCGCGTGTGCTGTCGTGCCCGGCCGGCGCCGAATCGACGGGGCTGCACGCCGTGGACGAGATTCACGGCTGGACCTACATCATGAGCAATTTCCAGCACGCCGGTGATTGGGAAAAGGGCCTGCATGACAAGGTGAAGCCCGCGCTCGATCCGCTGATCCGCGCCAACTACAAGGATGGTTTTGGTGCCGCGGTGGGTTATCTCACCGCCACCCCGTCGGCCCTGCGACTGAACCGGCGCGCCTGAGCGATTTGCACTGTCTGACCACGCGGCCACGGCAGGTTTGCTAACCTGTGGGCCCGCGCCTGACTTCGTAGCCGGCGCGACCCCACAGGAGACCCCATGACCCAGCCCGCCGCTGACCTGACCGCGCGCCGCATGGCGCCCGCCACCGATCGCAATCGTGCGCCGATCCTGGCCGTATTGCGCGACGCCTTGCCGCGGGACGGCACGGCGCTTGAGATTGCCAGCGGCACGGGACAGCATGTGGTGCATTTCGCGGCGGCGCTGCCGGGCCTGACCTGGCAGCCCAGCGATCCCGATGCCACCCACCGCGAGTCGATCGCCGCCTGGACCGCCCACGCGCAGGTCACGAACGTGCTTCCGCCACTGGCGATCGACGTTCGGCAGGAGCCGTGGGGCATTGGCACCGTGAATGCCATCCTCTGCATCAACATGATCCACATCGCGCCGTGGGCCGCCGCCGAGGCACTGTTCGCGGGCGCCGGCACACGGCTTGCGCCGGGCGGCGTGCTGTATCTCTACGGTCCATACCGCCGCAATGGCGCACACACCGCGCCCAGCAACGAGGCCTTCGACAGGCAGCTACGCATCGCGGACGCCGACTGGGGTGTACGCGACATGGAAGACGTGATCGCGTTAGGCGCGGCACAGGGTTTGACCTGCGCCGAACCGATCCCGATGCCGGCAAACAACTTCAGCCTGGTGTTCCACAAGCAGGGATGATGAGGGCAACCCCGGCGCGACTTTGCTTAGCCGCGTACCAGCATCACCACCGCCGTCGCGATCAGGCACACGGCAAACGCCGCACGTAGACGCCGCTCGGGCATGCGATGGGCCAGTGCCACGCCCCACGAGATCGTGAGCATGCCGCCCAGCGAAAGAGGAATGCCGCTGCGCCAGTCCACATGGCCGGCATGTGCGTAGGTGAGCAGGGCGACGACCGCGCCGGGCGTGACGAGGGCCAGGGCCAGTCCTTGTGCCGCCGCCTGGCGCATGCCGAACAGGCCGACCAGGGCAGGTGCCGCGACAACGCCCCCGCCGACGCTGAAGAAGCCGGAGAATGCGCCGCCGACGACGCCGACGGCAGGAATCCAGGATGAGGAAGCGCGCGCCCGCTGCTGGGTGACGGCGTGACCGGGCAGCAGGCGCCAGAGGAAATACGTCGCCAGTCCGATCATGAAGACCGCGAAGATACGGCGCAGCAGCGCGGCGTCGATCGACGTTGCCACCCGCGCGGAGAGATAGGTGGCCAGCATCGCCGACAGACCAAGCACGACGGCCGTTCGCAGGTCGATATCGGCGCGCTTGCGGTATTGCCAGAAGCCGATCACGACATTGGGCGCGATCATGACCAGCGATGTGCCCTGCGCCAGTTGCTGGTCCATGCCGTAGAGCAGGCCCAGTGCCGGAATGGCGATCAGGCCACCGCCGATGCCGAACAGCCCGCCAACCCCGCCGAGCAGCCCTCCGAGTCCGAAGATGAGCAGGGCGGACAACAACGAATGGTCAGGCATGGCGAATCGGGGGCGATGTACGGATCAGGCAAGTCCGCGATGATACGCGGACATGAGGCATGACATTGGGGAAAAAC
>DAIOET010000023.1:13870-27571 GCA_036746135.1 Cupriavidus sp.
GATCAGGCAAGTCCGCGATGATACGCGGACATGAGGCATGACATTGGGGAAAAACGAACTCGGCATCGGGGCGGCATCGATGGCGCGATATCGTCGGCACATGCTTTCGCCCAGAACGGCAATGCCGCCATCACGGCGATGCGTGATGGCGGGCATCCAGACATGTGTGCGATGTGAGGCGGCGAGGCGGAGTATGCGGCTCAATCCACCTGGGCGCCAGACTGCTTCACGATCTTCGCCCACTTGTCGATATCGGCGCGCAGCGTGGTGGCCAGTTGTTGCGGCGTGCCGCTCAGCACTTCAGCGCCCTGCGCGGCGAGCTTGTCACGCAGCGCCTTGTCGGCAAGCGCGGCCTGCATCGTGCTGGACAGCTTCTGCGTGACTTCCTTCGGCGTACCCCGCACCGCGAACAGGCCGACCCAGAGATCGCCGCTGTAGCCGGGCACGGTTTCGCCGATGGCCGGAATATCCGGGGCGAATGGCGAGCGCTTGGCCGAGCTCACGCCGAGCGCGCGGACCTTGCCGGCCTTGATGTGTGCCAGCACCGAGGGCAGGCTGGCGAACGCCATCGGCACCTGATTGCCGAGCACATCGTTGAGCGCCGGCGCCACGCCCTTGTAAGGCACGTGTTCCAGCTTGATGCCGGCCGTCGTGTTCAGCATCTCGCCCAGCAGGTGATTCAACGTGCCGTTGCCGGCTGAGGCGTAGCGATAGAAGTCGGGCTTGGCCTTGGCCATCGCGATCAGTTCCGACATCGACTTGGCCGGGAAGGCCGGGTTCACCACCAGCACATTGGGCACCGTGGCCACCGTCGAGATCGGCTCGAAGTCCTTGACGGGGTCGAAAGGCACGCTGCGGTAGAGCGATGGGTTGATGGCCTGCGTGCTGCTGATCGTCATCAGCAGCGTATAGCCGTCGGGCGTGGCACGCGCGGCAGTCTGCGTGCCGATGTTGCCGCCCGCGCCGGGGCGGTTTTCCACCACGACCTGCTGGCCAAGCCGCTGCGAGAGATCGGCTGCCACCAGTCGCGCGACGATGTCGTTGGTGCCGCCCGGCGCCTGCGGCACGATCATCTGGATCGGCTTCGATGGGTAAGTGTCTGCGTGGGCGTGGCCGATGGCGGCGGCCGCCAGCGCCAGTCCGGCCAAGGCGCGAATGCTGCGGGTCATGCTGTCTCCTGTTGTATGCCGCCCGGCGACGATGTCTCGCCGTATGCCGGGTGGTGTGGCGACCACTCTAGCGCAGCGGTGCGCGCAGGAGAAATTCAATCGGCGTCTGGCGCCATAAGGTTTTCTTATCGGGCTGCGGTGTCGGTGGACGCTGGCCGCCAGCCGCCGCCCATCGCCTGATACAGGGCCACACTGGCATTGAGCCGGTCCGCGTGCGCCTGGATCAGGTTCAGCTCCGCGCTGAACAACTGGCGCTGGGCGTCGAGCTGTTCCAGATAGGGCGAGTATCCGGCGCGATAGCGGTTCGTGGCATGCCGCAGCGCGGCCGCCAATGCGTCGCGTTGCTCGCGCAGCCGCGCTTCCTGCTCGCCGAGTTTCTGCACGGCCGCAAGGTTGTCGTTGACTTCGCGGAACGCGGTCAGCGCCACACGGCGGTAGGCGTAGGCGGCCTCGTCGCGTTGCGCGGCGGCGGCATCGGCGCCGGCGACGATGCGCCCGCCCTCGAACAACGGTGCCAGCACGCTGCCGCCGAGCGCCCAGATTCGCACCGGATTGGCCAGCCCGGTCGCATACACGAGTCCTCCCGAAGCGGTCAGCGGAATGCTCGGAAGATAGGCCTTGCGCGCGGCCGACAGGCTGGCATCGGTAGCGGCCAGCGTGAATTCGGCCTGGGCGATGTCCGGGCGCCGCCGCAACAGATCGGACGGCAGGCCATCGGGCACCGGAGGTTGCTGCAGCGCCTGCAGCGACAAGCCGCGCGCAATGACGCCGGCATCAGGGTTCCCGATCAGCACGCCGAGCGCGTTTTCCTGGCGCGCCACCGCCAGCTCGGCCTGCGGCACCGCCTGCGCGGTGGACTCATATTCGGCGCGTGCCTGTTCATATTCGAGCTGCGACGTGTAGCCGGCCTGCGCCCGTCCGCGCGCCAGGCGCAATGCATCGGCGCGCGAATCCAACGTCTGGCGCACCACTTCCAGTTGCGCGTCGAGCGCGCGCAAGGTGATATAGCCGCGCGCGGCGGCGGCGGACACCGACAGGATCGTGGTGTCGCGCGCCGCTTCGCTGGCCAGCAGGTTGTTGCGCGCGGCGCCCACCGCGTCGCGGATGCGGCCGAACAGGTCCACCTCGTAGGACGCATCGAAGACCAGCTGCCCGGTACTGGCAGAGCGTGGCACGCCAAATGCGTTGATAGACCGCGCGCGCGTGCCGCCGGCCGTGAAGTCGAGGGTCGGGAACAATGCCGCGCGCGCGATGCGCGACTGGGCATCGGCCTCGCGCACGCGCGTCACGGCAATGGCGATGTCGTCATTCTGGGTCAGCGCCTGTGTCACCAGCGCGGTAAGCGCCGGGTCGCCATAGGCTTGCCACCAGTCGCGCTCGATCGCCACGGTCGGGCCGGCATCCACGCGCCATGCCGGCGGCGGGGCGATGGCTTCCGGCTGCGGCGGACGCGGTCCCATGCAGGCCGCAAGCAGCAGCGCTGCCGCGAGGATCGTGGCGTGGGTTGTCCGTTTCATCGCGCGGGCGGCCGGCCGGTGCTGGTATCGACTTCCGCCTGCACGGACATGCCGGGGCGCAGTCGTTCCGCCAGTGGCTGGTCGGGATCGATTGCAATGCGTACGGAAATCCGCTGTGCCACCTTGACGAAGTTGCCCGTGGCGTTGTCGGCCACGATGACGGCGAATTCGGAACCCGCGGCGGGTGCCAGCCGTTCCACTCGACCGGTCAGACGGGCGTTGTCCAGCGCATCCACGCGGAAGCTGGCGCGCTGTCCCGGTGCCATGTGCGCGGTCTGGGCTTCCTTGTAGTTGGCGATGACCCAGCGTTGCGGAGGCACCAGGAACATCAGCTGCGTGCCCGATGTCACGTACTGGCCCAGCCGCGCGCCAATCTGGCTCAGCCGCCCGTCCTGCGGCGCGACGACGACCGTGTTCGACAGATCGATCTCGGCCAGTTGCAAGGCGGCGCGCGCCTGCTCCACGGCGGCCTTCAGGCCGTCGCGGCTGACCAGTATCGCCCGCACGTCCTGCCGCGCGATTTCCACCGCGGCGCGCGACTGTTCGACGGCCGCCTCAGTCTGGCGCAATGCCGCGCGCGTCTGATCGCGTTCGCGCAGGGAGACCGACCCGTCGGCCACCAGTTCGTCCACCCGCTTCATGTCCGCCTGCGCGCGCAGCAGCTGCGCCTTGGCGTTGTCGGCATTGGCCAGTTGCGATGCCACCGTGGCCTCGCGGGCACGCTGGGTCTGGTCCGCATTGGCCAGATTGGCGATCTGCGTGTCCAGCGATGCGCGCGCCTGCTCCACGCGCTGCCTGTAAATCCGCTCGTCGATGCGTAGCAGTACCTGCCCCGTCTTCACCAGGTCAAAGTCGTGCACGGGCACTTCGGTCACATAGCCGCTGACCTGCGGGCTGATGATCGTGGTCTGGCCGCGTACATAGGCGTTGTCGGTGCTCTGGATCGTGCGGGTGAAGGGCGGCAGGCCCCACGCGAACAGGATGATCAACACGCTCGCCAGCGCGCCAACGACGATGAACGCGGTCACACGCCAGGTGCCGCGCGGCGGCGCCCAGCCTTTGGGTGCCGATTCGACCTCGACGGGGTCCTGGAGCCGCTCGGGTGGCTCGGACGGCGGGGGCGTGGCGCTCAAGATCGGGTCTCCGTGGAAGGGGGCGCGGGTTTTCTGTCCGGGATATGGCCGGGCACTACCTTGCTGAGGTGCAGCGCCAGCAGCCAGACGAACGTCACGGTCGACAGAATGCCGATGACCAGGAACACATCGTTGAATGCCAGCACGTTGGCTTCGCGCGTGACCTGCTGTGCCAGCGCCAGGACGCCCTCCGTCTGCCGCAGCAAGGGGTCGCCCAGCACGCGGTTATAGACATTCCCCAGCAACTGGATGCGTGCCGCATCGAGCGGATCGGACAGGCTGATGCTCTGCACCAGTGCATGGGAATGGATCTTCTCGCGCCAGGTCTGGAACGTGCCCAGGAATGCCGATCCAGCCAGTCCGCCCAGCGACTGGGTGATGCTGAACAACGCCGAGAAGCTGACGAAGTGGCTCATGCCGCGTTGCAGCGCACTGCCCATGCCGATCAGCAGCGTCGGACCCAAAAAGTAGACCGCCGCGAACGCGATCAACGACTGCGTGAAATACATGTTCTGCGGCCGGGTCAGGTTGGTGGAACCCGCATCGATGAAAGCACCGATCGCAATCAGGATCAGCGAGATCCGAATGGGCCTGCCGAAGTTCTGGGGATTCAGCGTGAGAGCGCTCGCGGCAATGCCGGCCACCGTCGCGATCGATACGACGATGTAGAGCGATATCAATTGGTCGTTGACCATGCCGAGCGCGGTAAGCAGCCCGACGGCGCCATACGGTTGTTCGGACAGCAGGATGCGCACCGACGTGGCTACCACGGCAAAGCGGATGATCGCGGTGCTGCCGAGCCAACGGGTATTGAGCAGCGGGTTCACGCGGTTGTGCTCGATCCAGAGCGCCGCCGCGATGAGGATCACCGCGCCACACAGGGCGTAGCCGAGCCAGGGCGCCTCGGTCCACCAGAGGATGCGCCCCTGGCCCAGCACCGCGCAGAGCAGCGCCATGCCGGGCGCGAACAGCGCAAAGGTGACGAAGTCGAGCGGCTCGAATGCCTTGATGCGCTCGCTGGGCGGCAGGCGCAGCAAGCCCACCGCCACCAGCGATAGCAGGGACAGTCCGAACTCGAACTCGTACAGCGTTTGCCAGTTGCCGGCTTCGAGCATGCCCGTGGAAAACGTGCGCGCCAGCGGCGTGGCCAGTTGCGGCACGCCGAAGCCGATGACCACCGCGCGCAGTCGATGCCGCGCCGGCAGCGACTGGATGATGTAGTAGAGCGCGAGCGTGGACAGGCCGCTGGCGGCGACGCCATTCGCGGCGCGCGCCAGCAGTGCCGTGCCGAACGAGTGCGTCAGCAGGTGCGCCCCCGCGACGATCGCATAGGAAAGCAGGAAGACAAGCGTGAAGCGCTGCAGGCCGTACTGCTGGCGGAACTTGATCACCAGCATCGACATGCAGACATTGGTCATCACATAAACCGTCGACAGCCATGCGGCCTCGTCGCTGTAGAGACCAAAAACACCCTGGATGTTGTTGAGATTGGCAACGACGAGTGCATTGCCAAAGGCGCCGGTCAGGCCGATGAGCACACCCACGCAGAAGTAGGCCACCCGCCGCGGGGTGGGATGGTCGGGCGTGGCCGGCGACCCAGGAATCGTGGGCCGTTCATGCGGCTTGAACTCGTAGCTGGCAGTTGCCATGACTGCTGGGTCGGGCGACGAACGACGTGGGATGTGGGGATGATGCGGGAGGACGTCGCGCGTGGCAAGCGGCTCCGCGCCCGGCGGCCGTCCTGCCTTGGACGGCCGGGGCGAGTCCCGTCATCGCATCGGCGTGGGCGGTGCCGCCAGCGAGCCACCGGCGGCGATTTTCTCGGCCACGATCTCGCGCAGTACCTCCGCCACCGCCTCCGCCGCATTGGAACGCGGCAACGCGCGCGGCCAGCAAAGCGACAGCGTACGGCGCAGCTCCGGCATGATGCGCCGGCGCGGTACGTCCGCGTCGCCCTCGTCGAGCGACGACGCCGGCAGGATCGTGCAGGCCAGCCCTTCGCGTGCCGATGCCAGCAGGAAGGGCAGAGAATCCAGGTCTGCCACCACGTTCAGCGTGATGCCTGCCTTGGCAAAGCTGCGCTCCACCACTTCACGCAGGCCCTGCGATCCGCTCGGAAGCACCAGCGGCATGCCGTCGAGCGCCTTGAGCGCCACCGTTTCGCCTGCCTTGCCACGGGGTGCCGGGCCGGGCGGTCTGCCAATCAGGTAAAGCGGCTCGCTGGCCAGCGGTTCGGGTTCCACCGCGCGCGACGGTGTGTCGCGGAACAGGATCGCAAAGTCGAGCCGGTTCTGGTTCAGCAGTTCGGAGATATAGCCGCTCATGCTTTCGAAAAGCTGCAGCCGGACCTGCGGATAACGTTGCCGCACCGCGCGCACCAGGGCCATGCCGAAGGCCGCCGCCGCCGTGGTGGGCAGGCCGATCGCCACGTTGCCGGACACTTCGGTGCCCGCCACGCGCACATCGGCCCCGGCGATCTCGATCTGGCGCAGGATATTGCGAACATGCCGGTAGAGCGTCTTGCCGGCTTCGGTGGGGCGCACGCCCTTGGCGCCACGGTGCACCAGCGGCACACCGAATTCGTCCTCCAGCGCCGCCAGCTGCTGCGACAGCGCCGGCTGGGCCACGCAGACCACTTCGGCCGCGCGGGTCAGGCTGCCGTGGTCGACGATGGCCACGAAGTAGCGCATGGCGCGGATGTCCATGTTTGCGGTCTCCTTGGCTTATCAGATGTGGAAAGTCCAGGGTATTGATTCTACTTATGGTGCCTTCCGCAATCCCTATTTCACATGGACGGCGTGGACGGGTAGATTTGCCAGCATCGTGCCATGCGCACCATTCGCCCCAGACACTGCCATGTCCAGACCGCTTGAAGGCATCACCGTAGTTTCTCTTGAACAGGCCATTGCCGCGCCGTTCTGCACGCGCCAGCTGGCTGACCTGGGTGCGCGCGTCATCAAGATCGAGCGACCCGGCCCCGGCGATTTCGCACGCGCGTATGACGGCCGCGTGCGGGGGCTGTCGTCGCACTTTGTCTGGACCAATCGCTCGAAGGAAAGCCTGACGCTCGACGTCAAGGCGCCGGGCGCGGCGCCCGTGCTGGAAGCGCTGCTGGAAAAGACCGACGTGCTGGTGCAGAACCTGGCCCCCGGCGCGTCGGCACGGCTCGGGCTTGACTATGAGACGCTGTCCAAGCGCTATCCGCGCCTGATCGTCTGCGATATTTCGGGATATGGCGGCGACGGGCCTTACCGCGACAAGAAGGCATATGACCTGCTGGTGCAGAGCGAATCGGGCTTTGTCTCGGTGACGGGCACGCCGGACGAAGGCGTCAAGGCCGGCGCCTCGGTGGCCGACATTGCCGCCGGCATGTACGCCTACAGCAATGTGCTGGCGGCGCTGATCGAACGGGGGCAGACCGGGCGGGGCAAGCGTATCGACGTGTCGATGCTCGAATCGATGGTCGAGTGGATGAGCTTTCCGATGTATTACGCGTTCGACGGCGCGGAGCCGCCGCCGCGTGCCGGTGCCGCACACGCCACGATCTACCCCTACGGTCCGTTCCCGACCGGCGACGGCAAGACCGTGATGCTGGGGCTGCAGAACGAGCGCGAATGGGCGGTGTTCTGCAAGGTGGTACTGCAGGAGCCGGAACTGGCCACGCAGGCCGCGTTTGCCACCAACAGCCTGCGCAGCGCCAACCGCGCGCAGTTGCGCGCCCGCATCGTCGAGACATTCGCGCGGCTTACCGCCGCCGAAGTGGTGCAACGGCTGGAAGAGGCCAAGATCGCCAACGCCAATGTCAATACGATGGCGGACGTCTGGAACCATCCGCAACTGGCGGCGCGCGAGCGCTGGCGCCAGGTGGAAACGGCCGCCGGACCGGTGCCGGCACTGCTGCCGCCGGGCATGACCGATGCGCGCATGGACCCGGTTCCGGCCGTGGGCCAGCATACTGACGCCATCCTGGCCGAAGTGGGTTGCAACGCCGCGCAAATCGCCACCCTTCACGCCGATGGCGTGGTCTGAGGAGCGGGCATGACCACCAAAACCGCCCGCGCACCGCGCAGCTACCTGTTCGTGCCGGCATCGCGCCCCGAACGCATTGGCAAGGCGCTGGCCGCCGGTGCCGATGCCGTTATCGTCGATCTGGAAGATGCCGTCGCCCCAGAGGCCAAGCTTGAAGCACGCGACGCGCTGCGCACACCGTGGCCTGCGTTGCAGGATCAGGCGGATGCGGCCGGTGTGGCGCTGCTGCTGCGCGTGAACGGCGCCGATACCGCGTATTTTGCCGACGATCTCGCGTTTTGCCAGACGCATGCGGTGCGGGCCATCGTCCTGCCAAAGACTGACAAGGCGTCGCTGGCGGCGCTGCGGGCTGTGCTGCCGGACATGCCCTGCCACGCGCTGCTGGAAACGGCGGCGGGCTTTGCCGACCTGCGCGATGTGGCGAAAACGCCGGGTGTGACGCGCCTGCTGTTCGGCAGCATCGACCTGATGTTCGACCTCGATGTCGGCGACGACGACCTGCCGCTGCATCACTTCCGCAGCGAACTCGTGCTCCATTCCCGCGCCGCCGGTCTGCCGGCGCCGGTCGATGGGGTTTGCACGGCCATCGGCGACGCCGAGGCACTGGCTGCCGACACGTTGCGGGGCAGGCGCTTTGGCTTTGGCGCCAAGCTGCTGATTCATCCGAACCAGGTGGGCGGTGTGCATCAGGCGCTGGCCCCGACCGGGGCCGAAGTTGCCTGGGCCCGGCGGGTGGTGGAACAGGCCGCGGCGGCACATGGCGCGGCCATTGCGGTGGATGGCAAGATGGTCGATCGGCCAGTATTGGAGCGCGCCCAGCGTATTGTCGCGGCCGCGCTCTATTAATGTTTTATTAAGGGCGGAATGGTGCTTCTATTTACGCCGGGTCCGCGCCAATCGGTGTTTTCCCTGACCGGTGGGTTCGATGCAAATATCGAAAAATATGAGCAGGATGAAAGCCGTTTGTAATCAGGTTGCGTTCAAATGCGCATGGGAGATCGTGCCGGGCCGATTTTGAAGCGCGAGAGGCAGGCCACCGGGAAATTAAAGAACGATAAAAGTCGCTTACCCGGTGCACCATTCAGGTGGCACGGTCGTTTACAGCAGACCGCAAGTCGAATTGAGCCAGACTGATCGTGCATTTTCCTGTTTCCCGCGCCGCCGCGGCAACGCTGCTTGCCCTGGTGGCCAGCGCTGGCCATGCCGCCAGCGCGCCGATGCCGCCCGACGGCCCCTGCGTGCCGCCTCCGGCCAAGGCTGCCCTGACATTGGCGCAAGCCCGGCTTGACGCATCGCGCTGCAACCGCGACATCATCGCGGCCCGCCGCAGCGAAGAGGCTAGCCAGGCCGATATCCAGATCGCATCCCAACGGCCCAATCCGGTGCTGAGCCTGGGCGTGGCCAACATCAACCCGCATCTCGGTGTCGGGTCCGGCAACCTGCGCAGCAAGACCGTCGATTCCACGGTCCGCGTGGACCAGGTCATCGAAACCGCCAACAAGGGCAATCTGCGTTCCGAGGTCGCGCGCAAGGCCAGTGCCGCCGCCGGCGAGCAGACGCAGGCCGTGGTGGCCCAGCAGCTCGGCGCCGTGGATCAGGCCTGGTACGAGGCCGTGGTCAGCCAGACCCGCGTGGAAGTGCTGACCGAGACGGTTGGGCTGTATGGGCGGACACAGCAGGCCAACGAGACGCGCCTGAAAGCGGGCGATGTGTCGCGCGCCGACGTGACCAAGCTCCAGCTCGAAACACTGCGCGCGCAGACCGATCTGCGCAACGCGATTGCCGACCACGCCAGCGACAAGGCGGCCCTGGCCGCCGCAATGGGTGTGCCCGGCACGCTGACCGATAACCGCCTGGTGGCGGACTGGCCCGCGCTCGATGCCCAGGTGCCGTCGTTCGATCCCGAGGTGCTGCAACGCAGGCCGGACGTTACCGCCGCGGAGGCGCGCCTGGCCGCCGCGTCGTCGCAACGCGACCTCGCCCGTGCGGGTCGCGTGCCCGATGTGACCGTGGGCGTGCAGTACGAGCACTACCCGATCTCCGAATCCAATACCACCGGCAGCGGCAACAGCTACGGCGCCTTTGTGTCGATTCCGCTATTCGTGCGCCACAGCTTCGGTGGTGAGGCGCGCCGCGCGGAGGTGGACTACTACGCCGCGCTCGACGATCGCAACCGCATTCTGCTCGAAGCCCAGAACGACATCGGCCGGCTGCGCGCGCAACTGGATGCCGCGCGCGCGTCGCTGCAGCAGATGCGCGAATCCGTGCTGCCGGCCGCCGAAAGCGTGGCCAACAGTGCCGAGTTTGCCTATTCGAAGGGCGCCAGTGGCGTGCTGGACCTGCTCGACGCGCGTCGGGCACTGCGCCAGACCCGTGTCGATGCAGTGGAGGCGCAGGGCAACTATGCCAAGGCCCTGGCGGCCTACCTGACCGCGCTGCAAAGCACCAATTCCGATCTCAACAAGCTTCCCCAGGTTCGTACCGATGCGTCGCGCCCTTAATCTCTCGTTTTTCTCCGGTGACAATCGAATGACCCGCACCGGTGCCGTGCGGATGGCTGCCGTCGTGTCGCTGTGCGCGCTGGTGCTGACCGGCTGCGGCAAGAAGGAAGTTCCGGACAATGATGATGATCCGAAGATCACCGGACAGACCATCACCTATCCGGCCAATGTGAAGGCGCTGCCGGGCGTGATCGGCCAGCCCGTGCAGAGTGGCGGCGACCGCATGCTGAGCATGCCGGGGCGGCTGGTCTGGAACGAGGACAAGACCGTGCGCGTGGCTACGCCGTTCGTCGGCCGGGTAATGGACGTCCTTGTGCAGCCGGGCACCACCGTGAAGGCGGGCCAGCCGCTGGCGATGCTGACATCGCCCGACTACGGCGTGGCCCAGGCCGATGCCCGCAAGTCCGCCGCCGATAGCGCGGTGGCGGCCAAGTCCCTGGCACGCCAGCGCGAGCTTTACCAGGCCGGCGTGATTGCGCAGAAGGATCTGGAGCAGGCCCAGGCGGACAACGCCCGCGCCGCTGCCGACCTGGCACGCACGCAGGCCGCGCTGCACATGTACGGCGCCGGCGGCGGCGATGCGGTGAACCAGCGCTTTGCACTGCGCAGCCCGATCGAGGGTCTGGTCGTCGAGCGCAATATCAATACGGGCATGGAAGTTCGCCCGGACCAGCAACCCAACGCACCGCTGTTCCTGATTACGGACCCGTCCACGCTCTGGGCGCAGCTCGATGCCGCCGAGGCGGACCTTGGCCTGTTCAAGCCAGGCATCAACGTGCAGCTTTCCAGCGCGGCGTATCCGGGTGAAACGTTCACCGGCACCGTGATCAAGATTGCCGACTACGTCGATCCGGCATCGCGCAGCGTGAAGGTGCGCCTGGCGGTGCCCAATGCCGATCGCCGCCTGAAGGCCGAGATGTATGTCACGGCCAAACTGCAGGCCGCGTCTTTCCAGGGGATTTCGGTGCCGTCGAAGGCAGTCTTCCTGGCGGACAACAAGAACTACGTGTTTGTGCGGACGTCGGCCACGCCTTTCGTTTTCGAACGCCGCGAGGTCAAGCTCGGCGTGTCGATGCCGGGCATCACCGAGGCGGTGTCGGGCCTGAAGGCCGGCGATGTGGTGATCACGGACGGCAATCTCTATCTGCAAGACATCCTGCGCGATGCCACCGCGGTGAATGCCGCGCGTGCGTCCGCCAAGCAATAAGGATGGCGGCCAGATGATTTCGCGCATTGTTCATTTCGCGCTGCACCAGAAGCTGTTTGTCTGGCTCGGCCTGATCATCTTTATCGCGGGCGGCCTGGCCGCTTTCAAAAACCTGCCGATCGAGGCATTCCCGGATGTCTCGGACATCCAGGTCAACATCATCACGTTGTACCCGGGCCGCGCGGCCGAGGAAGTGGAGCGCCAGGTCACGATTCCGATCGAAACGGCGCTGGCCGGCACGCCCAACTCGGTGCGCGTGTTCTCGCACACCCAGTTCGGCCTGTCGTTCATGATGGTGACCTTCAACGACAAGGCCACCGACGTCAACGCGCGTCAGCAGATCATCGAGCGCCTGCGTAGCGTGGACTTGCCCGACGGCGTGCAGCCGGAACTGGCGCCGCTGTCCACGGCCATCGGCGAAATCTTCCGCTTCCGTCTGACCGGCAAGGGTTATACGGCACAGGAACTCCGCACGCTGCAGGACTGGGTGGTGGAAAAGAACCTGCGCCAGGTGCCGGGCGTGGCGGATCTGGTTACGATTGGCGGTTCGATCAAGCAGTATGAGGTGAACCCGAATCTGGGCCGCATGCGCGATGCCAAGATTTCGCTGTCGCAGCTGTTCACGGCACTGCAGCGCGGCAACTCGAATGCCGGCGGCGGCGCGGTGGCCCACGGCCGCCAGCAATACCTGCTGCGCTCGCTGGGCAGCTTCCGTTCGTCGGCGGACATCGCCAACGTGGTGGTGGCGGAGAACAACGGTACGCCGATCCTGGTAAAGGATATCGCCGAGGTGAAGGTGGGATCGGCGCCGCCGCAGGGCCTGATGGGCCAGGACAACGAGGATGACATCGTGTCCGGCATCGTGGTGATGCGCAAGGGCGAGAACCCGTCGGTGGTGCTGGAGGCGCTCAAGCAGAAGATCGAACTGCTCGATACGCAGATTCTGCCCAAGGGCGTGAAGATCGTGCCGTACTACGACCGCTCCACGCTGATCGACAAGACGCTGCATACGGTGTTCGGCAACCTGGTGGAAGGCGCGCTGCTGGTGCTGGCCGTGCTCTACCTGTTCCTGGCCAACGTGCGGGCGGCGGCCATCGTGGCGCTGGTGATTCCGCTGTCGCTGCTGTCGACCTTCATCGGCCTGACGTGGGTGGGCATTCCGGCCAACCTGCTGTCGCTGGGCGCGATGGACTTCGGGATTATCGTCGACGGCGCGGTGATCGTCGTCGAGAACATCTTCAAGCGGCTGGGCGAGCTGAAAGAGCAGCAGATCAAGGACAGCCGCGCGCGGCTTTATGCGATTCTGCAGGCCACCACCGAGGTGGGCCGTCCGACCGTGTTCTCGATGGTCATCATCATCGCCGCGCACATTCCGATCTTCACGTTGCAACGCCACGAGGGCAAGATCTTTGCGCCGATGGCCTATACAGTGACGGGCGCGCTGATCGGATCGCTGATCCTGTCGCTGACCGTGGTACCGCTGCTGTGCCACCTGCTGCTCACGAAGAACATCGCTCACGAAGACAATTTCGTGGTGCGCTATTGCAAGCGCATTTACGAGCCGATGCTGGCCTGGGCGCTCGACAACAAGAAGAAGGTGGTGGCCGTGGCGCTGGGCCTGCTGGTGGTGACCGTGGGCGTGGGCAAGTTCCTGGGCAGCGAGTTCCTGCCGGAACTGGACGAAGGGTCGATGTGGGTCAGCTTTGACCTGCCGGCATCGGTTTCGCTCGACGAGGCACGCGAACAGGCGCGCATTCTGCGCAGCGTGATTCGCAAGACGCCGGAAGTGAACACCACGATTTCGAAGGTGGGCCGCCCCGACGACGGCACCGATCCGAAGCTGATCAACACCGTGGAAATTCTGGTCGACCTGAAGAGCGACAAGCAATGGCGCGCGGGCTTCGACAAGCGCAAGATCATCGAGGAGATCAACCGCAACCTGCGCCAGCTGCCGGGTATCGAACCGAATTTCTCGCAACCGGTGCGCGACAACATTCTGGAGAGCATCTCCCAGATCAAGGGTCAGATCGTGATCAAGGTGCAGAGCGACAGCCTTGAGCACAACAAGAAGGTGGCTGACCAGATCCTGGCCAACGTGCAGTCGGTCAAGGGCGTGATGCGCGCGTTCATCGACCGCGATGGCGA
>DAIOET010000024.1:0-27541 GCA_036746135.1 Cupriavidus sp.
ATCTTCGTCACGGGCCGCTCCAAGCGCGCCATCGAGGACCATTTCGACAAGGCCTACGAACTGGAAATGGAGCTTGAAGCCAAGAACAAGCAGGCACTGCTTGACGTCGTTCGCTCAATCAAGCCCAAGAACGTGGAATGCTTCTACGTGCGCCAGCCCGAGGCACTGGGCCTGGGCCACGCGGTGCTGTGCGCCGCGCGACTGGTTGGCGACGCACCGTTCGCCGTGATGCTGGCCGATGACTTGCTGGACGGCGAAAACGACGAACCGGTGATGAAGCAGATGGTGGACATCTATAACCACTACAACTGCTCGGTGCTCGGTGTCGAGGAAATCTCGCCCGAACAGAGCCGGTCGTACGGCGTGGTCGATGGCCGCGAATGGGATGAGCGCGTGATCAAGATGTCCGGCATCATCGAGAAGCCGGCGCCTGAAAACGCACCGTCGAACCTGGGCGTGGTAGGCCGTTACATCCTGACGCCGCGCATCTTCGAACACATTCGCCAGCTCAAGCCGGGCGCGGGCGGTGAGTTCCAACTCACCGATGCAATCCAGGCGATGCTGGATCAGGAACAGGTGCTGGCGTACCGCTACAAGGGCGTGCGCTACGACTGCGGCAGCAAGCTCGGTTATCTGAAGGCCACCGTGGAATTCGCACTCAAGCACCCGGAAGTGCGCGACGAATTCAGCTCGTATCTCGCTCAGCGCGGCTGATTCGCGCGCTGTCACGACTGGAAACAAAAAACCGCCTCTTCGGAGGCGGTTTTTTTATGCTCACGGCGCAATCAGCGGCGCTTCATGTAAAACACGAAGACCTTGTCCACTTCCGCATGCGACAGCAGTTCGTTGCCGGTCTGCTTGGCGAAAGCCTGGAAGTCGCGCGTGGCGCCGGGGTCGGTGGCCAGCACCTTCAGCACTTCGCCGCTGGCCATGTCGGCGAGCGCCTTCTTGGTCCGCAGGATCGGCAGCGGGCAGTTCAGGCCGCGCGCGTCCACTTCTTTCTGGAAATCCATCCTCTCACCTTCTATTTCTGATTGATGCCGTATTGTAGCGAAGCAGCGACCAGGCTGAAGTCAGTCGGCCGGCGCGGGTCGGGGATGTCGTCCCCGGTAGCGCGATCGAAAAACCGAACCGGCAGGCCCCTGCGTTCCAGAAAATCGGCCACGGCAAACCCGGTGCCGGCATTCCAGATCCGCATTTTTTCCGGCGCCACGAGCTTGTACTCAACAAGCTCCTCGGACAGCCGGATATCCCCTTCGGCCCGCACGTGATACGCAATGATCAGCTCGTTCTTGCGCATGAACTCGTAGACACCGATCAGCGACGCCGACACGGCGTCCAGGTTGGTCTCTTCCTTCAGCTCGCGCGCCACGCCCAGTTCCGGCGTTTCGTCGCGCTCCATGAAACCGGTAACCAGCGCGAACATCTTCTCAGGCCACGCGGCATTGCGCGCCAGCAGCAGTTTTCCTTCGTACTCGACCACGGCCGCCAGTACCGGCAACGGATTGTCCCAATGCACGAAGCCGCAGCCGTCCTGCACGCAGGCATGACGAAAGCGCCCGGACATGGGCAGGTGTTCCAGCTCCGCACCGCATTGGGGGCAGAATCGATAGGGTTGCATCGTGGGGCTCCTGGGACTTTCTGGTTATCGTCTTTCTGGAAATTCTCGGCCGATGTCAGGTGCAGGCAGCGCGGATATCGGCGGCAAAGGCTTCGACCGTTTCGGGCTGCAGGTCCCACGCGCACATCAGACGGCAACCGCCCGCGCCGATGAACGTGTAGAACAGCCAGCCCTTGGCCCGCAGCGCGTCGATAGCCGGCAGCGGCAGTTCGGCGAACACCGCATTGGCCTCGGTCGGGAACATGATGCGCACGCCGGGGATATCGGCAATGCGCTGTTGCAGCAGCGTGGCCATCGCATTGGCATGACGCCCGTTCTTGAGCCACACATCGTTTTCAAGCATGCCAAGCCACGGCGCCGAGATAAACCGCATCTTCGACGCCAGATGACCGGCCTGCTTGACCCGGTACGCAAAATCCTCGGCCAGCCGGCGATCGAAAAACACCACCGCCTCGCCCACGGGCAGGCCGTTCTTGGTGCCGCCGAAACACAGCACGTCCACACCGGCACGCCACGTGATCTCGGACGGATGCACACCCAGCGAGGCCACCGCGTTGGCAAATCGGGCGCCATCCATGTGCACGCGCAACTGGCGCCGCTTGGCGATGGCCGCAATCGCGTGCACTTCGTCCACCGTGTACACCGTGCCCACTTCCGTGGCCTGCGTCAGCGACACCACGCGCGGCTTTGGATAGTGGATGTCGGACCGGCGCGTGACCAGCGACTCCACGGCGTCGGGCGTCAGCTTGCCGTTCTCGCCAGCCGCGGTCAGCAGCTTCGAACCGTTCGAGAAAAACTGCGGCGCGCCGCACTCGTCGGTTTCGATATGGGCCAGTTCGTGGCAGATCACCGAATGGTATGACTGGCACAGCGATGACAGCGCCAGAGAGTTGGCCGCCGTGCCGTTGAAGACGAAGAAGACTTCGCAATCGGTCTGAAACAGATCGCGGATGCGATCGCAAACCTTCTGCGTCCAGCTGTCGTCGCCATAGGCCTTCTCATGCCCAGTGGCATTGGCCTCAAGAAAGTACTTCAGCGACTCCGGGCAAAAGCCGGCGTAGTTGTCGGACGCAAACTGCTGCATGGCGGAAACTGCGGTGGTCATCTGGTCGAACCTTGCTGGGTGTTGTCTGTTCGCGCGTGCTATCGCTTTGCGTTACTTCTTGTCGAGCCAGAGCTCACCACCGGTAGCCCAGTTCTCGCGCTTGATGTCGGTGATGATGATGTCGACGGCGCCGGCCGAGCAGCCAAGCGTATCGCACGTGACGCGCGTGATTTCCTCGACGAACTTGCGCTTCTGATCAACGGTACGGCCTTCGAACATCTCTACGTGAAACGTGGGCATTGCATGACTCCTTCGGATATTGTTTTTCAGTCTTTGTAAGCGGGATCGATTTTATCGAGTCGGCGCAGCAGCGCGGGCCATTCCATCACGCCCTCGATGGCACCGTTGTCGAACAGCTGCAACGACGTCTTGTCCGCGATGGCCGGCGCCGGCTGTACGGTCGCGCTGCCGAGCTGGGCGCCGAGCTGGATCTCGCAGGCCTTGATCAGCGTGGCCATCAGCACATAAGCCTCCGCTACGGTGCGGCCCACTGTCAGCGTGCCGTGGTTGCGCAGCAGCATGGCGGGATGGTCACCGAGCGATGCCGTCAGGCGCGCGCCTTCGGCTGGCGAGAAGGCCAATCCTTCATAGTCGTGATAGGCCATGCGGCCGTGGAAGCGCATCGCATGTTGCGACAGCGGCAGCAGCCCTTCGGCCTGCGCGGAGACGGCAATGCCGGCGGTGTTATGCAGGTGCATCACGCAATGCGCGTCGGCGCGCGCGGCATGCACCGCCGCGTGCAGCGCGAAGCCGGTGACGTTCACCGGATGCACGGTCTCGCCCACCACTTCGCCACGGCCGTTGATCTTGACCAGGTCCGACGCACGGATCTCGTCGAAGGCGAAACCGAACGGATTGATCAGGAAATGATCCGGCTCACCGGGCACGGTGGCGGAGATGTGGGTGTAAATCAGGTCGTCCCAGCGTTCCAGCGCTGCCAGCCGATAGGCGGCTGCCAGGTCCACGCGCACGCGCGCTTCCTCCGGACTGATGGGCCAGGTCGGGCCGGCGGCACGCCCTGGCTGCAAGGCAAAAGACATGGGGCTTTGGCTTTCGCGCCGCCCTGCAGCGCCGGCGCGAATGCGGCCAGGTCGAGTGAGCGGCGAAGCCGATACTGTAGCGCAGTCGCTAGCGGGGCGTGTGTCCGCCCGCCGGCCATGTGCGCCACATCCACAGGTAGATCACCGCGCCGGCCAGCAGCGCCAGCGCGGCCACGCCCAGGGAGGCGGCGAAGCCGCCCGTGCGCGCCACCAGCGCCGTTGCAAGCGGCGGTCCGGCAATCTGGCCGATGGCGTACGCGGCCGTCATCAGGCCGATCAGTTTCGATGCCCGCGTACCCCACAGGCGGCGTGCCTCGCGCATCGCAAACGACACCAGCGCCGTGAACGGCAACCCCACCAGCAAGCTGCTCAGCGCAAAGCCGGCCACGGTGGGCCACAGTGCCGCCACACCAACGCCCGCCGCCTGCAGCGTGTACAGCACCATCATCATGCGCCGGTTGTCGTGATGCATGCCGACGCGCGTCGCCAGCCATGCACCCACCGCCACGCCAGCGCCAAGGATCGGCCAGAACAGGTCGGCCCAGACGGTGCCCGGCATCGCGTGCCGGGCAATGACCGGCAGGAACGTGGCCGTGATGATGTAGCCAAACCCGGCCAGCCCATAGGCAAGCGTCAGCGCCCAGGTTTCCAGATCCAGGCGCGGCGTCGGGGGCGTCCCGTTCGCCGCCGCATGGCCGGTGGCATGCTGCGCCACCGGGGCCGGCGACCCATAGACACGCCATACGGGCACCAGCAACAGCAACCCGAGGGTGGCAAACGTGATCCATCCCCAGGTGGCCTGCCATTGCGCGGCCACCATGCCAAAGGCTGAAAGTCCGGTCACGACGATACCGATGCCCGGGCCGCAAAACATAAGGCCGCCCAGTGTGGGGTGGCCCAGCTCGGCCAGGCGTTGCATGCACCAGGCCGTGCCGTAGACCATTACCAGCGCGCTGGCGATGCCGGCCACCGTGCGCCATGCCAGCCAGGCCGGCATGCCGCCGGGCAGCGCCATTGCGAGCGTGAGAACAACCGTCAACGCCAGCGCGCCGCGCACCATCCGCACCGGGTCTGGCCGAATGAACAGGCACAGCACCGCGCCCAGCAGGTAACCGATGTAATTCATCGTGGCCAGTGCGCCGCCCTCGGCCAGCGTCAGCGTGCCGTCGTGCAACATCATCGGCAGCAACGGCGTGAACGCGAAGCGGCCAATCCCCATTGCCAGGGCAAGCGAGACCAATCCGGCCAACGCCACGGCCAGCGGACCAGCCGTGTCCCGGCCGGCCTGTGCGGCGGAAGCCTCAGCGTTGACCAGGGGCATAGGGAGAAAAGGAAACGGATCGGAGCGTCATCGGGGGCGACTGGAGAATTCTTGCGTTGTTGACTATGCTATGCGCGAACGATCCATCACGAAAAATGAATTATTAAGATGAGACCCATCTTGATTCGAGGGGATAACGGAAATGGACCTGGCCGCACTTGAGATTTTTCGCACGGTGGTGGAAGCCGGCGGCATCACGCGGGCGGCTGAGCGCCTCCATCGCGTGCAATCGAACGTGACCACCCGGATTCGACAGCTCGAACAATCGCTCGGCGTCGAATTGTTTGTCCGCGACGGGCGCCGCATCGTGCTGACGCCGGCCGGCCAGACGCTGTTCGATTACGCCTGCCGCATCCTGCAGTTGTCCGAGGAGGCGCGTCACGCGGTGCAGCCTGCCCACCCGCACGGCCGGCTGCGGATCGCGTCGATGGAAAGCACGGCCGCCAGCCGCCTTCCCAACATCCTGGCCGCCTATCACCAGCAGTGGCCAGACGTGGAGCTGGAACTGGTGACGCTGATCACCGGCAAGGCGCTCGACGCGGTGCGCCGCTTCGAGGTGGACTGCGCCTTCGTGGCCGAGCCGCTGGGCGATCCGGATCTGGCAAGCCTGCCGGCGTTCGAGGAGGAACTGGTGATCGTATCGAGCACCAGCCACCCGCCGATCCGCACACCGGACGATATCGCGCGCGCCACGCTGCTGGCCTTCGAGAGCGGGTGCAACTACCGCACGCGCCTGGAACGATGGATTGGCCAGTGCGGCCGGAGCGCCAACCGCGTCATCCAGCTCGGTTCGTATCACGCCATCGTGACCTGCGCCGCCGCGGGCATCGGCGTGGGCATCGTGCCGCGATCGGTGCTGGGGCTCTACCGCAACCTGCCGCGGATCGGCATTCATCCGCTGGGCGAAACGGGGCGCGTGACCACGGTGCTGGCGTGGCATCCGTCGATGGGCAGCGCAGCCCTGTCAGCGCTGGCGGGCATGCTCGCCGCCGTGCCGGCCGATGGGCCAGGTACGCTCGACGACACACGCGCGGCGGCCTGAGAACGCGCATCGCCATGCAGGATGTGCCCGGTCGCCTACACTGAAAGTGGCGCGGCCACGGCATCCACGGCGGGCCGCGCCCCGCCATGACATATGCATTTGCGTCGCATCGGCAGCTTCATGCCGGACCCTGGGCGCACTGGCTGGCGCTAGCCTGCGTGAGCCTGGCATTGCTTGCCATCCCGGGCGTGCTCGCCCAAACGCCGGCACAACCGCCGGCCGCATCCGCACCAGCGGCCTCCCCCATCTATGTCATTCCCGTGCAGGGAGCCATCGGCCCGGCCAGCGCCAGTTTCGCCGTGCGCGGCATGGAGCGGGCCCGCAAGCAAGGCGCGCAGCTGATCGTGCTGCAAATGGACACGCCGGGCGGACTCGACAAATCGATGCGTGACATCATCCAGGCCATCCTGGCATCGCCGGTGCCGGTGGCCACCTATGTCTATCCGGGCGGCGCCCGGGCCGCCAGTGCCGGCACCTACATCCTCTACGCGAGCCATATCGCCGCAATGGCGCCCGGCACGAACCTCGGCGCCGCAAGCCCGGTAGCCATCGGCATCGGCGGACCCAAGCCAGAGGCCGGACCCGCGCCGGCGTCGGCGCCCGCCAGCGCGCCGGCCGCTGAAGACACGATGACGCGCAAGCAGATGCACGACGCCTCGGCCTATATCCGCGGACTGGCGCAGTTACGGCACCGCAATGCCGAATGGGGCGAACGGGCGGTGCGCGAAGCCGTCAGCCTGTCCGCCGACGAAGCGGTGGCGCAGAAGGTGGCGGACATCGTCGCCGCCGATCTGCCCACCCTGCTGCAGCAACTGGACGGCAAGCAGTACACCGCGGCGGGCGCGGTGCGCACGCTGCACACATCGGGCGCGCCGATCGTGACGCTGGAGCCTGACTGGCGCAGCCGCCTGCTGGCGGTCATCACCGATCCCAGCGTGGCCCTGATCCTGATGATGATCGGCATCTATGGACTGATCTTCGAATTCTCCACGCCGGGAATGGTGGTGCCGGGCATCGCCGGCGCGATATGTCTGCTGCTTGGCCTGTTCGCGCTGCAGATGCTGCCCGTCAACTACGCCGGACTGGCGCTGATCGCTTTTGGCGTGGCATGCATGGTGGCGGAACTGTTCCTGCCGACATTCGGCGCCGTGGGCATCGGCGGCATCATTGCGTTCGCGTTTGGGGCCGTGATGCTGATCGATACCGACGTGCCCGGCTTTGGCGTGCCGCTGTCGCTGATCGCCGGACTGTGCGGCATTTCGGCGGTATTTCTGTTCGGTATGTCCACGCTGCTGTTACGCGCGCGCCGACGGCCGGTGGTCAGCGGCGCCGACACACTGGTGGGTAGCGTCGGGGTGGTGGTCGACCATGTCGAACATGGCGACGGCAATCCCGCCGATGGCTGGGCGATGGTACGTGGCGAGCAATGGCGCATCCACAGCAATCGCCCGCTCGCGCGCGGCCAGCCGGTCCGCGTGACCGGGCGCCACGGCCTGGTGCTCGACGTCACCTCGATTCACGATGCCTGACACAACAAGGAGCCCAACATGGCATTCGGATTCAGCTTCGGCGGACTGATCTTCCTGCTCGTCCTGCTGGTGGTATCCGCGTTTCGCGTGCTGCGCGAGTACGAGCGCGGCGTCGTATTCATGCTGGGCCGCTTCTGGCGCGTCAAGGGGCCGGGCCTGGTGCTGATCATCCCGGCCGTGCAGCAGATGGTGCGCGTGGACCTGCGCACCGTGGTGCTCGACGTGCCGCCGCAGGACGTGATTTCGCACGACAACGTGTCGGTCAAGGTCAATGCCGTGGTGTACTTCCGCGTGGTGGACCCGGAGCGCGCGATCATCCAGGTGGCCAATTTCCTGGAAGCCACGAGCCAGCTGGCGCAGACCACACTGCGCGCGGTGCTGGGCAAGCACGAGCTCGACGAGATGCTGGCGGAACGCGAGAAGCTCAACCTCGACATCCAGAAAGTGCTCGATTCCCAGACCGATGCATGGGGCATCAAGGTATCGAACGTCGAAATCAAGCACGTCGATATCAACGAGTCGATGGTGCGCGCGATTGCTCGCCAGGCCGAGGCGGAGCGCGAGCGCCGCGCCAAGATCATTCACGCCGAGGGCGAGCTGCAGGCATCGGAAAAGCTGCTGGAAGCCGCGCAGATGCTGGCGCGCCAGCCGCAGGCGATGCAGCTGCGCTATCTGCAGACGCTCACCCAGATCGCGGGCGACAAGAGTTCGACGATCGTGTTTCCGCTACCGATCGATATCGTGTCGGCCTTGACGGGGGGCGGAGGGAAGTAGATCCGGGATTCCACCCCGGGTCGGCACGATTGGCGCCACACCGCCGCCGGAGTTTCTTGCGCGCGGTTTCAGAACCGTCTCATTTGCACGGGGTGGCAGCGCACTTAGGATAGGCAATCCACTGCATTGCCTTGCGTATCCGTACGTCGTACACACGGCCACGACGTACCCCACTTCTCTTCATCACTGCAAAAGGAGACAACGTGCCGCGATTCATAAAACGCTTCCTGGACAAAACCCCACGGCACTGGAAGTTCCTGACGGCCGCTATGACGGCCTATTTCTGTTACCTGGTCTATTTGATGTACTCGGTGTTCTCGACCGCATCGAACCAGGCCTAGGACACGCACGGCACAAAAGAAAAGCGCCTGCATGGCAGGCGCTTTCCTCACGGCGACGTCAGGGTGTCGGTATCAAACCTTTGCCGATACCCACTCCGTCACACCAGCCAGCGCCTTCGGCAGACCCGTCGGATCGGTGCCGCCGGCCTGTGCCATGTCCGGACGGCCGCCGCCCTTGCCGCCGACCTGCTGGGCGACGAAGTTGACGAGTTCACCGGCCTTGACCTTCGACGTAGCGTCGGCGGTCACGCCCGCGATCAGGCTTACCTTGCCGTCGGCGACCGCGGCCAGCACGATGGCAGCGCTCTGCAGCTTGTCCTTGAGCTTGTCCATCGTTTCGCGCAGCGTCTTCACGTCGGCGCCTTCAAGCTGGGCAGCCAGAACCTTCAGGCCCTTGACGTCCACTGCCTGCGACACGAGCTCATCGCCTTGCGACGAAGCCAGCTTGCTCTTGAGCTTCTCCAGTTCCTTTTCCAGTGCACGGACCTGGTCCTGCACCTGGCCGATACGCGGCACCAGTTCCGACGGCTGGGCGCGCAGCGCGGCAGCGGCTTCGTTCAGGCGCGCGTCGAGCGACTGCAGGTAGTGCAGCGCGTTGTCGCCGGTGATGGCTTCCACGCGGCGGATGCCAGCAGCGACGCCAGCTTCCACGACGATCTTGAACAGGCCGATATCGCCGGTGCGTGTCACGTGGGTGCCGCCGCACAGTTCCTTCGAGGTGCCGATGGACAGCACGCGCACATCGTCGGCGTACTTCTCGCCGAACAGTGCCATTGCACCGCTCTTGACCGCATCGTCGAACGGCATGACGGCTGCCACGGTCGGAGCGTTGGCCAGGATCTCGGCGTTGACGATTTCCTCGATCTGGCGGATCTGGTCGTCGGTCACCGGTGCGTTGTGCGAGAAGTCGAAGCGAGTCTTGTCGGGATCGACCAGCGAACCCTTCTGTTGCACGTGGCTGCCCAGCACTTCGCGCAGCGCCTTGTGCATCAGGTGGGTAGCCGAGTGGTTGCGCACCGTGCGTGCGCGACGGATCGCGTCGACCTGCGCCGCAACCTTGTCGCCCACCTTCAGCGCGCCGTTGGCCAGCGTGCCCTGGTGGCCGAACACATCGGCCTGGATCTTCGTGGTGTCGGCCACGGTGAAGACGGCGGCGCCCGCCACCAGCGTGCCCTGGTCGCCAACCTGGCCGCCGGACTCCGCGTAGAACGGCGTGTTGTCGAGCACGACCACGCCGGTCTGGCCCGGCTGCATCGTGTCGACCGATGCGCCATCGACGTACAGTGCCGCCACGCGAGCGCCTTCCATGCTCAGCGCGTCATAGCCGTGGAACACGGTCTTGTCGCCCGTGTATTCCAGGCCAGCGGCCATCTTGAACTTGCCCGCGGCGCGCGCCTGTTCGCGCTGGCGCGTCATCGCCGCGTCGAACGCGGCTTCGTCCACCGTGATTTCCTGCTCGCGCGCCACGTCCTGCGTCAGGTCGAGCGGGAAGCCGAACGTGTCGTGCAGCTTGAACGCCAGTTCGCCGTCCAGCACCTTGCCGCCGCGCGTCTTGAGTTCTGCCACGGCGCCGTCCAGGATCGACATGCCGTTTTCGATCGTCTCGAAGAAGCGCTCTTCCTCGGCCTTGAGTACTTCCACCACGCGGCTCTGGGCGTCGGCCAGCTCCGGATAGGCTTCACCCATCTGCGCCACCAGGTCGCCCACGAGCTTGTGGAAGAACGGCGTCTTCTGGCCCAGCTTGTAGCCGTGGCGGATCGCGCGGCGCACGATACGGCGCAGCACATAGCCGCGGCCTTCGTTGCCGGGGATCACGCCATCGACGATCAGGAACGAGCACGCGCGGATATGGTCGGCGATGACCTTCAGCGAATTCTGGTTCAGGTTGTCGCAATGCGTTTCGCGCCCGGCGGCCTTGATCAGCGCCTGGAACAGATCGATCTCATAGTTGCTGTGCACGTGCTGCAGCACGGCCGCAATACGCTCCAGGCCCATGCCGGTGTCCACGCACGGCTTCGGCAGGCGCGTCATATTGCCCTGCTCGTCGCGGTTGAACTGCATGAACACGAGGTTCCAGATCTCGATATAGCGGTCGCCGTCTTCCTCGGGCGATCCCGGCGGGCCGCCCCACACTTCCGGGCCGTGGTCGTAGAAGATTTCCGAGCACGGGCCGCAGGGGCCGGTATCGGCCATCTGCCAGAAGTTGTCCGATGCGTAGCGCGCGCCCTTGTTGTCGCCGATGCGCACAATGCGCTCGGTCGGCACGCCAACTTCCTTGGCCCAGATGTCGTAGGCCTCGTCATCTTCGGCGTACACGGTCACCCAGAGCTTTTCGGCCGGCAGCTGGTAGACCTTGGTCAGCAGCTCCCAGGCGTACTGGATGGCATCGCGCTTGAAGTAATCGCCGAACGAGAAATTGCCCAGCATTTCGAAGAACGTGTGGTGACGTGCGGTGTAACCCACATTCTCGAGGTCGTTGTGCTTGCCGCCGGCGCGAACCGAGCGTTGCGACGACGTGGCGCGCGAGTACGGGCGCTTGTCGGTGCCCAGGAACACGTCCTTGAACTGCACCATGCCCGAATTGGTGAACAGCAGCGTCGGGTCGTTCGCCGGCACCAGGCTGGACGAGCGGACCACGGTATGGTCCTTCGACTCGTAGAACTGCAGGAACTTGCTGCGAATGTCGGAGACTTTCATGTTGTATCGGGCGCCTCCCGCGTCGTGGCAGGGCGCAGTCAGTCAGGTTGGATTTGCAAACCGTTGATTATACGGGGAAGCCCCGTCCCGGGGCACTGGCGCGCCGTGCCCATGTTGGGCCGATGCACGGCCTGGCGCCGGTTGTCCGGTTATCGCCCACGGAACGCCCGCCGGCGCCCCGCCCAGGTGCATCGGCATGTTGGGCGGGTGATAGAGTGCTGGCTCCTCAAGACCTGCCAGCCTTGTACCGCTATGGGAGCTTTAAGCCATCTTCGCGTCCTCGACCTGACCCGCGTGCTCGCGGGACCTTGGTGCGCCCAGAATCTTGCCGATTTCGGCGCCGACGTGATCAAGATCGAGCGGCCCGGCGCGGGCGACGACACGCGCATCTGGGGCCCGCCCTGGCTCAAGACGCCCGATGGCCGCGACACCGCCGAGGCCGCCTACTACCTGGCCGCCAACCGCAACAAGCGCTCGGTGACCTGCGACATCAGCACGCCGGAAGGCCAGCAGCTGGTGCGCGACCTGGCCGCGCAGAGCGACGTGGTACTGGAAAACTACAAGGTCGGCCAGCTCAAGAAGTATGGCCTCGATTACGAATCGCTCAAGGCGGTGAAGCCGGACATCATCTACTGCTCGGTCACCGGCTTCGGCCAGACCGGCCCGTACGCCCAGCGCCCCGGCTACGACTTCATCATCCAGGGCATGGGCGGCTTCATGAGCCTGACCGGCGAGCGCGACGACCTGCCCGGCGGCGGCCCGCAGAAGGCCGGCGTGGCGATTTCCGACCTGATGACCGGCCAGTACGCCACGATCGCCGTGCTGGCCGCGCTGGCCCACCGCGACCGCACGGGCGAAGGCCAGTACATCGACATGGCGTTGCTCGATGTGCAGGTGTCGATGCTGGCCAACATGAACACCAACTACCTGGCCAGCGGCCAGGCGCCCAAACGCTGGGGCAACGCCCATCCGAACATCGTTCCCTATCAGACTTTCCACGCCGCGGACGGCTGGATCATCGTCGCGGTGGGCAACGACGGGCAGTTCCGCAAGTTCGTCACCGCCGGCGGCCGTCCCGAGTTGGCCGACGATCCACGCTTTGCGACCAACCCGCAGCGCGTGGCGCACCGCGACGTGCTGGTGCCGATCCTGGCCGAGATGGTGGCCCCGCGCACCCGCGAGCAGTGGATTCTGGACCTTGAGCGCGCCGGCGTGCCCTGCGGCCCGATCAACACCCTCGACGAGGTGTTCGAGAACGAACAGGTGCTGGCGCGCGGCCTGCGCGTGGACCTGCCCCACCCAACGGGCGGCACGGTCAAGCTGGTGGGCAGCCCGATGAAGATGAGCGTCACGCCGCCCGAGGCGCTGCGCCACCCGCCGTTGCTCGGGGAGCACACCGATATGGTGCTGGACGAGACACTCGGCTACAGTGCCGAACACATCGCCGCCCTGCGCGCCAAGGGTGTGGTCTGACGTCGAGACCTGACCAGAACTTGACCGCGCCCGCCTCTGGCGGGCGTCGGGGCCGGTGATCATGACGTTTCCCCATTCCTAGGAGAATGCATGCTGACCGATGCCCTGCTCGCGTTCCTGCACTTCACGGCCATCTTCGTCCTGATTACGCTGATGGCCGCCGAAGCCGTGGTCCTGCGCCCGGACATGACCCCGGCCGCCGTACGCCGCCTGTCGCTGTACGACCTGTTCTATTTCCTCTCGGCGATGGCCACGCTTGCCACCGGCCTGCTGCGGCTGTTCTATGGCGCCAAGGGCATGGACTTCTACATCCATAACCCGTGGTTTCACGCCAAGATGACCGTTTTTGTCGTGATTGCGCTGTGCTCGCTGCCGCCCACGTTCGCGTTCGCCAACTGGCGCAAGCAGGCCAAGCGGCTGCCCGAATTCGTGCCCACGCCCGCCGAGATCAAGAAGGCCCGCCGCTGGGTCATGATCGAGGCCCACCTGGTTATCCTGCTGCCGCTGTGCGCCGTGATGATGGCGCGCGGCATCGGCATGCGCTGATTCGTCCGCCGTACATGAAGGCCGGGGCGCAACGTACGCGCCGGCCCACAGATTCCCGAAACACATCCACGCTGACATGCTGAAGACCCTGCTCACGGCCGTCCTGGCTGGCACCCTGGCCCTGACCGCCCCGGCGCATGCCGCCGCCGGCAACTGGCCAAACAAACCGATCCGATTCGTGGTGCCTTACCCCGCGGGCGGCCCCCTGGACACCGTGGCGCGCGCCATTGGCGAGAAGCTGCGCGACAGCCTGGGGCAACCCGTCGTGGTGGAAAACAAGCCCGGCGCCGGCGGCAACCTGGGCGCGGACTACGTGGCCAAGCAACCGGCCGACGGCTACACGATCGTGATGGGCGCCGTGGCCACCCACGCGATCAATCCGACGCTGTTCACGAAGATGCCTTACGACCCGGTCAAGGACTTCGCGCCAATCACGCTCGTGGCGGACGTGCCCAACGTGCTGGTCATGCATCCGGGCAAGGCCGCCGAGCTGCATATCAATAACGTGCGCGACCTCGTGGAATATGCGCGCAAGCACCCGGGCAAGCTCGACTACGCATCCGGTGGCAACGGCAGCGCGGGGCACCTGTCCGGCGAGCTGTTCAAGAGCATGGCGCACGTCAGCATGGTCCACATTCCTTACAACGGCGCCTCGCCGGCACAGCTATCGGTGCTGTCGGGCCAGACCGACCTGATCTTCGATAACCTGGCCTCGGCATCGGCCAACATCAAGGCTGGCAAGCTCAAGGCGTTCGCCGTCACCACGGCGGGCCGCGCGGCCTCGTTCCCCGAACTGCCGACGATTGCGGAAGCCGGCAAGGGCCTGGGCCTGGAAGGCTTCGACATCTCCACGTGGTTTGGCGTCCTGGCTCCGGCCGGCACGCCGCGCGAGATCGTCGACCGGCTCAATCACGATATCGTGGCGATCCTGAAGACCGACGACATGAAGGCCCGCCTGGCACGCATCGGCGCACAGCCGGCGCCGACCACGCCGGAGCAGTTCGGCGCGCTGATCCAGCGTGAGCTGAAGAAATACGGCCAGGTGGTCAAGGTTTCCGGCGCGAAGGTCGACTGACCGATCCACGCGCCTTGTCCCGCATACGCCAGAGACGGTCCTTGCCGTCCCTGGCGTCTTCCGCGGCATTGCGCGGCAGCAGCAGGCCCACCTGCACGATCTGCGGCCCCTCCATCCGCGTGACGGTCAGCCGCAGCCCGGCGATCTCCACCGCATCGCCCTCCACCGGCGGCGACGGAAAGACGGCCAGCATCGCTTCCTCCAGCGTCCGATCCTGCTCCTCCGGCTTCAGCGCGCGCGTGCCATAGAGCGCCGCCACGTCGGCAAGCCTGGCACGGGCATCCAGCAGAAAATCGTGCGCCACCTGGTCCCATGCGGGCGGCGTGGCCGGCTTCAGGAACAGGCGCGACAGGCGCGGCATTGCCGGAGTGGGCGCGACGATCGATACGATGTCTCCCGCTCGCAGCACCACCTGGTCCAGCGGCACCATCGCACCCTCCCGCACTACCGTCACCAGCCGGCTGCGCGCGGGTAATTCCACCTGGTCGGCGCGCAGGTCTTCCATTGGCGAATTGGCGGCCACCGCGAACTGCATCAATTCCATGCCCGGCGCGTGAACGCCACGCAGACGCTCCCGCGACAGCGGCTCGTCGTAGGTCGGCCGCAGCACGCGCGCCAGCTGCGCGGCCAGCGCCACCGTGGTGCCCTGGCACAGCAGGCTGGCCAGCACCACGGCAAAGGCCACGCGAAACAGCAGGCCCGCGTCCTCCATGCCCTGCAGCAGCGGAAACAGCGACAGCACGATCGGCACCGCGCCGCGCAGGCCCATCCAGGCCAGAAAACCTTTTTCGCGGACGCTGAACCGAAACGGCAGCAGCGAGACGAAAACCGCCAGGGGCCGCGCCACGCACATCAGGAACGCGGCCACCGCCAGCGCCGGCCAGGCAATCTCCCAGATCCGGTGCGGCGTCACCAGCAAGCCCAGCAGCAGGAACATCGCCGACTGGGCCAGCCACGCCATGCCGTCCATCGCGCGGAGCGTGTCCTCGCTCACCGCACGGTCGCGGTTGCCGACGATCACCCCGGCCAGGTACACGGCCAGAAAGCCGCTGCCGCCGAATGACTGCACAATGGCCCAGATCATGCAGCCGGCGGAGCAGATCAGGATGGCCTGCAGCCCCTCGGCCACATTGATGCGCTCCATGATGTTGGCCATGCAATAACCCAACCCCACCCCGAGCAGTCCGCCCACCCCAAACTGCACCACGAGCCTCAGCCCCAGCGCGCCGGGGGACAGACCCTGGGGCGCCGTGATCCATTCGATCAGCGTCAGCGTCAGAAAGATGGCCATCGGGTCGTTGATGCCCGATTCGATTTCGAGGACGCTGGCCACGCGGTCCTTGAGCCGGATGCCGCTGCTGTTGAGCAGCGAGAACACGGCCGCCGCATCGGTGGACCCGACGATGGCACCCAGCAGCAGCCCGAGCTTCCAGTCGAGACCGAGCATCCATGTCGCAAACAATCCCACCAGCACGGCGGTCAGCGCCACGCCGACGGTGGCCAGCGACAGCGACGGCTTCAGCGCCACCCGAAAGGTGGCAAAGCGCGTGCGCAAGCCGCCATCGAGCAGGATCACGGCCAGCGCAATGTTGCCCACCAGGAAGCTGAGCCAGGTATTGGAAAAGCGGATGCCGCCCGGCCCGTCCACGCCGGCGGCCATGCCCACGCCCAGGAAGACCAGCAGGAACGGCACGCCAAAACGCGCCGAGAACACCCCAAGCAGAATGCCCAGCGTCATCACCAGCGCGCCAATCAGGATGGCATGGTCGATGGCTTCCAAGCGCGCTCCTCTCGTGGTTCTTGTTCGGGGTTATCCGGTCATGCGAAAGCTTTCACGTCAGCTTTCGATCATAGGTTGCGGCAAGCCGCCGGTCTGTCCGCTTTCGTCCTGCCCGACACCAGTTCCGCACCGGCTTCCATCCGCGTATTCCCTGCAATTTCTCTTGCGTCGTCAACGACTTACCGAATCCTTTCAGACGTCTGCGTAGGGACATACCCTGAGGTTGCCACTTTATGCAGACATATGAAAGGTAGCTGAAAGGATGCGCTTTTACCTTCCACCCTGCCGCGATTGGGGAGCCTTTGTCGCGGCGATTTCAAAGAGTCATATCGAGGAGAATCATTTTGCGCATACGTAGCCAAAAGGACTTTGCCTCCGGCCTGATGTTCATTCTGGTCGGTCTGAGCTTTTCCTTCGTCGCCCGTGGCTATTCCATGGGAACAGCCGCCAAGATGGGACCGGGATACTTCCCGTTCTGGCTCGGCATCGTGCTCGCCCTGCTGGGCGCGCTGGTACTGTGGGGTTCGCTGTCTTCCAAGGCAGAACAAGATCACCTGGCCCGCTGGGACCTGAAGATCCTGCTGTGGATCCTGGGTGCCGTGGTGCTGTTTGGCCTGCTGCTCAAGCCGCTGGGCATGGTGCTGTCGGTCGTGGTACTGGTGCTGGTTTCCTCGATGGCCAGTCATGAATTCAGCTGGAAGGGTGCTGTCCTCAACGCGATCATCCTGGTGCTGATCAGCATGGGCGCATTCGTGTACGGCATTAACCTGCAGATGCCGGTGTGGCCGGCTTTCCTGGCAAGCTAAGGAGACGGCCCTCATGGAACTGTTAGCCAACCTCGGACTGGGCTTTTCGACCGCCCTGTCCTTCCAAAACATCGCCTACGCGTTCCTGGGCTGCGTGCTCGGTACGCTGATCGGCGTGCTGCCGGGCCTGGGCCCGCTGGCCACCATCGCGATGCTGCTGCCCGTGACCTACACGCTGCCCCCGGTGGCCGCGCTGATCATGCTGGCCGGTATCTACTACGGTGCCCAGTACGGTGGTTCCACCACCGCCATTCTGGTGAACCTGCCTGGTGAATCGTCGTCCGTGGTCACGACCATCGACGGCTACCAGATGGCACGGCGCGGCCGGGCTGGTGTGGCACTGGCCACCGCCGGTCTGGGTTCGTTCTTCGCCGGCTGCGTGGCCACGCTGATCCTGGCTGCCTTTGCTGCCCCGCTGTCGGAACTGGCGTTCAAGTTCGGTCCTGCCGAATACTTCTCGCTGATGATCCTGGGCCTGATTGGTGCCGTGGTGCTGGCTTCCGGCTCGCTGGTCAAGGCGATCTCGATGATCGTGCTGGGCCTGCTGCTGGGCCTGGTCGGTACCGACGTGAACTCGGGCGCGGCGCGCTTCTCGTTCGACGTACCTGAGCTGACTGACGGTCTGAACTTCGTGTCGGTGGCAATGGGTGTGTTCGGCTTCGCGGAAATCATCGCGAACCTGGAACAGAAGGAAGCCCGCGAAACCTTCACGGACCACGTGACCAACCTGTTCCCGACCAAGGAAGACTTCAAGCGCATGATTCCGGCGGTGCTGCGTGGCACGGCACTGGGTTCGGCGCTGGGTATCCTGCCGGGCGGCGGTGCGGCACTGGCTTCGTTTGCAGCGTACTCGCTGGAAAAGAAGACGTCGAAGTACGCGCATGAGTTCGGCAAGGGCGCCATCGAAGGCGTGGCAGGTCCGGAATCGGCCAACAACGCCGCGGCCCAGACCTCGTTCATCCCGCTGCTGACGCTCGGTATTCCGCCCAACGCCGTGATGGCGCTGATGGTGGGTGCGATGACGATCCACAACATCCAGCCGGGTCCGCAGGTCATGACCAGCAACCCCGCGCTGTTCTGGGGCCTGATCGCCTCGATGTGGCTGGGCAACCTGATCCTGATCGTCCTGAACCTGCCGATGATCGGTATCTGGGTGAAGCTGCTGAAGGTGCCGTACCGTTACCTGTACCCGGCCATTCTGACGTTCTGCTGCATCGGCGTGTACTCGGTTCAGAACACCACGTTCGACGTGTTCCAGACCGCTGCCTTCGGCGTGATCGGCTACCTGTTCATCAAGCTCAAGTGCGAACCGGCTCCGCTGCTGCTGGGCTTCGTGCTGGGACCGATGATGGAAGAAAACTTCCGCCGCTCGCTGCTGCTGTCGCGTGGTGACTTCAGCGTGTTCGTGACGCGTCCGCTGTCGCTGGGCCTGCTGATTGCCGCTGCCGTCCTGGTGCTGATCGTGGCCATGCCGTCGATCAAGGCCAAGCGCGAAGAAGCGTTCCAGGAAGAGTAAGAACGTTTCATCGCAGTACAAAAAAAGGGCGCCCTTGCGGCGCCCTTTTTCATTGCCGCGCGCGGCTCAGTCGCCAAACAGATCGGCGCAGGCGGCGCGAATCGCCTCGGTCACATGAACGCGGCCGTGGTCGCGCCGTTCCAGCATGCCGATGGTGCGCACGGTGGGCTCTCCGCCGGCCCGTAGCGGCAGGATGCGCAGCGCCTTGTCGTCGCGCCAGCGGGCACGCTTGAGCAGTGGCACCACGGTCACTCCCACTTCCTGCCGCACCAGCTCCACCAGCGCCTCGATCGAGTTCAACTCCAGGTATTCGTTGGTGCGAAGGTGCGCGCGGCGCAGGGCACGCTCCACCAGCGCTCCGGTGCGCTGGCTACGGTCGAAACGCAGGAATGGGTTGGCAGCAAGTGCCTGCCGCGCGTCATCGCCCTGGCTGCCACGGGCGGCAATCGCCACCAGCGGCTCGTCATAGAGCGGCGTCCAGTGCAGCGTGCCGGCCAGGCGAGCGGAGCCTTCCACCACGAAGGCCGCATCGAGCTCTCCACTTTCCACCATCGCGGCCAGTTCGAAAGACTTGGCGCCGATCAGCCTGACATCGAGCGCCGGATAGGTCCGCTTCATCTGCGCCACCACGTGCGAGAGACCGCCCATGACGGAGACCACCGCACCCACGGCCACGGCGCCAGCCATCGCTTCGGTGTCGGCCAGCGGCACGCGCATGTCGTCATAGAGCGACAGCAGGCGGCGTGCCTGGGGCAGCAGCGCACGCCCGTCAGCATTGAGTACGGCCACGCGGCCGCTGCGGTCGAACAACTCGCGGCGCAGCTCCTCCTCCAGCGACCGCATCTGCAGGCTGACGGCCGCCTGCGTCACCGCCACCTGGCTGGCAGCGGCCGCAAAGGACCCGTGCTCGGCCACGGCCACGAAGGTTTTCAGGAAGCGAATCGTGCTCATTGTTGGTGCATGTTTCCGGGCTGCCGGCGGGGGCGCCGATCCACAAGGTTTTCTTGTTAATCAAGCAAGGAATATTAACTTTCATTATGGACGCTGGCGCGGAATAATTTCAATTTCCTGCCGCAGTTCCACGACGTACCCATCCGTACCGGAGAAGCACAAATGAACCACTGGCTACGCCTTCTTGGCATTGGCCTTGCCACGAGCCTGACCCTTGCTGCCGCGCCGTCGCACGCCGACACATACCCGAGCAAGCCGATCCGCCTGATCGTGCCGTTCCCGGCCAGTGGCGCCACCGATCTGCTCGCGCGTGCGATTGCCCAGAAGGTCGGCCAGAACATGGGCCAGCAGCTCGTGGTGGACAACCGGCCAGGCGCCGGCGGCGCCATCGGCTCGGACATGGCTGCCAAGGCAGCTCCGGACGGTTACACGATCCTGATCGCCACCACGAGCACGCACTCGATCGGTCCGTTCATCAACACGCATCTGCCGTACAACACCGAAACCGATTTCACGCCGATCGGCCAGGTTGCCACGGCCACCAACGTGCTGGTGGTACCGAACCAGTTGCCGGTCAAGAACGTCAAGGAACTGATCGACTACGCCAAGAAGCATCCGGGCGAACTGAACTATGCGTCGAGCGGCAATGGCACCGTGGTTCACCTGACCGCCGAGGCCTTCAAGGCCCAGGCCGGCGTGTTCATCACGCATATCCCGTATCGCGGCACCGCGCTGGCCGTGCCCGATCTGATTTCGAACAAGGTGCAGGTGCTGTTCGACAGCATCGTCTCGGGCATGCCGCATGTGAAGGACGGCAAGCTCAAGGCGCTGGCCGTGACCAGCCTCAAGCGCTCGCCGCTGGCGCCGGAACTGCCCACCGCCAGCGAATCGGGCCTGCCCGGCTTTGAATCGGATACCTGGTTCGGCATCTACGGCCCCAAGGGACTGCCGCCCGAAATCGTCAGCCGCCTGAATGCCGAGTTCAACAAGGCCATCCAGTCGCAGGACGTGAAGGACCGTCTGGCCAAGCTTGGCGCCGAACCGATCGGCGGCACGCCGGCCCAGTTTGCCGCGATGGTCAAGAAGGACAGCGCGCGCTGGGGCAAGCTGATCAAGGATCGCAAGATCCAGGTGGACTGATCGTCTCCACCGCGCGCTTTCGCTCCCCTCTCCTGCTGGAGAGAGCGCTTGGTGGATAGGGCGCGGCGGTTCAGACTCTGACAATGGCAGCCTGAGCCGTCCGCACTTTCCTCGCCCCTCCCCCGCCATGCGGCGGCAGGAGAAAACAGAAACACATCGAGACCGACCATGCAGAACTTCAACTGGACCAATCCGTATCCCACCGTGCGCATTCCGCTGTTTGCGCGCAACGTCGTGTCGACCTCGCACCCGCTGGCGGCGCAGGCTGGCCTGCGCATGCTGCTGAAGGGCGGCAATGCCGTGGACGCGGCGATCGCCGCCGCCGCGGCCATCACGCTGGTGGAACCGGTCTCTTGCGGCCTGGGCAGCGATGCCTTTGCCATCCTGTGGGACGGCAAGGAACTGCATGGCCTGAACTCGTCGGGCGTGGCACCTTCCGCCTGGAACACCGATTACTTCAAGAACAAGTACGGCGTGGATGGCAACGGCCTGGCCAACCGTCCGATCCGTGGCTGGGATTCCGTGACCGTGCCGGGCGTGGTCGCCGGCTGGGCGTCGCTGCATGAGCGCTTCGGCAAGCTGCCGTTCGAAGACCTGATGGAGCCGGCGATCGAGATCGCCGAGCGCGGCTACGCCGTGCCGCCGGTCGTCGCGCACAAGTGGGCGGCCGCCGTGCCAGATCTGAAAAACCAGCCCGGCTTTGCCGACACCTTCATGCCCAACGGCCGCTCGCCGCATGTGGGCGAGAAATTCACGTTCAAGGCGGCCGCCGACACGCTGCGCAAGATCGGCGCCACCAAGGGCCGCTCCTACTACGAAGGCGAGATCGCCGAGAAGATCGCCGCATTCAGCAAGGAATGCGGTGCCGCAATGACGCTGGACGACCTGCGCAACTATCGCCCTGACTGGGTGAAGCCGATCAGCAAGTCGTATCGCGGCTATGAAGTGCACGAGATTCCGCCGAACGGCCAGGGCATTGCCGCGCTGATGGCGCTGGGTATCCTGGATCAGTTCGACGTGGGCGCGCTGCCCGTGGATTCCGTCGATTCCCAGCATCTGCAGATCGAGGCGATGAAGCTGGCGTTTGCCGACCTCTACCGCTACGTGGCCGACCCGCGCAGCATGGAAGTCACGCCCGAACAGATGCTGGACGAGGCTTACCTGAAGTCGCGCGCCAAGCTGATCGACATGCAGCGTGCCACGCATTTCAACTTCGGCATGCCGCGCACGGGCGGCACGATCTATCTGACCGCCGCCGACGAGAACGGCATGATGATCTCGTTCATCCAGTCGAACTACATGGGCTTTGGCTCGGGCGTGGTGGTGCCGGGCACCGGCATCAGCCTGCAGAACCGTGGCGTGGGTTTCTCGATGGACCCGAAGTCGGCCAATGTGGTGGAAGGCGGCAAGCGCCCGTTCCACACGATCATCCCGGCCTTCCTGACCAAGGATGGCAAGCCGCAGATGAGCTTTGGCGTGATGGGCGGCGACATGCAACCGCAGGGCCATCTGCAGACCGTGGTGCGCATGCTCGACTACAAGCAGCAGCCGCAGGCCGCGTGCTGCGCCCCGCGCTGGAAGGTCAACCGGGACTTCACACTGGACGTTGAAGGAACTATGGACCCGAACACCGTGGCCGGCCTCAAGGACCGCGGGCATCAGCTCAAGTCAGTGAACGACCCGTATATGGATTTCGGGTCGGGCCAGTTCATCTGGCGCCTGTCGGAAGACGCCGAGCAAGGCTATGTGGCGGCCAGCGACAGTCGCCGCGACGGTCAGGCCGTCGGCTTCTGAGTTCGCTCTATCGCGTTCCGTAGTACCGAAGTAGTACCGCAGTAAGCAGTACGAAGTCCTGTAAGGCGCCACGAATACACCCGTGGCGCCTTTTTTACGTCCGCTGCCCGCAAGCCGGTCAGTGGATTGGCAGGCTCAGGAACAGCTTGATGACCACGGCGTTGACGATGTCGATGAAGAACGCCCCGACCATCGGCACAATCAGGAAGGCCAGGTGCGACGCGCCGAAGCGATCCGTGATGGCCTGCATGTTGGCGATGGCCGTGGGCGTCGCGCCCAGGCCAAAGCCGCAATGCCCCGCGGCCAGCACGGCGGCATCGTAGTTGCGGCCCATCACGCGGAATGTGACGAAGATCGCGTAAATCGCCATCGCCGCCGTTTGCAGCAGCAGGATCAGCAGCATCGGCAACGCCAGCGATGCCAGCTCCCACAACCGCAGGCTCATCAGCGCCATCGCCAGGAACATCGACAGGCTGACGTTACCGAGCACCGACAACGCGCGGTCGAATACCGTGTACCAGCCAAGCATTGCCAACCCATTGCGCAGCACCACGCCAACGAACAACACCCAGACAAAGGTCGGCAATTCCAGCCAGCTGCCCTTGAACAGGTCCGCCAGAGCGTGGCCCGCGGTCAGGCAGACCAGGATCAGCGCCAGCGTCTCGATCAGCGCCGATGCCGTGATCTGGCGAACCGCCTGAGGACTCTCGAAGTTCAGTACCTGATCATCCGCGGTCACGCCGGGCTTTGCCACGTTGCGCAGCAGGTAGCGTGCCACCGGGCCGCCGATCAGGCCGCCGAGCACCAGGCCGAACGTTGCACACGCCACGCCGAGTTCGGTGGCATAGGTCATGCCGAACTGCTCCACGAAGGTCTTGCCCCAGGCCGCGCTGGTTCCGTGCCCACCGGACAGTGAGATCGAACCCGCCAGCAGCCCGGTGGCCGGATGCAGACCCAGCGCGCTGGCCAGACCCACACCGATCGCATTCTGGATCACGAGCAGGCCTGCCACCGCGAACAAGAAGATGCCGATCGACTTGCCGCCCTGCTTGAGGCTGGCCAGATTGGCGCTCAGACCCAGCGACGCGAAGAAGGCCAGCATCAGCGGCGTCTGCGCGGACGTATCGAATTTGACCTGAACATCGGCCGCGAAGCGGGCCACAACCAGGCAAAGCGCAACCACCAGACCGCCGACCACTGGCTCGGGAATATTGAAGGTACGTAACGGCGGCGTGACCTTTAGCAGCTTGCGCCCGACCAGCAGCACCAGCGATGCCGCGACGAGCGTTTCGTAATTGTTAAGTTCCAGCATGGCAAGCACCGAGGAAAAAATTCCGATTCTTGGTGCGCGCCTGACAATCGCCAATCGCTGTCTACTGAAAAGCGAGGAACGCAACTGTTCTGCTCCACATGCGCGAAACTGTGCATGGCGTCCCTATGCTGCTTCCGTACACTGACCGTTTTCACTGATGCTCGCGGTACGACCATGACCACCTACGCATATCGAATCGTCAACGTCTTTGCCGAATCCACGTTCGGCGGCAATCCCCTTTGCGTATTCGAGGATGCGCGCGGCATGGACGATGCCACGATGCAGGCCCTGGCGCTGCAGTTCAACCTGTCGGAAACGACCTTCGTCTTTCCGTCGGACAACGCCAACGCCGCCGTGCGCATCTTCACGCCCGGCTACGAGATGCGGTTTGCCGGACATCCCACACTCGGCACCGCCCAGGTGGTGCGCGACCTGGCGAACACCGGGGATGCGTTGACGCTCGAATTCAAGGCGGGCGTCGTACCAGTGACCGCCACGGGCGACCGCTGGACGCTGACCGCGCCTCATCAGGGCGCACCAAAGACGGCGCCCGCCGGGCTGCCCGATGCCGACATGGCTTCACTGCTGGGGCTGCACGCGGACGATCTGGCAGGCTCACCGATGTGGGTGGATACCGGCGCCGATCAGCTGCTGGTACCGCTGAAATCGCCCGATGCCGTACGTCGCGCCCAACCGGACAGCAGCCGCCTGGACCAGTGGCCGCAAAGCAGCCTGGGCCGCAAGACGGCGTACGTGTTCGCGTTTGATCCCGAGCAGCCGGGCAAGGTGCTGGTCCGCTATTTCTTCACCAAGCAGGGTGGCGGCGTGGCCGAGGACCCGGGCACTGGCTCGGCCTGCGCCAACCTCGGCGGATGGCTGATTGCCACCGGACACGCACTGCCCGCGCGCTATGAGGTCGACCAGGGCGAATTTGTCGACCGTCGCTGCCGGCTGGACCTGGCCGTCACCGCCGAAGGCGCGATTCGCGTCGGCGGACGAGTGATCGAACTGGGCCGTGGCACGATCACGATCTGAAGCGTCCCGATTTTCGTAGTCTTGGCGATGTGCGTCATACTGGCGCTCATCGCCCGCCTATCGTGAGCCGCCCCCATGCCATCGCACGACATTGCCACGCTCGCTGACCTCGAATCGCTGTACGACGAGCCTCGTCCCGCATCGCTGACCAAGGAAGTCGACTACCTGCATCCGCACTATCGCGCCTTCGTCGAGGCTTCGCCCTTCTGCCTGTTGTCAACGATGAACGACAAGGGTGGCGATTGCTCCCCGCGTGGCGACGCCCCTGGCTTCGTGCAGGTTCTTGACGACCGGACGTTGCTGTTGCCGGACCGGCGCGGCAACAACCGCATCGACAGTCTGCGCAATATCCTGTCCGATCCCCGCATCGGCCTGCTGTTCCTGGTACCGGGCATCAACGAGACGCTGCGGATCAGCGGCACGGCAACCATCAGCACCGACCCGGCGCTGATCGCACGCTGTGTGGTCCAGGACAAAGCGCCCACCACGGTGCTCGTCATCCGCATCCACTCCGTTTTCTTCCAGTGCGCCCGCGCGCTGCTGCGCTCCCGTCTGTGGCATGCCGACGCACAGATATCGCGCGACGCCCTGCCAAGCACCGGCACGATCGTGGCCGCGATGAGCCAGAATACGATCGATGGCGCCGCCTACGACCGCGAACTTCCCGAGCGCATTCGTACCACGCTCTACTAGCGCATCAGCCTTTCTGGCGCGGCAACCACTCAGCAGCGTGCGTGCCTAGCGGCACCGACGGCAGCGTCCAATGCGCCGGTGTCTCCGACAGCTTTGCCGCGTGCCGCACCACGGTCAACTCGCCAAAGCCAGACTCGGCCACTTCGAGCAGATCGGAAATTTCGTCGATATGCTGGTCTGGCACCGAGAGGCCGTCCGGCACACGCCCGAGGCTGCGCAGCCACTGGCCAACCTGCGCCAGCGACACCCGCACCAGCCAGCTACCACCTTCCGTCGCGCGGCGATGCAATGCAGCCATCGCGCCAAATGCCAGCAGATAGCCTGTCGCGTGGTCCAGCACCTGCGCCGGCAGTGGCCGGGGTTCCGTGCTGCCGGCTGCCTGCGCCTCGTCGGTATTGATACCGGTGGCCGTCTGCACCAGCGAATCGAAGCCCCGCTTGCCCGCCCACGGGCCGACATGACCATAAGCGGACAACGAGACATAGACGATGCCAGGCCGCGCCCGTGCGGCGGCCTCGGGACCGACGCCCAATTCCGCCAGCCCGTTCGGGCGATAACCCTGCACCACCACATCGGCACCGTGCAGGAGCTTGTGCAGCGTGCGCTTGTCGTCGGGGTCGCGCAGATCGAGCTGGCATGATCGCTTGCCTCGGCCCGTATCGATAACGAGCGACGGCATCGACGGCAGATGCGCGGCCGTCACCAGCAAAACGTCCGCACCGTGCGCCGCCAGCGTGCGGCCGGCCACCGGCCCGGCAATAATCCGCGTGAAGTCGAGCACGCGCACCCCAGAGAGCGGCCGTGCATCGACGTTGATCTCGGCGTGCGGCGGCAAGGCCGGCAACGGCTCCGGCGGAGCGTCACCGATTTTCTCGATGGTCACCGGAGGCAAACCCTTCAGCGCCAGCGCCTGCGGGTGTTGCTGCCATGCTTCGAGCGTCCGCTGCGCCGCCACCACCATCCCGGCGTCCGACGCCACGGTCTCGAAATCCTCGGCCTTCCAGTTCGCCAGGGCCTTGCTGACGGCGTCCTTGTCGTGCGCGCACTTCAGGATGCGCAGCACGCCATCGCGATGATGCGGAAAATTCGTATGCAGGCGCACCCAGCGCCCGTCACCGCACGGATACAGCCCCGCGATCTTTTCCCATAGCTCGGGCGCCGGCCCGCCGTTGACACGCAGATAGCGCTCGCTACGGAATTCCGCCAGCGCATGGCGCATGTCGACCGAAACCGACTGCCAACGGCCCGTGCGCTGCGCCCACAGCGCGGCGGCCGCAAGTGCCGACGCACCCAGGCTGGCCTGGGCCGCCGTGCCCACGGCGAAACTCGACGGCAGGACGGGATCGTCGCCGGTCAGGCTCAGGTGGGACAGCGCCTCGGGCGGCAGGGCGGCTTCGTGCCAGAGCGCGGCAAGCGCGTCGGCGGGCGCCTGATGGGTCATTTCGGCAAGGCTGGCAGAACTGGCGGCATTCATGGCGTGTTTTCCTGCGGCAAGAATGGATGCGGCATGCGACGATGGCGTCGCACGGGAGCAAGCGCGGCAATGGATACTGTGCCGTGGATTCTGCACCACTTCGGACCCCGGCGGTATGAGACGATTCGGAAATTGCTCCGGCCTTGCCGGGTCGTCCCGCAAGCACGGTAAAATCGCCCCATTCGGCGCAGTCTCTGCGCACCAAACCCAGGGAACACAAGGATCGCGGCCGGGTCAATCCTGTCCAGGCCGGTCCTTCCAGCTATCGAGCCGCATGTAATGCGGCGCCACCATGAGCCACGACAACAAGCCTACCGACACGCCCGCCGCCTCCAATTTCCTGCGGAGCATCATCGACCAGGACCTTACCGCCGGCACCTATGCCGGCCGTGCGGACAAACAGGGCGAGCCGCTGCCGACGGTCATCACGCGCTTTCCGCCGGAGCCGAACGGCTACCTGCACATCGGCCACGCCA
>DAIOET010000025.1:0-7923 GCA_036746135.1 Cupriavidus sp.
CAAAAAAAAGCCCGCAGGCTAGCACAGGCGGGCGGAGGCGTGATGCGTGACACCAGTTCGCAACACGTAGCCATATTTATAGGTGAAGTTTTGCGCGCTAAATGTAATTCAAGGGTTTTCTCTTATTTTGAACATTACATTTCTGTCAGAAATGGAGTGCGACTTTTAATATCCCCAATAACCGCTTCATTACGGAAGGCGTGTCAATCGGCATGGATAGGTCGTCACATCTTTCATGTCGCCAATGTCTGTGTTGCATCCACAACGTATCGGCACGCATGCGCAGGCGCTGTTATTTGACAGCCACCTGTCCTTTCTGTTAATAGTAATGATTCTCATTTGTACAGATTGTTAAACTGCATGGCTAGCCGGTACCGCTCACGGGGCTGCGTGTAGTCACCGATGACGGCTAGATCATGAGTACGCCTGGCTCCCTTTTTCCCTCGACCATCGAGTCGCTCTATTGCGACCACCATTCATGGCTCAAGAGCTGGCTGCACAGGCGGCTTGGCAGCGCCGAGCAGGCCGCTGACCTGGCCCACGACACGTTCGTGCGGTTGCTGAACAGCGAGCGCATACCGGCCACGCTGGACGAGCCTCGCGCGTATCTGACCACGGTCGCCCGGAACCTTGTGTCCAACCACTGGCGGCGCGAGCAGCTGGAGCGTGCCTATCTGGACGCGCTGGCCCATGCGCCACGCGAAGTGGAACTCTCGCCGGAAGCGCGCGCGATCCTGCTGGAAACACTGCTGGAACTCGACCTCCTGCTCGATGGCCTGCCGCCGATCGTGCGGCAGGCTTTCCTGCTGTCGCAACTGGACGGTCAGACGCATGCCCAGGTGGCCGAGGCACTCGGCGTTTCCATTCCCACCGTCAAGCGGTACGTCGTCAAGGGTCTGCAGCAGTGCTACTTTGCCGACCTCTCGTTCGTGGGCTGACACGTGCCGACGTCTTCCTGGTACCGGGCGACGGCCGATGCCGCGACGATTCCCGCCCACGTCGCCGAACGCGCGCTCGAATGGCTGGTGGAGTTGCAGGCTGGCGATGCGCCGCCGCAGGTGCGGCAGGCGTGGGCGCATTGGCGCGCGGAGCATCCGGACCACGAGCGGGCGTGGCAACGTATCGAGTCCGTGCAAAGCCGGCTGCAGCCGCTGTCCGCGCCGGAGACGGCCGGCGTGGCACGCGCCGCGCTCAGCTCTCCCAAGCAGAAGCCCCGCCGCCATGCCATCAAGACGCTGGCCACGCTGGCCTTTGCCAGTGGGCTGACGTGGATGGCCCGCGAGCACACGCCGTGGCGCCAGTGGGTGGCGGATTACCGTACGGCCGTCGGCGAGCGGCGCATCGTGGCGTTGCCCGATGGCACCCAGCTAGTGCTCAATACCGACAGCGCCGCGGACATCCTGTTCAACGCCACGGAACGGCGCGTAAGACTGCTGGCCGGCGAAATCCTGATCACCACGGCAAAGGACCCGCACCCTTCGCGCCGGCCATTCCTGGTCGAAACCGTGCACGGCACCGCCCACGCGCTGGGCACCCGCTATGCGGTACGGCAGGCGGACGGCGATACCGAGGTCTGCGTCTTCCAGGGCGCCGTCGAAATCCGTCCGCGCCAGGCCGATAGCCATAGCCAGCCACGGGTGTTGCAGGCCGGAACCTGCGCGCGCTACACGGCGCGGGACACTGGCACGCCCTTCCCTGCCGACGCCGGCCGCATTGCCTGGGCCGATGGATTCATCGTGGCGCGCAGCATGCGGCTGGACGCATTCATTGCCGAGCTGCGGCGCTACAGCCGCGCCTCGCTGTCGTGCGATCCGGCCATCGCGGGCGTCAAGGTGTCCGGCTCATTCCCGCTCGACGACCCAGGCAAGGTCCTGCAGACGTTGAGCAGCACATTGAACCTGCAGAGGGAGACCGTCACGCGGCTCTGGGGCCAGGACGAGATACGCCTCGTGCCCGCGCGCCGCAACTGATGCAGCACCGCATCCATCCCATCGCATGAAAAAGTTTGCTGGACCTGATCCGTTTCCGATTTTCGCGGGTCAAGGAGGGCAAGAACTTCATCTCTCCTCCATTCGAAAGGTCTGTACATGGGTCCGGTCCAGGCGCGCCAGCGTCAGTCAAATCCTGTTTTCCGCCGCAAGCTGCTGACATCGCTGGTCGGCCGCATCGCATTCGGCACCGTCATCGTCGCGCCGAGCCTGGCCGTGCCAGCAATGGCGCAAGCCCAGCCCGCGGCCGCACGCGCCTACAGCATCCCGGCCGGCTCGCTCGAAGACGCGCTGAGCCGCTTTGGCCGCGATGCCGGCATCATGTTGTCGTTCAAGCCCGAGATCACGACCGGCAAGCAGAGCAAGGGACTGAGCGGCACCTACACGCCGCGCGCCGGCCTGGATACCCTGCTGGCCAACACCGGCCTGGAAGTCGCCCAACAATCGAATGGCAGCTATCTGATCAACGGCCCGCTCAGCAGCGGCCCGGATAGTGGCGCCACCACGCTGCCCGTGGTCACCGTGTCCGCCACGAGCGCCCACGACCTGCCGGGCGCCTATGCCGGGGGCCAGGTGGCGCGTGGCGGTGGGCTCGGTGTGCTTGGCACGTCCGACGTGATGGACCAGCCATTCAGCACCACCAACTACACCAGCGAGATGATCGACAACACGCAGGCCAGAACGCTGGCCGACGTGGTCATCAATGACGCATCGGTACGCACGCTGACCTCGCGCGGGGGCTTTGGCGAGGACTTCCAGATTCGCGGCTACACGGTATCCAGCGGCGACGTCGGGCTGAACGGGTTGTACGGCATGGCCTCGTCCAGCCGCATGCCCACCGCGATCATGGAACGCGTGGAAGTTCTCAAAGGGCCAGGCACGCTGATGTACGGGATCGGCCCCAGCGGCAGCATCGGCGGCGCGATCAACGTGGTGACCAAGCGCGCCGGCGACGAGCCGCTGACGCGCCTGACCACCACATACGAAAGCAAATCGCTGTTCGGCGTGCAGGCCGACGTGGGACGCCGCTTCGGCGAAAACAAGGAATGGGGCGTGCGCGTCAACGGCGTGGTCCGTGGCGGCGATACCACCATCGACGACGGCCGCCAGAAACAGGGCGTGGGCGCGCTGGCACTGGACTACCGGGGCAAGAAGCTGCGCTGGTCGCTGGACACCTACACCCAGCACGAAGGTACCGACAATTTTCGTCCGCAGATCGGCTTTCAGGCCGGCGTGACGAAGATCCCCGACGCGCCGTCGGGCCATCGAAACTTCTACCCCGGCACCGAACTCGCGTTGCACGACACGGCCGTGATGTCACGACTGGAATACGACATCCTGCCGAACCTGACGGTGTACGCGGCCGGCGGCTATCGCGACGGCACGGCCTACCAGACGTTCCCGGGCGGCCCGGCCAACGCGCAGGGCAACTTCACCGCCACGAATTCGTTCTACGATTCGTACAGCAAGACGTGGACGGCCGATGTGGGCGCGCGCGCGTCGTTCAACACGTTTGGCGTCGGCCATACGGTCACGGCCAGCTTCACGCGCCTGGAGCAGGAACTGGGCAACGCCTATGTGCCGTCGTCGGCGCCGGCCCAGGCATCGAACATCTACAATCCGGTGCCGCTGACACCGGTCGTGGGCAATCGCATCGACGCAAGCAAGGCATCGGACACCGCGCTTACCAGCTTCACGCTGACGGATACGCTGGCCATGTTCAACGACCGCCTGCTGCTGACCGGCGGCTTCCGCCACCAGCGCGTGGCGCTGGACAACTTCAGCACCACCACCGGCGCGATGACGTCGAACTACGACCAGAGCGCTGTCTCGCCGCTGGCCGGCATCGTCATCAAGCCCGTCAAGAACGTGTCGGTGTACGGCAATTTCACGTCGGGCCTGTCGCGCGGCGGCGTGGCACCCGCCACGGCCGCGAATGCGGGTCAGGTGTTCCCGCCATACAAGTCGAACCAGTATGAAGGCGGCGTCAAGGTCGACTGGGGCACGATATCGACTACCGTGTCGGCCTTCCAGATCGAGCGCCCGAGCGCCATCACCGATCCGGCCACCAACCTCTACAGCTTTGACGGCGAACAGCGTAACCGCGGTATCGAGTTGTCGGCCTATGGCGAAGTGCTGCGCGGCCTGCGCCTGATGGCCAGCGCCACGTTCTACGACGCCAAGCTGACCAAGACCGCCGGCGGCGTGAACGACGGCAACAAGGCCAACGGCGTGCCGAACAATGCGTTCAACCTTGGCGCGGACTGGGATGTGCCCTGGGTGCCCGGCCTGAGCCTGAACGGACGGATCATCCATACCTCGTCGCTGTACTTCAACGCGACGAACACGCTGAGCATGCCAAGCTGGACCCGCTACGACATTGGCGCGCGCTACCGGACCAAAGTCATGGGCAAGTCGGTCGTCTTCCGAGCCAACGTCGAAAACCTGTTCAATTCGAACTACTGGCTCGTGAGCGGCACTTACGCTACTGTTGCGGCACCGCGCACGGTGTTCCTATCCGCGCAATTCGATTTCTGAAGTCAACATGACGAGGCATGAGCCATATGAACAAGACCATTTCCCTTGCCGCTGCATTGATTGCGCTGTCCGGCGCGGCCCACGCACACCAGATCTGGATCGAGCAACCCGCCGGCCAGCCGGCATCGATCCGCTTTGGCGAATTCGGTGAGAACCTGCGCGAGGTGTCTCCGGGCCTGCTGGACAAGTTCGTGGCACCCACCGCCACGCTGATCTCCGCCAGCGGCGAGAAGACCGCCAATGTCACGAAGACCGGTAACGGCTTCCAGGTACCGTTCACGCTTGGTGAGCGCGACACGCTGGTGGCGGAAGACGCAAAGTATCCGCTCCACACGGGCAAGCGCGGCGACAAGGAATTCACGAACCGCTACTATCCGGCCGCGCGCTGGGTGTCGGACTTTACCGCCCAGCAGCCAAAACTGACGCTGGACCTCGTGCCCGCCGGCCAGCCTGGCGCGTTCAAGGCCTACTACCAGGGTAAGCCGCTGCCCAAGGCCAAGGTCGAACTGGTGACGCAATCCGGCTGGGCCAAGGAAGCCCGCACCGACGAACAGGGCCTGGTCACGTTCGATATGCCCTGGAAGGGCATGTATGTGGCCGAGCTGTCGCACAGCGATCCGAGCGGCGGCGAGCGCCAGGGCGTGAATGGCGTGGAGAAGTACACCGCGGCCAGCTACGTGACGTCCGTTACGTATGTGAAGGGCGATGGCATCGAACCACTGCCAGCCGGTCCGGTCGCAAAGCCGAACAAGTAAGTCCCGGCCCGCGATAGCGGCGCGCCCTCTCCCATCGGTTCCGGGAAAGGGCTGCGCCGGTCAACAATTGCGATGCGTTATTGCTGCGTCTTTACGGACTGCACGGCATCCAGAATCACCTTTGCCACATCGGCCGGCCTCGATTGCTGCGGCACGTGGCTGGTCGGCAGCGTGGTCACCTTCGCGTTGATGCGCCGGGCCATCGCGCGCTCCAGGTCCGGCGGAATCATGCGGTCGTTGGCGCTGACGATGTACCACGACGGACGGCTGGCCCATGCCGCAACACTCGTCTTCTCTCCAAACGCCTTGGCCTGGATCGGCCCCTGGGTGGCCGCCATGACGCGCGCCTGAGCGGCTGGCACGTCCTGCGCAAAATCGCTGGCCACCGCTTCCGGCGGCAGCGACAGGTAGCCGTCCTTGTCCGCCACCAGTTTGCCGATGCCCGGCGCGGGCGGGAATGCCTTGCCGGCTTCCTCGGTGGACTGCCCTGCTTCCGGCGCGAACGCCGCCACATAGACCAGCGCGGAAACCTTGTCGTTAGCGCCGGCCTCGGTGATCACGGTGCCGCCCCACGAATGCCCCACCAGCACCACCTTGCCGGACTGGTTCTCGATGGCGCGCCGCGTGGCCGCCACGTCCCCGGCCAGCGATTCCAGCCCGTTCTGCACGGCTTGCACCTTCACCCCCTTGGCCTGTAGCAACGGGATGACCTTGGCCCAGTCCGAGCCGTCGGCAAAGGCGCCATGCACGATGACCACGGAAGGCTGCGCATTGCCGGCAGCCGGAGCGGCGTAGGCCGCGGCGCCCGCGGTCAGGCCAAGGGCCGCCACGGCCAGCGATGCAATCGTTCGATTCAACATGGGATCTCTCCAGACATTTTTAGTGGTTGAAGGCCGGTACGGAGCGCGCTTGCGATGCCACCGCCAGGGCCACGCAGGCCGTGGCTGCTGCCACCGTGGCCAGCGTCAACCCCTGAAGCGCACCGGGCGGCAACGACGAGAACACTGTCCTCGTCAGCTGCAGCGCAATGTTGAATTTCGACATGGGTGGCTCCTACCAGACCGGTTTTTGGCGGCGCACCGTGCGCTGTCGCCATAGGGTCTATTGGAAGGGCCGGACGTATCGCATCCGTGTGGCGGAAACGGCTGTTGCGTGTGGTGACGTATCGATCGTCCGCCCGGATACAGAGCGGTACAAATCGGCGTGCATGCCTGCGGGTAAGGCGGAAGGCGGAGGCGACGGATGCCTCGCGTGCCTCAGATGCGTCTGGCCTGCGCCCGGAGTCCGGCAAAGACGCGCTCGGCCACGTCGCCCGGAAACGTCACCGGCAATTGCGCGGACGTCGCGGCAATCGCCGGCTCGACCGCGTCTTTCAGCTCGGCAAGAATGGCTTCCACTTCGGGCGGGGGCATCCCTACCCTGCGCCCCTGCTCCAGCCAGTGCCGGCGCATGATCTGCCCAATGCGGTAGTGATTCTGGGTGCCGCGCACCGCCATTGCCATGCGCGCCTTCTGCGGGGCCAGCTGATTGGCGCCGCCGCCCATGATCGGAAAGGCCGACAGCACGTCGTACAGCGGCGTCGACCAGTAGCGCCCGCCCGGGCCAATCGACAGGCTGAAGTTCTTGGCATGACCATCGGTGGCGGCCAGCAGCCAGAACAGGATCTGCACCTTGAAGAAGTTGCGCCGGTCGGACGCGGGCGCCTCGGAGCCTGCCAGCACGGTCATGATGTCGGCAATGCCCGGCCCGCCGTCGGCCTGATATTTCGCCAGCGGCGAGATGCCCAGTGCCTGGCAGAAGTCTTCCTGCGGCAGGCGGATGATCCAGCTGCCATCGGGGGCCAGCCGGCGATCGAAGCGATCGACCACCAGTACTTTCTGGTCCTCGAACGTGGCGATTGCGCAGTCCGCGATTGGTAGCCCGAAATGCCGCACCATCTGCGCGCACAGCCATTCGTTCTCCACGGAGGTGCGCATGTCCGCCCGCATGTTGCCAACCAGCCCCAGCGGCAGCTTCAGGATATGGGTGGTTGGCGTACTGCCATGCGGCAACAGCCATTTGCCGCCGTGCAGCAGCAGTGCCGTCTTTTCCTGCGCGCCCGCTATCGACAGCCGCAGGTCGCCTTCGTCGTCGTGCTGCCCCAACGGCGCATTCCGCGTCGCGTCGCGCAGCAGCCGTGCGATGGCCGCTTCATCCATCGGCGTGCCCTGGATGGTGCGCAGGTCTTCCGGCTCCGCGCCCGCCGGCAGCAATTGCAGCGCGCCCACGCAATCGCGGCCCAATGCCGCCAGCAAATCGAACGGGCCGGTACCCTGGGTGCGATGGCGCTGCGCCAGACGGCGGCGGATCGCATCGCTATCGGGCAGCAGGTTGTCGAAATAGTCGGTCACCACGCTGCCGCGATACGGCGCGGCGTCGGAGCGGAACGGCAGCGAGAGCGACAGGGGCCGCCCTTGGTCGCTTTCCATCCAGTCGGCATCGTAGGTAAAGGACTCGCCGTCGGCACCCTGTTCCCAGGTACCCGTCAGCCATCCGTTCATCCAGACGCCAAGCCTGCGCCGTAGCGGACGCCGACCCATTACCAGTCCTCGCCCTGGTCCGCCCCGCGCTTGCGCGCCGGTGCCGGCCTGGCTGTCTTGGCC
>DAIOET010000025.1:8023-26847 GCA_036746135.1 Cupriavidus sp.
GCCCCAGCAGCCTCGGCCGCCACGCGGGGCGTCAGCGTCAGGTCCACTTCCAGCGCCTGCAGCGCCGCCAGGACTCGCGCCATGCTGGCGCGGCCCGGATTCGCCTCCAACCGCGCATAGCTCTGCTGGCTGACGCCAAGCCGCGCAGCGATGTCAGCCTGCGTCAGGCCGCGCGACTTGCGAAAGCCCTGCAGCACGGGCCCGAGCTGACTCAGGATGCGAATGGGATAGGTGGTGGCCATAGCGGGCAGCGCGCAGGCCCGCGCAAGAATGCGCCACGCCCGCACATCGAATCGGTTGTAAAGGCGTTTTACTACGTATAGGGTGTATTTTCAAGTTACAACGCATAGGTTGTAAAACTGATTTACAACATATTGGTTGTAGCGCCGTGCACTACGGGGCGCTTGGCCAGCGCGGTGCCGTGCTACAGTCCGGCCCGATAGCGTCAGCCCGATCCGAACCCGACCGCCGCCCATGCCAGAGCGCCCAGAGCCAACCAAGTCCCCAGCGATGAACGTCAAGACCGCCTTGCGCGTGATCGAGATCATCGAGACCTTCGCGCGCGAACGGCGCGCGCTGTCGCTGTCCGAGCTGGCCCGCCTGCTGGCGGTGCCGGCCTCCAGTTGCCTGGCGTTGATTCGCACGCTAACGTCGCTCGGCTATCTCTACGAAACGGCCCGCCGCCAGGGCTACTACCCCACCGGACGGCTGCTGGCGATGGCCCAGCAGATTGCCAGGCACGATCCCGTTCTCGACCGCGTGCACGGCACGATGAGCGAGTTGCGCGATGCCACCGGCGAGACCATTGTCATCGGCAAGCTCCATGAAGGCACCGCCGTCGTCTACCTGGACGTACTGGAGTCGCCCCACGCGATCCGCTATATCGCCACGGCCGGTGAACGGCGCGAGCTGCATGCCAACTCGATCGGCAAGGCCCTGCTGGCGGCGATGGAAGACGACGAGCGCTCGGCGCTGCTGCCCCGGCTGGACTTTCAGCAATTCACGCCACGCACGCTGACCACGCCAGGCACGCTCGAAGCGAACCTGCGCCAGGCGCGAGAGCGCGGCGCGTACGTCAATATCAGTGAATCGATGCCCGATGTGGGCGCGCTGGCCTGGCCGGTACGACTCTCCGGCGAGTGCTATGCCATTTCGATTGCGGGTCCCGTGTACCGGATCGAGCCGCACCTGGAGCGCTACGCCGCCATCCTTCGCGCGGCCTGCGCCTCGCTGGAAAAAACCTGAGTGGACCTGGGCCGGACGGCCTAGTCGACGATTTCGCGCGCTTGCAACCGCCAGCCGGTGGCGTGCGGCAGTTCGAGTTCTTCCACCAGCGTAGTGGCCGCCAGTGCCAGCACGGCGTTCTTGCGGCGCCATGTCAGCCCGTTGGCCTGCGCCAGCGGCGCCGGCACGGCCTCCACGACATGCCCCATCATCGTCTGGAACAGGTTGCCGCCGTGGCACTTGATCCATGCTTCCTTGAGCGTCCATAGCTGGAAGAACGCCAGCATGCGCGCTTCGTCATCGTCGTCCGCCAGCAGTTCGGGCAGCGCGGCGCGTTCGGCCTCGGTGGTGGTGGCCTCGATCAACGTATCCAGATGCCTGCGCGGCTGCAATTCCTCGATATCGACGCCCACCGGCATGTCGGATACCGCGCAGGCGATGTGATCCCCCGAATGCGCAATCGACACGAACACCGGCGTGCCTACCGCGCCGGCCGTGTGCGTGGCCAGCGGCGGCGCATCCTCGGCGGCCGACAGCGCCCATTCCGACGCATCGCCGCCAAACGTCACCGCCAGCAGCCGGCGCGCCAGCCAGCGGCCTGCCGCAAACTGCTCGGCACGCTGCTGCGCTCGCATGTCCGCCAGGCGCGCCAGTTCTTCGGCCGACATCCAGCGGCTGACAGGTGGCGCCATCGCGGCAAACGCCATGACCGATCCGGTTCGCAGGGCAAGTGGCATGGTTCAGGATCGGTCGGTCCAGCGGCGGAAGATCAGCGAAGTATTGATGCCGCCAAACGCAAAGTTGTTGCTCATCACATAGTCGGTGTCCAGGCGGCGCCCTTCCCCGACGATATGATCGAGCGGCGCGCAGCGCGGGTCAGGCTGGTCCAGGTTGATCGTTGGCGCAAACCATCCCTCGCGCATCATCTGGATCGTCATCCACGCTTCGAGCGCCCCGCAGGCCCCAAGGGTATGGCCGATATAACTCTTCAGCGAACTGATTGGCACATGCGCGCCGAACACCGAATGCGTGGCCTCCGCCTCGGCCAGGTCGCCCTGCTCCGTGGCCGTCCCATGTGCATTCACGTAGCCGATGCGGTCCGGCTGCAGGCCGGCATCGTGCAGCGCCATGCGCATGGCCTGGGCCATCGTTTCCGGCTGGGCCTGCGTGACGTGGTTGCCATCGCTGTTGGTGCCGTACCCGACGATCTCCGCCAGGATGCGCGCACCACGCTCCTGCGCGTGCCCGAGTTCTTCCAGTACCAGCGTGCCGGCGCCTTCCCCCAGCACCAGGCCGTCGCGCCCGGCATCGAACGGGCGCGGCGTGGCACCAGGCGTGTCATTGCGCGTGCTGGCGGCAAACAGCGTGTCGAAGACGGCCGCTTCGGTCGCATCGAGTTCTTCCGCGCCGCCCGCCAGCATGGCCACCTGGCGGCCCATAGCGATGGTTTCGTACGCATACCCGATACCGTGGCTGCCCGACGTGCACGCACTGGACGTGGTCAGGATACGTCCGGTCATGCCGAAGAAGAGTCCGATATTGACGGCCGTGGTGTGGGACATCATCCGGATATACGTCGTGGCGTTGATGCCGTCCGTGGTGCGCTCGCTCATCATGCGCGCAAAATCCTGCGCGGCCGACGGGGTGCCGGTCGATGAGCCATACGCCACGCCCATCAGGCCGCCCGTGACCAGCGGATGGTCCGCCAGCCCCGCATCGGCCAGCGCTGCCTCGCTGGCCAGCACGGCCATCTGCGAGACCCTGCCCATCGTGCGCGTGCGCTTGCGCGTGTAGTGCGGCGGCAGCGTGAACGGCGGCACCGGCGCGGCAAGGTGCGCGTTGAGGCCACGAATGCCGGCCCAGGCATCCATGTGCACGACGGCATTGCGGCCGCTGGCCAGGCGCTCGCGCACCGTGCCCCAGTCGTTGCCCAGCGCGCTGACGGCACCGGCACCCGTCACCACCACCCGTTTCATCCGAACATGCCCCCGTTCACCGAAATCACCTGCCGCGTAATGTAACCGGCATCGGCGGACAGCAGGAAGGCGACGGCCGCGGCTACCTCATCGGGGTTACCCAGCCGGCGTGCCGGAATGATCTTCAGCGCTTCCTCGCGCACATGTGCGTCGACCATTTCGGTGTCGATCAGGCCCGGCGCCACGCAGTTGACCGTGATCTGCCGTTTGGCAAGCTCCACCGCCAGCGCCTTCGTGGCGCCGATGATGCCCGCCTTGGCGGCGCTGTAGTTGGTCTGGCCACGGTTGCCGACCAGCCCCGATACCGACGATAACGTCACGATGCGCCCCGGACGGCGGCGCTGCACCATTGGCATCACCACCGGATTGAGCACGTTGTAGAACGCGTCCAGATTGGTATGCACGACCTCGTCCCATTCCTCGCCAGTCATCGCGGGAAATGCAGCATCGCGCGCGAGTCCGGCGTTGCACACCACGCCGTAGTAGCAGCCATGCTCCTCGATATCGGCGAGCAGCGCGTCGGCAGCGGCCTGGCGCTGGCTCACGTCGAATACCAGCACGCGCGCATTGCGGCCGAATGCGCGCACCGCATCGGCCACGGAATTGGCTTCTTCGACGCTGGCGCGGCAATGGACCACCACGTCATGGCCATCGCGCGCCAGGCGCAGGGCAATCGCCCTGCCGATGCCGCGCGATGCGCCCGTCACGAGCACGGTCTGGTTGGTCATGTCTGCTGTCCTTCGAGGAATGCCTGCGCATCGTCAGGCGCGTATACGGAAACCGTGGCGCGGGCCACCTCATTGCCATCCTGCGCTACCGTGCAGGCGAATAGCGACAGGCCGTCATCGCCCGCCATTTCCAGCCGCACGTGGATGGTAAGCACGCTGCCCGCGGGAAATGCCGCGACATCACAGGCATAGCGCCGCGCGCCAAGCAGAAATCCCGGCCGCGGCGCACCGCCCGCCGAGCGGGCCTGCATGCCTGCCCAGGCGGCAATGGTCTGCGCCATGTACTCGATGCCGATCCACGCGGGCATGCCGGCATCGTCAACAAACAGCTGGGTGGGCCGCACGGTTGCACGTGCCACCGCGTGAGTGGCATCGGCCTCCAGAAGTTCGTCGATCAGGCGCATGGCACCCGCATGGGGTACCAGCTCGGCAACGGGCGGCAGAGGGTTCCGTGGATTCGATAACGGATCGGCGCCAGCCATCTTTAGCCCTCGCTCATCACCAGCACGCAATTGCTGCCGCCAAAGGCGAACGAATTGCTCATGGCGTGCCTTACCGGCCGTCCAAGCGATTCGTCGGCCCCCACCACATGCAGTGGCGCAATGCCGGGGTCGAGCACGCCATCCCACCAGTGCGCGGGCAACCGGCCGCGCGGGTTGTCGACCAGCGTCAGGTAAAGCAGCGCCGCCTCGACAGCGCCCGCGGCGCCCAGCGTGTGCCCGGTCTGCGGCTTGGTCGAACTGACCGCGAGATCGGCGCCGAACAGGTCGGTCGCGGCGCGTGCTTCCATCACGTCATTCTGCTCGGTGGCCGTACCGTGCAGGTTCAGGTAGTCGATATCGGCGGGACGCAGCCGTGCCCGCGTCAGCGCCTGCAGCATCGCTGCGCGTGCCCCCGTGCCAGCAGGGTCCGGCGCGGAGATGTGATGCGCATCCGAGGTTTCGCCCCAGCCGGTCAGCCGCACCGGGCCGGCATCACGCGACATCAGGAACAGGGCCGCACCTTCGCCAAGGTTGATACCCGTCCGGTGGACGGAAAGCGGATTGCACCGCGTGGCACTCACCGCCTCCAGCGCACGGAACCCTTCAATCGTGAACGAGCAGAGCGTATCGACGCCACCGGCGATCGCGACATCGGCTATCCCGCATTCGAGCAGCCGCGCGGCGGCGGCCAGCGCCTTCGCACTCGACGAGCATGCCGTGGAAATGGTGTAGGCCGGGCCTGCCGCCCCAAGCCGGCGCGCCAGGTAACGCGCGGGCGAATCGAGTTCCTGCTGGCTGTAGTGAAAGCCGGCCGGCCACTCGCCCGTTGCCGCTCGCGCACGCACGGCAAGCTCGCCTTCGTGGATGCCCGAAGTGCTGGTGCCCAGCACGATGGCCACCCTTGTCGGTCCCACGCGCGCGATGGCCGCCGCGGCTGCGGCATGCAGGGGCACCAGCGCGCGCTCCAGCATCGCGTTGTTTCGGCTGGCCTGGGACGGCGGCGTATCGGGCGGCAGATCGGCTACGTCGATGGCCTCGCCGACGATGCCCAGATGCAATGGCGTGCCCGGCGTGTACAGGTCCGTCATCGCTCCGCCCGAAGGGCCATCGGTACGCCACAGCGCCGTGCGCACCGCGTCGTTGCCGCTACCCAGCGCGCACAGCACGTTCATGTCGTGAAGATAGACCGTCATCTCGCACTCCCGTTGTCACGCAACGTGCGGATGGTCAGCCGATAGCCGTCGCGCCGCTGCGTGAACAGCGTCGTCATGGCATCGGGATATCGGACTTCCGCCACCACTTCCGTGCCCGCCCGCAACTGGCGCACGCCGTCCGTGGTTTCCACGCGCCAGCCTGCCGGCAAGGCCGCCTGTATCGCGGAAACGGGCCAGAGCGACAGTTGCATGTCGCTGAGTATGCGTTCCGGCTTCAGCTCGGGCGGCGCCCACGGCGAGCGTGTGACATGCAGCTCACGGCCATCCCAGTCGATGCGCGCCAATACCTGGTTGCCCGCCAGCGCCGCCAGCCGCGTATGGGTGGCATCGGCTTCAAGCAGCGCCAGCATCTCGCGCGTCTGCTCGCCTTGTGGCGACGGATATTGCACGGTGATCTGCTGCTCCAGGTTCAACGTGCGGCCCAGGGACGCAGGCGCCAGCCGCAGCACCGGCAGCTCCGCCGGTTTCGGGGCCAAGCTGGCACATCCCTGCACGCCCGCTATGAGCGCGCACATCGCCACCAGGAGGATCAGACTCAAACGTTGCAAAGCTGCTCCAGCACACTGAGGCGCCGTTTCGGTTCGGCGACGAACGGATTCGACGTGTCCCACGCATAGCCGGCCAGGATCGACGAGATCATGGCGCGAATGTCCGGCGGTGAATCCGGATGAAAGATCAGCTTCTGGAATCGGCCTTCATACCAGGCCTCCACGAACACGCGGAAGCAGTCGACACCAGCCTTCAGCGGCTTTGCGAAATCCGCTTCCCAGTCCACCGTCTCGCCCGCCAGCTGACGGGCCAGGCAGGCCGTGGCCAGACTTGCCGACTTGAAGGCAATGGTCACGCCCGACGAGAACACCGGGTCCAGAAATTCACCGGCATTGCCGAGCAACGCATAGCCGTTGCCCCACAGCGAACGCACATTGGCCGCATAGCCCGCGATCTGCCGCGCCGGCGTGTCCCACTGCGCGTTGCGAAGCAGCGTGGCCAGGCCGGGATCTTCATCGACCAGCGCGCGCAGCTTTGCCATTTCGTCACCGTCATACTGGTCGAGAAACGACTTCTCCGCTACCACGCCAAGCGAACAGCGGCCGTTGGAAAACGGAATCGTCCAGTACCAGACATCGGCATGCACGGGATGCACGCCAACGCGAATCTTGTTGCGGTCGAACGTGCCCAGCGGAATGCCATCGGCCACATGCGTGAAGATGGCGGCGCGCACGGGGAAGTTCGACGGCGATTCCAGGTCCAGCAGTCGCGGCAGAATCCGCCCGAAGCCGGAGGCATCGAGCAGGAACTTCGCCTGCACCGCATAGCTGATGCCGTCTTCACCACGCACCGTCACCACCGGCTGCGCGCCACTGACGTCCACTGCTTCCACCGCGTGCCGGAAGCGCACTTCGGCGCCCTGCTTCTGTGCCTCGCGGATCAGCACGTCGTCAAAATGCGCGCGTTGCACCTGGTACGTCGTGCCCCAACCCGGCGAAAATTTCTCGCGGAAATCGAAGTCGGTATATCGGTCGCCGCGCGCGAACGCGGCGCCGTTCTTGTACTGGAAGCCGGCCTCCACCACGGCACGCAGCATGCCGGCCTCTTCGATATAGGCCATGCTTTGCGGCAGCAGGCTTTCACCGATCGAAAAACGCGGAAAGGTCTCTTTTTCCAGCACCAGCACGCCGATACCACGCTTACGTAGCAACCCGGCGGCCACCGAGCCGGCCGGGCCGGCTCCCACAATCACGACTTCCGCCTGTTCCGTCCTCATCGATGTACCTCCTGTTGCGCCGTGCTTGCCACGATGGGCCTGAACCACGGCGACAATATCCATACCGCACCCACGCCGGACAGCATCGTCATGCCGAATGCATGCAGCGCCGGTGTGGAAGACAGTGCGAGCAATCCAAAAGCCAGCAGCGTGCTGGCGGCACCGAGCACGATGGCCGTCCAGGACACGCCGTCGCCGGGATGCTCAAGTAGAAAGATGCCGTAGTCGACGCCAACGCCGAGCAGCAATGCCAGCGCCAGAATCGAAAACAGCTGCAACGGCACATGCAGCCACCCAAGCATGGCCACGCTGAACGCGGCCGCCAGCAGCGTCGGTGCCAGCGCCCGCCAGCCGCTGCGTCCGTAGCGCCAGGCCAGCAGCAGGCCCACGAAGGCCGCACCCGCCAGCAGCAGCCAGCTCATCAGGACGCGGTAGTGATGCAGCAGCGACGAAAAGTCGGCCACACGGTCCACCCATTCGGCGCCCGGCACCTGGCGCACCGCCGCGGCGATGGCGGGGATGGCCGCCACGTCGTTCAACCCGCGCAGCAGCATCACGCTCGCGTAGCCGCTGCCCTCCTTGTCCAGCCAGAGCTGGCGCACGGTCTCGGAAACCGGATTGGCGAGCCATGCCTGCAACGTCAGCACATTGGTGGCAGGCGCAGCCGACGGCGCGGGCACGGTGCCGCCGAGCGACTTTGCCACCCGTTCGCGCACAGCGGCTTCCTGGCGATCGGCAAGTGCCGCGTCGGCACGTTGGCGCGCCGCCGAGGGCACCCAGTCCGATATGGCCACGAAGCCGTCGAACGCATGCCGGTCGAGCGCGCCCGTCAGGCTCGCCTTGACGGCCTCCTCACGCGCCAGCACCTCGTCTGGCGTGGCGCCGCGCACCAGCACAAACTGGGCCGGGCTGGGCGTGCCAAGCAACTGGCCGACCTTGCGCTGCGCCTCCATCAGCGCCGGAGGCGAACTCTGCAACTGCCGCACATCGTCAACCACGCGCACCTGCCACACCCCTGCCACGATGAACAGCATCAGCAGGCCCAGCGCCATCCAGGTTCGGCGATCGTTGCGGACCAGCGGCCATCGGGCCAGGCTATTGGCCAGCCAGGTCGACAGGCGCGTCTGCCGTGGTGTGCCGCGATCGAGCAACGGAAACCAGAACACCACCGTCAGAAATGCCGTCGTCAGCCCCACGGCCGAGAAAAGCGCCATCTGGCGCAAGCCTGGGAATGGCGCGATGCCCAGCGCCAGATACGCCATCACGCTGGTCAGCAAGGCAAGCGACAGGCCCGGCAGCAGAAAGCGCATGACGGACGGCGGCGTGGCACGCGGCATCGCCTGCCGCGTCACGAAGTAGTGGATGCCGAAATCCTCCGCCACGCCCATCAGGCTCGCACCGAATACCAGCGCGATCAGGTGCACGCGGTCGAACACGATCGCCGTCGCCGAGATGGCCATGCCCGTACCGATCAGCAGCGACAAACCGACCAGCAGGATCGGCCGCAGCGAGCGAAACGCCAGCCACACCAACAGCAGCACCGCGCCCAGCGAGCCCAGGCCGATGACGTTCATTTCCCAATTGGCCTGCGACGCCGCGGCCTCCGCATGCAGCGGAATGCCGGCCGCAATCACACGGACGCCATCGTCGCCGCCGCGCGCTGCCGCCTCCGCCCGGCCGAGCAGATCGCCATAGTCGGTATTGCCGTTGGCCGAAAATCCCGACTTGCCGCTGCGGAACGTCAGCAGGACCCAGTCCTTGCCATCGCCAGTGACGGTCGCCATGCCGTCGCGCTCGCGCACGCGCGTCGCGTCCGCACGCGCCAGCCACCAGTCCTGCCAAAGCCCGAGCGGGTCCGCCGCCCATTCCGTCAGCCTGGGACCCATCGAAAACTGATAGAGCCGCGTCAACGCCTGCTGCGCCAGCGTATCCGGACTCGCACTGGCCAGTTGCTGCCGCTGGGCGTCCGTCAGAAGACGGTCTCGCCACGGCCGGTAGAACGCCAGCGCGGCTTCGAGATCGAACGCCCCGAGTTTGTCCTGTGGACGGAGCAGCGCGTTGTCATGTCCGATAACCTGCCGAAAGCGGTCAGCCGCCGCGCGCGTCTGCGCCCAGTCGCGGCCGCCCACCAGGACCACCACTTCGCGCGACACGCCCTCGCTGAGCTGGCGCAGCACGCGATCGGCCGTGGCCGTTCGTGCGCTGGTCGGCAGCAGCGCCATGACATCGGTATCCAGGCGCGACGCACGCCAGAACTGCACCTGATGCACGGCCACCACGATCACGAGCAACAGCCAGGCCAGTGCCAGCACACGGTCCCGCCGCGTGAGCGTACCCTGCATCGCCAGGCTGCCTGCCGCATTACTCAAGGCGTTGCTCCTCCGCTGCATCGAGCCGGTTCGCGGCGACGGGGTTGATCATCTTCACCACCGTGCTGTCACCGTTGGCCTCTTCCAGCTTTACGTTACGGACGTATTGGTCGCCCGACAGATCGATACGGGAGAACGCGCGGCGCATACCGGCATCGATCGGCGTGAGTGTCAGCGTCCATCCCTTGCTGCCGACCAGCTTGCCCGTCACATCGAAACGCGATGACAGGCTCCGGAAATCGCCGCGCAGCATGGCGATCATCGACTCGCCCACCACGCGCATGGCCGGCTGGGCATCGGCGCGCATCTGCTGCTGGACCTTGCCATCGGCGCCACGCATGACGAGCTTGTCCGGCGTGACCAGCAGACTCGACGGCACCGGGTCGCGCGTGGTCCACACCACGCCGCGGCCGCGCACGACGAGAAAGTCCCCGTGCGACACCAGCGGATTGCTGAAGCCGGACAATCGCCGCGTCTGTTCGAACTGACCACGGATGACCGGCGCCTCGGTGAGCCTCGCGGCCACGGCCGTCGGCAGGTCTTCGGCGGCCTGCGCCTGCAGCGCGGCCAGGCAGCCGATGGTGGCGAGCACGCGCAGGATGTCCCGGCGATTCATGTGGGCACTCCAAGGCGTTCCAACAGGACGGGCGGGCTGACGTAGAGCATTTCCTGCGTTGCGATGTCCACCGCCACCTGGATCGAATAGCCGCGCGTCAGGCGCTGCCCGCAGGCCGCATCGCGTGCTTCATAGACGATCTTGAGCCGATGCTCCCATTCGGCAAACGTCGCGCGCACGATGACCGATTGACCATACCGCAGCGGACGCACGTACTTGACGCGAATATCGACGATAGGCCACGCAAAGCCGGATGCCCGCATCTGCGGATAGTCGTAATCGATCTGCTGCAGCAATGCGCAGCGCGCCTGCTCGAAGTAACGCAGGTAGTTGCCATGCCACACCACGTCCATCGGATCGAGGTCGTGGAAGGCGGGTGTCAGCAGGATTTCATGACTCGTGAGATTCGGCATGTTGTTCGCGCGCAACCTGTGCAGGATCGAGCCGCCCGACGCTGATCGGGTCTTCGGCCCAGAAGTCGTAGAAGTTGAACCAGTCGAATGGCGAGCGCACGACCAGCAGCTCCAGCCAGTCCACATAACGCTGCGCCAGTTCCGCGAGCCGCGCCTCGCGCGTGGCACGCGGCAACGTGACGCTGCGTGCCAGTTCCGTGAAGCGAATCACGTGGCCATTGCCGGCGCGCACGCAGCCCATCGCAAACAGCGGGCACTTGAGCAGCGCGGCCAGCACGTATGGGCCAACCGGAAAACGCGCGGGTGCGCCAAGAAATGGCACACGCACCGCACGCCCGCCATGCGCGGGCGCGCGGTCGCCAGCGATCGCCACAAACTCGCCCGCCTGAACCCGCGCCGACAGTTCCACCGCCGTGGCCGGCGAAATATCGTCGATCTGGTACAGCTGCAGTGTCGAATCGGGGTCCAGCCGCGCCAGGATGCGGTTGAAACGCTCGGCGTGTGCCGAATGCACCAGCACGGTCAATCGCAGCCCGTCGATGCGGTTCGCCATCGCACGGCAAAGCTCCAGGCATCCCACGTGCGCGGTCATGATGATGCCGCCCTGCCGGCTGGCAATCTGTCTGAGCAGCACGTCGGCACCTTCCTTGCTCACGTGCTCGAAGCGATAGCGGCCACCGATGGCCAGCAGCTTGTCGAGGATCGTGTCCCCGAACGAGAACAGGTGAAGCAGCGAATGCCGCCAGTTGGGTCGCTTGCCGATGGCACCGGTGGCAGCCTCCATGCGCCGCAGGTAGTCCGCCGACGACCGGCGGGCCAGCGGATAGGCCAGCCAGAAGTAGGCCACCACGGGCACCATCACCATGCGGAACAGCACGCGCCCGAATACGCGGTACAGCGCATACAGCAGCCAGATGCCCCAGACGCACGTCGCCTCGCCGATCGCGCTCCAGTGCTGCGCGCGTGCGGACTGCGACCCGGAAGAGGAAGTGTCGGGATGGACGACGCTCATGCCGGCTTCACCTTGCGCCACAGCAGCGACGGCACGCGCCAGATCATGCCCACGAGCAGCCTGGTGAGCATCCCGGCCATCAGCACGTTGTCCTGCAGCATGCGGAAATGCGATACCCCGTCGGACGGATACGTGACATGCGTGGGCACGTTCACCACCGGCGATCCACGCCAGTAAAGGCGGACGATGACCTCGGTGTCGAACTCCATGTGGTGGCCCAGCCTGGTGTCGGACATCAAGCCCATGACGGCCTGCAGCGGATATACCCGCAGCCCGCACATGGAGTCGCGGATGTCGACGGACAGTGTGATGAGCCAGACCAGAACATGGGTCAGGTACCGGAAGTAAAACCGGTGCATCGGTACCGTGTCATCGTAGACCGGATACCCGGCGATGACCGAGTCCGGGTGCGCCTGTGCCAGATCGAAGAAACGCGGGATATCGGCCGCGTCGTGCTGTCCGTCGGCATCGATCTGCAGCACGTGCGTATAGCCGAGCCGCGCAGCCGTCTTGAATCCGGCCATCATCGCGGCACCCTTGCCCTGGTTTTGCGGCCGGCGCTCCAGCAGCACACGCTCCGGATGCGCGGCGGCAATCTCGCGCAGCGTCTGCTCGCACGCCGGGCCGCTGCCATCGTCGACCAGCAGGCACGGCCACGGATGGCGCAGGATCGCCTCGACCATAGCGCCAATGGCATGCTCATGGTCGAAAACCGGTACCAGGACGATGGGTCGAAACACTGCGCTCATGAAGCTACGGGATGGAAAACAATCTTGCCGCTCGCATGCGGGCCGGCATTGGAAGTGAATCGGAATCCGAGCACACATTCGGCCGGCTGCCAGGCAAGCGCGAGACTGACCTTCGTGCCAGGCCGGATGACGGCGTGGAACTTGAGCGTATCGATCCGGGCAAAGCGCTCGCGCGGGGGAATGTCGAGCCGTTCGGGCGCCAGCGACATCACCCAGTCCACCTGGGCCACACCGGGCACGATCGGCATGCCCGGAAAATGGCCGTCGAATACAGCCAGGTCCTCGGCAATGTCGAGTTCGGCATGCGCGGACGTCGTATCGGCATCGAGCCAGCGCACCACCGGCATCGTGTGCCGGAACAGCTCGCGCAACATCGCCTCCGTGGTCTTGCCTTGTGCGTTGCATGGCATGTCACGCGGGAACGCCCACCGGCGCGGCAGCGCCAACGGATCGATGGCGCCGCTCAGTAACTGGCGCAACGCGCGAACAACGGCGGGCTTGCCGCGCGAGTCCAGCTCGGTCCGTCCGGCATCGTTCAATACGACAACGGCTCCTGCCCGTTCGCCCACCGCGGTGGCAATCATCGCCACGCGCGCTTCGCGTACCAGCGGCGACGTGGCCAGCCGTTGTTCGAGCGCGGTCAGAGAGACACGCTTCTCCTCGATCTTGACGATGCGGTCAGTACGGCCAGCGAGCACGAAACCGCCCGCTTGCGTCGGCAGCGCGCGGTCCGCGCAGACATGCCAGTCGCTATCGGGCAGATGCGCCGAGCGCACCGCGAGTTGCCCGTCCTGCAGCCGCCAGCCCACGCCAGGCAGCGGCGTCCAGGCATCCGCGTGAAGTTTGCGCTGACGCCATGCGATACCGCCGGTCTCCGAACTGCCGAATACCTCGATCGGTGACAGCCCCATCAGGCGCTCCACGTCGGCCGACGCATCCGCGGGCAGCGGCCCGCCAGAGGAAAACACCGCCTGCAGAACGCCGTGCGTGGCCCGCCAGTCCACCATGCCGGGCATCCGCTTCAGATGCGCCGGGCTGCTGACCAGGACCGCCGGCCGGCGATCCGCCGCGCAGTGGCTCACCAGTTCTTCCAGAAATGCCAGCCGCGCGGACGGGACGGCCCGCCCGGACGCGAGCGGCCACAGGACCGTGAACAGCAGGCCATAGATGTGCTGATGCGAAACCGTACTCAATACGCTGGCATCGGCCGGTATCAGCGCGCCGAACGCTTGCTCGAGCGCGTGGATCTCGCCGTCGAGCTGCGCCAGGCGTTTTTCCAGTGCGGCCGGCGCACCGGTCGAACCCGACGTGAACAACGTGACCCACGTATCGTGCGTGGCAAGCTGCGGCCAGTCGAATGCCGGGGCATCGCACGCGGGCTGCAAACCCTGCGGCAAATCGCCAGCCATGCCATCGACGGTATCGCGCAATGCCGCAACCGTTTCGGGACGTGCGTCGCCCGGCAGCACCACGTGCTTGCCGGCATGCCATGCACCCAACAGCGCGGCAGCAAACGCATCGGGCCGATCCAGGTACAAGGCCCAGCGCAGGCCAGCCTGCGATGCAAACGCATGTCGCCATGCCGCCGTGCGCGCCACGAACGCCGCGGCATCAGCCCTGGCGGCAAGCCGGCGCATCGCGCCGCTGACATGGCTCATGCGTTCAGCCATGATGGCCCTCCGCATGGCGAGACTTCACGCGCTGACGCACCAGCCATTCGCCGGCAAACATCGCACCGATCAATCCGTACGAGATGGCGCCGTTATAAAGCGCCCAGATCCGGTCGCTGGCGACAAAGGCGGTAACGGCGGCGATCGCGCCGTTGCAGCAGAAGAATACGCACCAGGCCTGCGTCACGCGCCGCGTGTAGGCCACCGCGTGCGCGGGCAGCTCCGGCTCGCGCAGACGGGCCAGCCGCTCCACCAGCGTTGGCGGATGCGCAAGGCTCCAGCCAAACACACCCAGCAGCGCCACGTTCACAAGCACCGGGTAGATTTTCAACGGTAACGACTGGTCGGAAACCAGCACCACGATAGCCAGCACGCCGGCCAGCAAGGCCAGCCATCGCCATCCGGCCTGCCGGCTGGTAGTGGCGCGCAACAGCGCGAGCGCCACCAGCGCCAGCGCCATCACGCGCGGCGAGTAGTGTTGCAGACCGAAATAAATTACGAGCGGGTATGCCATCGTCAGCAGTCCCAGCCCCCACTTGCGCCATGTCATGCTTGTCCGGTGTCAGGCGGTGGCCGCCGGGGAATCGATCAAATGTGCGAGCGTGTTCACCACGTCTCCCACGGTCTTCACCGACTTGAAATGTTCGGGCTTTACGGGGCGGTCCAACATCGGTTTCAGTCTGACAAGCAGGTCCACCGCGTCGATGCTGTCGATATCGAGATCGTCGTGGAGGCGGGCATCGAGCGTGACCCGCCCGGGCGCGATTTCGAACATCTGCTCAAGCACCGCGGCCACGCGTGCAAGGATTTCGTCGTGCGTCATGTTGTACTCCCGTCCCCCCGTCAAAAAGTGCCGATTGATTCGCCAGCTTACGTGGCCGACTTGTCGCGCTGCGCGGCCACATAAACGGCCAGCGAGGCCACGCTCGCAAAGCGGGCGCGCATTTCTTCCTTGTCGCCCTTCATGGTGATGCCGTACTTCTTGCTCAAGGCCAGCCCGAGTTCGAGCGCATCGATCGAGTCAAGCCCCAACCCTTCCACGAACAGCGGCGCTTCACTATCGATGTCCTCGGGCTTGATGTCCTCGAGCGACAGCGACGTGATGATGAGTTCCTTGATTTCCTGTTCAAGCGCCTTCACGGCGAATCTCCCTCGTAAAAAATTCGGATAGCGAGCGCGTCAGCCGCCGCACCGCAAGCACGGCTTCCGTATCGGCTGGCATCCAGGGCGCCACGCTGAGATCCGGATGAACTTCGATTTCATAGCGCGGCCTCCTGGCCGGCACCTGATACCACTTGTCTCCCTTTGTCAGCGTAGGCGGTTCGCAGCGAATCACCACCGGCGTGAGGTCGAATCCGCCTCGCACCGCCACGTTGGCCGCGCCGCGCTGCAGCAATAGCGGCTGGCCCGGAATCGTGCGCGTGCCCTCGGGAAAGATAATCAGGTTGCTGCCCGCCCGCAGTGACGCAATGCAGTCTTCCACCATCGCCGCACCGCCCGCATCGTTGCGGATCCATCCAGTCGCGGCCACGGTGCCCCGTGTGAACGGGTTGTGCGCCAGGTCGGCCTTGACCACGCAATCGGCGCCGCGCGTCAGCGCCATCAGAAACACGATATCGATCAGCGACGGATGGTTGGCGACGATCAGAAGCCCATCCCGGCGCAGCCGCTCGGCATTGCGCACCTCGTACTGGATCACGCCCAGCCCGGACATCAACCCAAGGAAAAGACGCAGAGCGCGATGAATCACATCGCGGCAAACCCGCTGGTATGTGGCCTGCGGCCACGGCATCAGCGACAGCACGGGAAACACCACAAGGCGCAGGAACAGCCCGCCGATACCGAAGACGGCAAAGCACAGGGCCGTGGCCAAAACCCGCCAGCCGCGTTCGATGCGGTCAGCCATGACGCTGCCACCTCCATGCGGCCTGCTCGCCCCGATGCAGCAGTGCGGCATCGTTTGTCAGCACGAAACGCAGCACGTCGAGACCGTGCGGCAGCAATTGCCGCGCGTCAGCAGCCGGCGCGCTATCCGGCTCGACGATTTTAAGACTGAAGGCCGGATGGTTGCCGTCCGGCTTACCGATGCGCCACGCCCAGCCGAACAGGCACTGCGGCTCATCGGCAAAGCTCAGGTAGGGATTGGGGAGTGGTGTGTCGTAGCAGACGAGCAGCACTTCGGGTGCGCCCTCGGCAATCAGGCCGCAGGCTTCGATCAGCGCATTCTCGACGGTGTCGCGGCCGCCTGCGATCGCCTGCATGTTGGACGGATCGCGCCGATCGATCGAAAACATCGCACCGATGGCATTGTGGACGGAAAGACCGAATGCCGTGGGCGAAAGCGGCTCGCCGGCAGCGAGTTCGCGCAGCATGTCGTGGGCGCGGTGAGAGTCGCCGTGGCGCGACGCAAAGACGGCAGGCATGGCAACCTGGACGTCGGTGTCGCCATCGCCAGCCACCATGTCATAGGCGGGATGCAGCGCGGCACGCCCGGTCACGTTGACGCGACGACGCAACATTGGAGCCATCGCCGCAAGCGCCGGCAGATCCGCCCCATCGGGGAGCCACGGAGCCTGGCTCCAGGCCTGCCATTCGGCGCGGGTCTGCAATGCCGGCGCACAGGCCGCCCATGCGCGAATATCGAATTGAATTGCCATGCCGTGCGCGTGGGGAGGAAAGTGATCCGGTCTGCCGCCAGCAAGGAATATCTGGTCGGCGACGCATTCTCCCATGCGGGCACCGGGGCGGGCTGTGCCAGAACGTAACTGGAATGCAAAATTGTAACAGGGCAGATGAACCATCTGGCCCATCTGCCCTGTCGTTTTGCATCGTCACGCAGGATCGCTGCGCAAGGCCCGATTATCGTGGCGCCGGAAGCACTTTCCCCGTCACTTCACCGAAGCCCACGCGGTAGCCATCGCCCTGGCACCAGCCGGTCATGACGACGGTATCGCCATCCTCGAGAAAGCCGCGCGTCGCGCCGCCGGCCAGGGTGACCGGCTCGGCACCGTTGCGGGTGGTTTCCAGCAGGCTGCCGAATGAATCGGGCGTGGTGCCACTGATCGTGCCCGACCCCATCAGGTCGCCCACGCGCACATTGCAGCCCGACACCGTATGGTGCGCAAGCTGCTGCGTCATGGTCCAGTACATCGCCTTGAAGTTGGTGCGGCAGACCGTGGAGGCCTTGGCGGCGTCCTGCGGCTGCAGCGCCACCTCCAGTGCGATGTCGTACGCATTGCGCGCCGGCTGCCGCAGGTACGCCAGCGGTTCCGGCGATTGCTCGGGGTTCTCGCTGCGGAACGGTTCAAGCGCGTCCATCGTGACCACCCAGGGCGAGATCGACGTACCGAAGCCCTTGCTGTTGAACGGCCCGAGTGGCACGTATTCCCATTGCTGGATGTCGCGTGCGCTCCAGTCGTTCAGGATCACCATGCCAAACATGTGCGACAGCGCATCGGCCGTGCTGATGGGTTCGCCCAGGTTCGACGGCTTGCCGACGATGAACGCCATCTCCAGCTCATAGTCGAGCTTGCGACAAGCGCTGAACACGGGACGTGCCTGGTCCGGCAACTTGATCTGCCCGTTGGGCCGATGCAGCGGCGTGCCGCTGACCACCACCGAGCTGGCGCGGCCGTTGTAGCCGATCGGAATCTCAAGCCAGTTCGGCAGCAGCGCGTTGGCCGGATCGCGGAACATGCGGCCGACGTTGGTGGCGTGCTCGCGCGACGAGTAGAAGTCGGTGTAGCCCGGGATTTCCACCGGCAGATGCAGCGTGACCGATGACATCGGCACCAGTGCCTTGTCACGCAGGGCGGCGTTGCCTGACAACGTCTGGTCATCGGCCTGCAGCAGCGACGTCAGCCTCGCGCGGGTGTCCGTCCACACGGGCTTGCCGAGCGCGATGAAGCGGTTCAGGCTGCCCGCGGCAAACGTGCCCTTGGCCACGGCCGGCAGCAGGCCGGCATCGTCCAGCACGGACAGATCCAGCACCTGGTCGCCGATGGCCACGCCTACGCGGGGCGCACCGTTTCCGGCGGAAAAGATGCCATATGGCAGGTTCTGGAGCGAAAAGTGGGTCTGGCCGTCGTTGGCCGAGGCGACCCAGCTGGTCTTGGGGGCTGTCATTGTTCTGGCACTCCGTTTTTCAGCGCACGTTCGGGTTGAAATGCTTCTTCAGGCCCTGCCAGCACGTGTAGTAATCGTGCTGCAGCAGCGCCGATTCAGCGGCGTAGCGGGTGGGACGGATCACGCCCGGCGTTTCGAACATGAACGCCATCGTGTCGGTGATGTGGTGCGGTGTGTCCGTATTCGACGCCGAGGCCCGTTCGAATGTCTCGGCATCTGGACCGTGGCCGCTCATGCAGTTGTGCAGGCTCGCGCCGCCCGGTGCAAAGCCTTCGGCCTTGGCATCGTAGACACCGGCAACCAGGCCCATGAACTCGCTGGCGATGTTGCGATGGAACCAGGGTGGGCGGAACGTATCCTGCGCCGCCAGCCAGCGCGGGCCGAAGATCACGAAGTCGATGGTGTCCACGCCCGGCGTGTCGGACGGCGACTGCAGCACCAGGAAGATCGACGGGTCCGGGTGGTCGAAGCTGATCGAGCC
>DAIOET010000026.1:0-3047 GCA_036746135.1 Cupriavidus sp.
TTCGACGGCATGCAACCCACACGGGCACACGTGGTGCCATAGGCGCCGCCTTCGATGATGACGGCGCGCTTGCCAGCGGCAATTGCGGCGCGATATGCGGCCAGCCCGGCGGTACCTGCACCAATCACTGCCACGTCGGTCTGAATCGTTTTCATGTGCGTTTCCTGTTCGAGATGCTTGGCTATCAATCAGCGGATGGGATGGCACCGTCCGTGCCCTGGCGCGGGCAAGGCGATGCCATCGGGTCCGGCGACTGCCGGTCCACGGTGCCGCTGCGATCAGCGGCGAAGCGCGGGGAGAAAGGTGCCCAGGACACCGGTCGGGGGAACCGGGCCCGGGCGGGGGAGGATGATCAGGCCGCTGCCAGGTACTGTTCCAGCGCGGTGGCACCGCCAACCAGCTGGCCGTTGATGAACACCTGCGGCGCGGTCATTTCGCCGGACACGGCGCCCAGCACCTTGCCGCGAATCTTGTTGTCCAGCGGCACGTCGATGTACTCGTAGCCCTTGTCCTGCAGCAGTTGCTTGGCCTTGGCGCAGTGCGAGCAGCCCACCTTGGAGAACACCACCACCTGGTCCGGACGCTTTGCGTTCGGGGCGATGTAGTTCAGCATCGTGTCGGCGTCGGAAACCTTGAACGGGTCGCCCGGCTCTTCCGGCTCGATGAACATCTTGTCGACCACGCCATCCTTCACCAGCATCGAATAGCGCCAGCTACGCTTGCCAAAGCCCAGGTCGGCCTTATCGACGAGCATGCCCATGCCATCGGTGAATTCGCCATTGCCGTCGGGGATCATGACGATGTTCTCGGACTCCTGATCCTTGGCCCATTCGTTCATCACGAACGTGTCGTTGACGGACACGCACAGGATGGCGTCAACGCCGGCAGCCCGGAACACCGGCGCCAGTTCGTTGTAGCGCGGCAGGTGGGTCGACGAACACGTCGGGGTGAAGGCGCCTGGCAGCGAGAACACTGCGACAGTCTTGCCGTTGAACAGCTCGGCCGTGGTCACGTCCTTCCACTCATTGTGTTCACGCACACGGAACGAAACGTTGGGAACGCGTTGGCCTTCACGGGATTGCAGCATCGGAACGACTCCTTGGGTTAGTTAGGCGCCACAGGTAGTGGCGATGGAGTGCATTCTCCCGGTCTGAATGTGATCCGTAAAATTCATTGTCTCAACCGGATCGATTGAGAATTTCTATTATCAATCGGAAATATTCGATTGATTTTGGCTATCGATGAATGTGCGCATGCGCTTCCGCTCACACGTGGACGTGGCTATCATGCGGGCACACAAGAACCATGAAGGGACAAGAATCCATGACACGCCTGCCCATTCGACTGCCCGCGGCAACCCTGCTGGCAGTCGCGCTGCTCGCCATCACCCCAGGCGGCACAATGGCCGCCACGCTGGCCAAGCCCGAACTCGACAAGCTCGTGACCAGCGCCAGTGCAACGCCACCCGCGAGCTTCAATGCGTTCCTCGATGCCGCCGTCAAGACCGACCCAAAGCTTGCTGCCTCGGTGCGCGCCTACCGCGCGAAGAAGCCGCTCCAGGGCGCCGATCTGACCAACATCGGCCGCCTGCTCGGCGTCTACAACCGCGTGCACAACCAGCAGGCCGTGCTCGACACCATCAGCGAAATGGTCGCGCTGCGCACCGTGCGCGACGACAAGGTGCCGCAGCACGAAAACCCCGCGATCATTGATTTCGGCAAGCTCGTGGAACGCATGGCCAAAGACTTCGGCCTGCAGTTCCGCAATGTCGATAACCGCGTATTCGAAGTGACGCTGCCGGGCCAGGGCAAGGAAACCTTTGGCATTCTCACGCACGCCGATGTGGTTCCCGTCGTGGCCGACGAATGGGTGCTCGACGACGGCACGAAGCTTGATCCGTTCAAGGTCACGCGCGTGGGCGACTACCTCTATGGCCGGGGCACGATCGATGACAAGGGGTCCATCGCCGCGGCGCTCTACGCGATGAAGACGGTGCGTGAAAGCGGCGTACCGCTGGCACGCACGATCCGCCTGATGATCGAGACCACCGAGGAAACCGGTGGCGACGGCATGAAGTACTACCGCGACAAGACCGCCCTGCCCGAATTCAACATCGTGCTCGACAGCAAGTACCCGGCAGTGGTGGCCGAAAAAGGCTCCGGCGCGCTGACGGTACGCTTTCCCGACCAGCCCACCGACGGCAAGCAGGCGGCCATCGTCGCGATGGCAGGCGCCGCATCGGCGAACGCCATTCCGCAGACCGCCACCGCACGCATCACCGGCGGTGACCTGAATGCCGTGGCGGCGACGCTGGAGCAGGCTCGCGCCGGATTCATTTCCCAGCACGCCGCGCAAGGCAAGTTCTCGATCGATATCGCGCGCAGCGGCGACGCCATCGACGTGAAGGTCACCGGTTCTTCGGCGCACGGCTCGCGCCCCGAGGAAGGTGTGAACCCCGTGCCGCGCCTGGCGATGTTCCTGCAGGCATCGGGCGTGCCGTTCGCGGACAACCAGTACGCGCGTGCCACGCGCTATCTGACCGACCTCTACGGCACCGGATATCTTGGCGAAAAACTCGATGTGGGCTATCGCGACGACTTCATGGGGCCGCTGACGATCTCGCCGACGCTGATCCGCGAGCGCAATGGCAAGCTGGAAGTCACGGCCAACGTGCGCATGCCGCGCGGCTCCACGCCCGATGCACTGCGCGCGAAGATTGCCGAGCGCGTGCAGGCCTGGGCCACCCAGAGCCACACCACGCTTGAAATCCAGCATGACCAGGGCGACTGGATGGCGCGGGACCCCAAGGGCGCATGGCTGGCAACGCTGCTGAACATCTATGGCGACACCACCGGCCTCGAAGCCAAGCCCGTGCCGACGGCCGGCAGCACAACGGCCAAGCTGATGCCGAACGCGATCAACTTCGGACCGGCGATGCCCGGCAAGAAGTACACCGCGCACAACGCCAAGGAGTACAAGGAAGTCTCCGACCTGAACCTCGACATGCAGATGTTCACGGAAATGCTGGTGCGCGTGGGGAACCTGCA
>DAIOET010000026.1:3147-16257 GCA_036746135.1 Cupriavidus sp.
GGGGCGCGCCCGGCAATATCCTAGAACCCCAGATCGCTCAGACTCGGGTGGTCGTCGGGTCGACGGCCCAGCGGCCAGTGATACTTGCGATCCGACTCGCGGATCGGTGCGTCGTTGATGCACGCAAAGCGGCGACGCATCAGCCCGTTCTCATCGAATTCCCAGTTCTCGTTGCCATACGACCGGTACCAGTTGCCCGAGTCGTCGTGCCATTCATAGGCAAAACGCACGGCGATGCGGTTGCCATCGTGTGCCCATAGCTCCTTGATCAGCCGATAGTCGAGTTCCTTCTGCCATTTGCGGCTCAGGAAGGCCACGATCGCCTCGCGCCCGTTCACGAATTCGGCACGGTTGCGCCATGCGCTGTCGACGGTATAGGCCATCGCCACGCGCTGCGGATCGCGCGTATTCCAGCCATCTTCAGCGGCACGCACCTTGGCGGCGGCGGTTTCAAGGGTAAAGGGGGGAAGCGGCGGGCGAACTTCAGGTTGGCTCGACATCGGCAAGGCTCCTTGGGAATGGAAAATTGGTCAAACGATCGGGAAAACTCGGCTGGCGATCTGCATGAGACAGATCTGTCTCATAGTGTTGAATAGACAGATCTGTATGTCAAGCGGAAGTTTCGGCTTCGACCGATAGGCGATCGCTACAAACGCTGGCGGTCAAAGCCGGATTCGCGCGCCAGGACGATAGCTTGCGAGCGATTCTCGACTTCCAGTTTCGAGAAGATGCTCGTAATGTGGTTTCGAACGGTTTTCTCGCAAAGACCCAGGTGCGCAGCGATCTGCGCGTTATCGCGGCCCTGCGCGATCAGCACGACGATGTCGCGTTCACGCCGCGTCAGCGTGCCGAAGGCCGGATCAGTGGACGGCGCCGGCGCCGGCAGGAATGCGCGCACTTCCTCGATCCAGCGATCCCAGGCCGACTCGGTTTCCAGCAGCAGGTGATTACCGCTATCGAGCGGCACAAAGCGTGCATTGGGAATCATGCTGGCAATCAGCCGCCCTTCGTCGAACGGCACGCGCGCATCGCGCACGGCATGCAGGACCAGCGTCGGGCAGGTGACCAGCGGCAGCAGGTCCACGACATCGATATCGTTGAAGATGCGCATGAAGCGGGCCGCGTTCGTCGGCGACGTGGACACCCGCTCCAGTTCATTGAACCAGCGGTGTTGCTCGGCGGACCCACCGGGAATGAACTGCGTCGTAAAGAACTGACGGAATGCGGGGTTCTCCTGCCCCCACCCGATTTCGGCAAGGCGGATCATCAGTTCGGATTCCTCGCGCATCTCCGGACCCAGGTTGCGCTTCAGCCTGCCGCGGGCATAGCCGCCATGCAGGATCAGATGACTGACCCGCTCGGGATGCGCCACGGCATATGCCACGGCGATCGATGCACCCTGCGAGATACCCAGCAGCGCAAAGCTCTCGACGGCCATCGCATCGACAATGGTTTCCAGATCGCGCAGCCATGCATCGAACGACAGATCGTCCACGTGGCGGTCCGACAGTCCGCAGCCGCGTTCGTCGTAGCGGATCAGCGTGTGCTGCTCGGACAGCGCACACAGCATGTGGCTCCAGACCGGGCTGCCGACGTCGAATTCCAGGTGGCTCATCCAGTTGGCGGCCTTCACCAGGGGCGGCCCACTGCCCGTGATGGCATACGCCAGGCGTACGCGGTCCGGGCAGGTGCATAGGCGGATCTGCTGCTTGAGCATCGGCATGGGCGGGTCGCGCGCGGGGCAGGTTACGGACGCGGAGGCGTGCCGCCGTCGATCGTCCGACAGAGGCTTGCCGCCTGCGTTCGTGCCGGGCGACTCACCTATCTTAGACAACGAACCCCACCGCACCGACATCGATGCAGCCAGTCGGCGTTGCAAAGTGCGGAAGGCCAGACGCGGCGCATGCGCGGCGCGCCGGATGCGGTACTCGACGGACAAGGTCGGCGGCAGAGTGTCGAAAAAAGCCGGCCGCATGGCGGCGAACCATGCGGCCGGCCTGCGCCTTGCAGGACGCTAGCGCGCGTCAGCAGGCATCATGCCGCGCGCATTGCGCAGTCGCCCTGCGCACCAACACTGCGAGCGCCGTCGGTGTACGCGTCGCGCGGACCCATGCGATTGCCACCATCACTGTATGCATCGCGCGGCCCCATTCGCGCGCCGTCGGTATAGGGATCGAAGCTGCCACGCTTGCACGCGGACTTGGATGCGTGCTGCGTCGATCCATTCGACGGAATGAACACTTCGCTCCACGCAGCGTGGGCGGTCTGGGCGATGCCGATGGTCAATGCGGAAACGGCGGAAACGGCAAGCAGGGTCTTTGCAACTTTCGTACACATCTCGACTACTCCAACTTTTGAACTCCAATCAGAAGAAAAACACGGATGGCATTGGCCGGGATGGCATTGGCCGATCCGTGGAGTCATTGTCGGAAATCGCTTGCAACCGCGTACGTGACAGGTGTCCCGGTTTTTGCCGCCATCGCGGGAAAACCCGGTGCCAATGCGTGGGACTTCGGTCCTGTGCAGGCGAAAGGACCGGGCCGGTTGCCGGCCTTGGAGACCTGCAGGCCGCGTCCAGCATGGCATTACAGGTACTCCTATCGTATTTGGCCGCGTAAACCCGCGCCAAGGACGCACGTCCCACTTTCCTGAGCCGATTCCGATGTAAACGATTGCAGTCGGGACACCAGCCTCACGCGCGATGGACAACATGCCCCCAGTATCCGCACACGTCCTCAGTGGGACGGGTTTTCACGTATCGAGGAGTCACCGCAATGCAAGCTGTATCCCTTTATGCCGACACACAACGCTACGCCCGCTGTATCGCCGCTTCGCGCCGTATTCGCTGGGACATCGACCAGGACGTGATTCGCGGCCGCACGTTCGACCTTTCTCACAAGTTCATGCCCGACGGACTGTCGCTCGTCGATGAACTGCCATTCCTGAGCGCATCGGAGCAGCGCTTCCTGAGCCAGGTGCAGGGCCGTACCTACGCAAACATGTTCGGGCTGGTGGAGCGCTTTGTCAGTGCAAAGGTGCTGGAGTTGACGGGGCAACATGCCCTGGGCGACCAGGTCGCGCTGGAGGCGCTGATCCGCTTTTCCGACGAGGAACTGAAGCACCAGGAACTGTTCCGCCGCATCGAGCGGCTGGCCGCGCAGGACATGCCCGCCGGCTATCGCTTCGATCACCAGCCCAATGACGTGGCCGCGTTTGTGCTGGGCAAGCGCTCATGGGCCGTGCTGGCCGTCATCTGTCAGCTGGAGCTGTTCTCGCAGGCGCACTACCGCGCGAGCATTGGCACGGCACCAGATCTGTCCGACCTGTTCAAGGACGTCTTTCTGTACCACTGGCGCGAGGAATCGCAGCACGCGATCCTGGACGAGCTGGAATGGATCCGCGAGAACGCGCGCGTCAGCGACGCCGAGCGCGATGCGGCCATCGACGACATGCTGGCGATCGTCGGCGGTTTCGACGCGATCGTCCAGGCGCAGGCGCATGCCGACGCGGCCTACTTCATGCGCGTGATTCGCGGCACCCCGGACGCTCCGCACGCCCCTGAAGTGGAGGCGGTGGTACTCAAGGCGTACCGCTGGACCTACATCGTGTCGGGCATGTTCGAGCCGCGCTTCTGCAAGCTGCTGGATGAGATGACCAATGACGAGCAGATGGCGCGCATCCAGACCGGCGCGGCACCGCTGATGTATGCGGTGCCCGCCAGCGGCGCGCCTGAACCGGCGATGGCGGCCTGACCCGCCCGGCTGGCGACCTTACTCGGGGGTGATCCCTGCCTGCTTGATCTGTGCTGCCCAACGGACCATTTCCTTGCGCAGCATGGCATCGGCTTGTGCCGGGGTCATCGTCAGCGGTTCAAAGCCTTCCTTGAGCAGCCGCGCCTTGAGTTCGGGCTGGGCCAGCGCCTCGTTCAGCGTCTGGTTCAGCCTTGCCAGCACTTCCTTTGGCGTACCGGCCGGTGCGCTGACGATGAACCACGTCTCGAAGGCGTAGTTCGGCAGCCCGGCCTCCTTCATCGTGGGCACGTCAGGCATCAGCGGCGAGCGCTTCGGCCCGGTCACGGCCAGCGCGCGCAGCTTGCCGGCCTGCACCTGCGGCAACGCCGCGGACAGCACCGGAAAACTCATCTGGACCTGGCCCGCGATCGTGTCCACCAGAGCGGGGCCGCCGCCCTTGTAGGGCACATGCAGGATGTCCGCGCCCGATTCAGTCTTGAAGAGTTCGGCAGCCATGTGGAATGTGCTGCCCGCCCCGGCCGAACCGAAGCTCAGCTTGCCCGGCTGCGCCTTGGCCATCGTCACGAGTTCCTTCACGTTCTTCGCGGGCAGCGCGTTGGTCACGACCAGTACGTGCTGCGATGTTCCCATCGTGCCGACCGATGCAAAGTCCTTGGCCGTATCGAATGGCAACTTCGCAAACAGCGACGGATTGACCGCCAGTGCGACGTTGTTGATCGCCAGCGTGTAGCCGTCTGGCCGGGCCTTGGCCAACTGGTCCATGCCGATGTTGCCGGACGCGCCCGCGCGATTATCGGCAACAACGGGCTGACCAAGCTGCTTGCCCCAGGCATCGGTGATCAGGCGGCCGGCGATATCGACGCTGCCGCCAGGCGCAAATGGCACGATCAGGCGGATCGGGCGATTCGGAAAATTCTCGGCGGCGAGGACCGGCACGGCGGCAAGCGTGGCAGCCAATGCCGTGACGGCAATGCCCGCACGCTTCGCCAGGCTGGCGAAGGGGATACCCATGATGTTGTCTCCTGGTTGGCGCCGGGCTCGGGCCCGGTCGAATGCCTGCCATCCGGAGCGGTTCCGGACATGGCGCAGGCAGTGTAACCATGAAACAAAGCGCAGGGATGTCCCCTTCAGAACGACATTGGTGCCGTCAACTCACGAATCGGCGACCGACTCCATCCCTCATACGCTGGCATGTTGCAGCGCCGCCAGGTAATGGTGGATCTGCGCGACGACCGCCGCGCCCTCCCCCACGGCCGCGGCCACGCGCTTCGTGGACCCGGACCGCACATCGCCAATCGCGAACACGCCGGGCACGCTGGTTTCCAGCGTGTAGTCGGCGCGCTCGGTGCATGAGTGATGCGCGTCGTAACCGGTCAGGATAAAGCCCTTGTTGTCGGTTTCCACGTTGCATGAGCGCAGCCATTCGGTATTGGGCGCGGCGCCGATGAACAGGAATACATGGCGCATCGGCACCGCCACGCATTCGGAACCCTGCGCGCGGTCCTTGTATCGCACGGTGGAAAGCCAGCCGTCTCCCTCCATCGCCGTGATCTGCGAATGGGTATGCAGATGCACGTTGGGCAGGCTCTTGAGGCGGTCGATCAGATAGCGGGACATCGTCGCTTCCAGGCCTTCGCCTCGCACCAGCATGTGTACCTCCGCCGCATGCGACGCCAGGTACACGGCCGCCTGGCCCGCCGAATTGCCGCCGCCCACGAGCATCGCGTGCTCATCCTTGCAGAGCTTGGCTTCCACGGGCGATGCCCAGTAATAGACGCCACGGCCCTCGTACTTGTCGAGCGAGTCGATATCGGCGCGGCGGTACTGGGCACCACTGGCGATCACCACGGTGCGGGTGCAAATCCGGCGCCCGTCGGCCAGCTCGAGCTGGATCGGGCTTTCCCCGCAATGCAGCGCCTTGGCCTCCAGCGGAATAGCCAGGTGCGCACCAAATTTGAGCGCCTGCACGAACGCGCGGCCCGCCAGCGCCTGGCCGGAGATGCCGGTCGGAAAACCCAGGTAGTTCTCGATACGCGCGCTGGCACCCGCCTGACCGCCCGGCGACCGGCAATCGAGCACCGCCACCGACAGTCCTTCGGACGCGGCATAGACCGCGGTGGCCAGCCCGGCGGGGCCCGCTCCCACCACGATCACGTCATATACGTGTTCCGGATCGAATTCGGGCACCAGCCCCAGGCAACTGGCAAGCTGGCCTTCGTCGGGCGCGCGCAGCACGCTGCCATCGGGGCAGATCACCATCGGGAAGTCGCTCGCCGGCGCCTTGCTGATATCGAGCAGGCAGGTGGAATCGGTGTCCGTCTCGACATCGATAACCCGGTGCGGATGTCCGTTCCGGCGCAGGAAAGCCTGCAGCGCCAGCAGCAGCGGCTGGGTACCCTTGCCCACCAGCACGGGACCGCCGCCCTGCTCGATCAGCCCCACCCGGCGCAGGATCAGCGCCCGCATGATGCGCTCGCCCAGATCGGCCTCGGCCACCAGCAACGCGCGCAAGTTCGGCGGCGGAATCACCAGAATAGTGGAATCTTCAAGCGCCACGGCATCGACCAGCGTGGGCTTGCCGGTCAGTTGCCCCACCTCGGCCAGGAACTGGCCCGGGCCTTCCTCGGTGATCGGGGTGCTGTGGCCAAAACCATCCCGACGGTCGATACGGACGCGCCCCGTCAGCACCACATGCATGCCGCGTCCAGAATCGCCAACCCGGAACACCAGCTCGCCGGCATTCCACGTGTGTACTTCGCCAAAACGCCGGATGCGCGCGACCTCGGCAGCCGTCAGGGTAGGAAACATCTGATGCCGGCGCGTTTCCAGATTGGAAAACGGCGCATCGAGTTCGGGCGCCGGCTGCTGCGCGGCCCGGACGTCGTCGTTGTCAGGATTGGCGTCAAGTTCCGACGTCGCCTGCGTCATCTCCATGCTTTCCCCCATTTCCGTGAGCTGCCGGCCGGTTGCCGGCTTGTCATGCATCGATCAAAGACTGCATGGCCAGACTTGCTGGCCGCGCTGCAAAAAATAGTAGTCCGAGCCGCGCGGAAACACATCCGGAGTTTGCCGCAACCGACTCGCGCATGGCGCTTGCGCAGGATCATGAGCCGCCGGCAAGCCTCCATGTAAGGTTGCGCACGCTACAACATTGGCATGCCGTTTTCATGACTATGAAAAAACCGACTGACTTCCAGAGCTATAAATCATGGTGAGAATATTAAGCGCTGGCTACACTGTGCTTCGCGCCTCCAAGACGCACCGTCCGTCACGGACCCAAGAGGCCCCTGGCGGCAGATCAGACAGCCCCCAGCAAGGAGACTAGATGTACCGCGATCGTATTCGCCTGGCCGCCCTCCAGGACAGAATCATGTCGGCCGATGAAGCCGCGACCCTGATCAAGGACGGCATGACCGTTGGCATGAGCGGATTTACGCGGGCCGGCGACTGCAAGGCCGTACCCATCGCACTGGCGCGCCGGGCTGCCGCCGATCCGCTGCAGATCACCCTGATTACCGGCGCCTCGCTGGGACACGATACCGACAAGATCCTGGCCGAAAGCAATGTGCTGGCACGCCGCATGCCGTTCCAGTCCGATGCCGCGCTGCGCCGCCGGATCAACGACGGCGAGGTAATGTTCATCGACCAGCATCTGGGAGAGACCGCCGAGCAGCTGCGCAGCGGCCAGATCGGCCCGGTGGACGTGGCGGTGATCGAGGCCGTGGCCATTACCGAATCAGGCGGCATCGTGCCCACCACTTCGGTCGGCAACTCGGCCAGCTTTGCAAAGATGGCAAAGCAGGTGATCGTCGAACTGAATCTGAACATGCCGGTCGGGCTGGAAGGCCTGCACGACATCGCATTCCCGGTGCAGCGGCCCTATCGCCAGCCGATTCCGCTGATTGCCGTGGAGCAGCGTATCGGGCTGCCGTACATTCCCGTCGATCCGGCGCGGATCGCGGCCATCGTCATCACGCAACGCGACGACAGCCCGTCGAACGCGCTGCCGCCCGATGCCGAAACCAACCAGATCGCCGGCCACCTGAACGCGCTGCTGGAGCGCGAGGTACGCGCGGGGCGCCTGTCGCCGTCGCTGCAACCGCTGCAGGCCGGTATCGGCACCATCGCGAATGCCGTGTTGCATGGCCTGTCCGAGTCGCCATTCCACGACCTCACGATGTATTCCGAAGTGTTGCAGGACAGCACCATCGCCCTGCTCGACTCGGGCAAGATGCGTTTTGCCTCGGCTGCATCGATGACACTGTCCGCGCCGGTGTATCGCCGCGTGCTCGACGACATCGAGCGCTACAAGCACAAGCTCGTGCTGCGTCCGCAGGAAATCAGCAACCACCCCGAAGTGCTGCGCCGGCTTGGCCTCATCACCATCAACACGGCGCTCGAGTGCGACATCTATGGCAACGTCAACTCCACGCATGTGGGTGGCACGCACATGATGAATGGCATTGGCGGCTCGGGTGACTTTGCGCGGAATGCTTATCTGTCGGTCTTCGTGACGAAGTCCGTGGCCAAGGACGGCAAGATTTCGAGCATCGTCCCGATGGTGACGCACGTCGACAACAGCGAGCACGACGTCGACATCCTCGTGACCGAACACGGCCTGGCGGATCTGCGTGGCCTGGCTCCCCGCGAGCGCGCGCTGCAAGTCATCAACAACTGCGCCGACCCGGCCTACCGCGATGGCCTGCTTGACTACTATCGCCGGGCCTGCCTGCGCGGTGGCCAGACGCCACACGTTCTGGAAGAAGCGTTCGCGTGGCACGTGCACTATCGCGACCACGGCACGATGCTCACGCAAGTGGGCAAGCCGGCGAACGAACCGCTCGCGGCCTGAAACGCGCGGCGCCACTCGGCGCCGCCTGCAATCCGGAGCGTTCGCTCCGGATTCGCTCCTACTCCTCCATCAGGACTCGAAGCATGCGCTCCGGGTCCACGAGAAAATCGCGCGTGATCTGGTAGTGCTCGGTCTCTTCATAAGCGACACGCACCACGCCATTGGCGGAGCAATGGTAGATCCACGCCTGCGGATAGGCCATCAGGATCGGCGAATGGGTGGCAATCAGGAATTGCGATCCATCACGAACCAGGTCATGCAGACGTGAGATCACTGCCAGTTGCCTTGCAGGCGACAGCGCCGCTTCCGGTTCATCGAGGATATACAGGCCCTCTCCCTGAAACCGCTCGGTAATCAAGGCCAGGAAGGCTTCTCCGTGCGACTGCTCATGCAGTGACCTGCCACCGTATGAAGCGATCACAGGCGGACCGAACCCTGGCTCCTCGTCGAGCCGCTCGATTTCCGTTGCCACGTTGAAAAAGCTCTCGGCGCGCAGGAAGTATCCCGTGCGCGGCCGGCGGATGCCCTTGGCGATGCGCAGGTACTCGTGAAGCTCGGAATGCGATGCACGGGTCGAGAAGCTGAAATTCCGGCTGCCCCCTTCGGCATTGAATCCGAGCGCCACCGCGATGGCTTCAAGCAGCGTCGACTTGCCCGAACCGTTCTCCCCGACGAAGAACGTCACCTGCGGATGCAGTTCGATATGGTCGAAGTCGCGTATCGCCGGCAGCGCGAATGGATAGCGATCGAAATCGGGCACCTTGTCTCTGAGCAGCGTGACCCGGCTGGCGTACTGGGTGGATAGCATGGCGGCAATCGATGCAGGAAGGCCCCAATGCTCACACATCTCGCGTCCTGCAGACCACCCCCCTGCAAGCCACAATATACGGGCGCCTCTGCTTCTTGGCGGTTAATTGCACTTCAATGAGGAGCGCTTTCGGCAGGACGACAATTTCAGAGCGCTGATCTTTTTGCCGGCCAGGAAGTGGCCTATCCTCTCCACACGACAGTACATTGACGATTTGACGGGCAAAGCTGCCCAACCATAACGACATGGAAAAGACTGCATTCGTGTTTGCTGGTGGCGGCAGTTTGGGCGCCATCGAAGTTGGCATGCTCCGGGAACTGGTGAACTGGGGCGTTTCGGCGGATCTGGTGATCGGCGCGTCGGCGGGTGCCATCAACGGCGCCTACTTCGCCAGCAATCCGCACGCCGAAGGTACGGCCAAGCTCGAAGGCCTGTGGCGCAGCATCACGCGCTCCGAGGTGTTGCCGTGGTCATGGCGCAGCATGTTCGGCATGATCATGGGCAATCGCGGGCATCTGGTGGAATCACAGGCATTGAAGCGCCTGCTCAATCGCCATTTTGGCGACGCGCGCGTGGAAAACGCCGAAGTGCCCCTGCACATCGTGGCCACCGACATGCATACCGGCGCGGAAGTGCTGCTGTCGTCGGGCAGCATGGTCAAGGCCGTGCTGGCCAGTGCGGCCATTCCGGGCGTCTTCCCGCCGGTCGAGATCGACGGCCGCAAGCTGATCGACGGCGGCGTGGCCAACAACACCCCGGTGTCCACGGCAATCCGGCTGGGAGCCACGCGCATCATCGTATTGCCGGCGGGCTTTGCATGCGCGGAGCGTCGCCCGCCCAAAGGCGCGATCGAGCACGCGTTCAATGCCCTGTCACTGCTGGTGGCGCGGCAGCTGGTGCATGACCTGGAACGCTGGGGAGATCATGCGCACATTGCCGTGGTGCCCCCGCTCTGCCCGCTCGAAGTCTCCCCGTACGACTACAGCCAATGTGGCGAACTGATCGATCGTGCCGCGGCGGCCACGCTGGCCTGGCTGCGCGCGGACGGGCTTTCCAGCCGTCGCGTGCCCGGGGCGCTGGAACCGCACGATCACGACGCCGAGAATCCAAGTTGCAGCGCCGACATCGGTATGCCGCCTGCCAGCGCCACCCACTCGCACCATTCGCACGATCACTCGACCACGCATGGCAACGTCCACTGACATGGGCGCGGATTTACCTGGCAAGCGGGATTGGGTCCAGCGCGACGCCTCCGCGCGGAGCATGGAACGCATCGAGGCGTTTTTTGGCGGCCACGGCTATGACATGCACCGCCACGACACATATGCGATTGGCCGCACGCTATCCGGCGTGCAGAGCTTTTCGTATCGCCGTGGCATGACGCATAGCACGCCCGGCGGAACGATCGTGCTCCATCCGGACGAGCCGCACGATGGGCACGCCGGCACGGACGCAGGCTTCCACTACCGGATGCTCTATATCGAACCGTCGCTGGTGCAGCGGGTGCTGGGCGGCAGACCGCTGCCGTTCATTGCCGGGGGCCGCACCAGCGATATCCGGCTGTTTGCCGCGTCTGGCGTGCTGCTCGATGCAATGGACCATGCGCTCGATCCGCTGGAGGAGGACGATGCCATTTTCGATCTCTCCCACGCACTGGCCGCCGCCGCAGGGGTACCGCGCGGACGTCAGGCCGTCGACTACCGCGCTGCCGAGATCGCCCGTACCTGCCTGCTCGACAATCTAGATCGCACCGTGACCCTGGAGGAACTGGAGCAGGCCAGCGGCCGCGACCGCTGGAGCTTGTCGCGCGATTTTCGGGTGCTGTATGGCACCAGTCCCCATCGCTACCTGGTCATGCGCAGACTGGACACCGTGCGGCGGCTGGCCGCCGCGGGCCAATCGCTGGCCGATGCCTCGGTCTGGGCGGGCTTCTCCGACCAGAGCCACATGACGCGGCACTTCACGCGCGCCTTTGGCCATTCACCGGGCCGCTGGCTACGGGCATTGCGCGGTACGTCCGGTTGACCTGCACGATCGTGCAAGACGGCGGCGCGCCTGGGCGTGCAGACTGGTTGCGTCCATCCACATCCAGGAGCCGTCATGAGTCACTCCCCGAGCCCATCGCCCGCCGCGCCAAAGTCCTATCACCCGATCAACTTCGCCCAGAAACTGAGTCAGTTCTCGGACCAATGGCAACCGCGCGTGATTGCCGAGATGAACGACTACCAGTTCAAGATCGTCCGGATCGAAGGTGACTTCATCTGGCACCAGCACGCCGACACCGACGAGACTTTCCTTGTGATCGATGGGCAGTTGCGCATTGATTTTCGGGATGGCCACGTCATCGTGAGCGCCGGTGAAATGTACGTCGTGCCGAAAGGCGTCGAGCACAAGCCGTCGGCACAAGGTGAAGTTCACATGCTGCTGATCGAGCCGCGCGGCGTGGTCAATACCGGTGACGAGGGCGGCGACCGGACCGCGCAGAACGATCTCTGGATCTGACGCAAGCTGTTGGCTTACGCCCAACCATTTTGCGGCCGGTGTTGGGCGAATCATCATCCAACACCGTGTTTTCCCCGCCAAAAGTGATAAAAACCGCGCCCATCGGCGGTATTTGACGGTGGCATGTTCTCTGCAATCAGACGGATAGAGCGCGGCGCCGCGCACGACCCTGATCCGGAGCCCACGGCTCCCCCCGGAGAACTGCCATGTTGATTCCGCCCCAGTTGCGGCCAGGCGTTGTTGCGCCGCCTCGCCCAAGCCAAGCCCGCATCATCCGCTATCGCCTTCGCGGCTTCATCCTGCTGTTGCGGGTGTTGCTGCTTTGCTTCCAGACCGCCGCGCACGCCGACAAGGCATTGCCGACGGCGCCCGCCCCAAACGCGGCACCGGGATTCCTGGAGGCCGTTGCCGTTGATTATGCGAACAGCCAGCTGTTCAACGCCGTCGAAGGCATTGCCGCCATCCGCGAGCCACGCGCCGTCCGTTCCGCGCCATCGCCCGCCCCCAGCGCGCCGGCTTCGAACCCTTCGACCGTCACGCCGGCGCCCGCGAATATCCGCCGAGTGAACGCGCAGTAACCCTGTCAGTGGCGCGGCGTGCAGTCTTTACATGCAGCGGCGCAACGCTTGCATGGCGCCCGGCCGGCGCGACACACCGCCATGCCAGTCCACACAAGGCCTGGCGTCCGCGGTACGAAAATTGCCCCATTCCTGAAATGACCAGCGACGATGTGCGGCGAGTTTGCATGTGTTGACACGTGCATGCTGCCTCACCCGCCTGGCAATCCATCACTTTCAGGAGCGCAACATGGGTGACTATCACAGCGAGCGTTATCGCCGGAATACCCCCTGGCGGGCCGATGAAAGCCGACGCGACGACGACCTGGGTGACCCCTGGGACGACGGGCGCGGCTCACGCTGGTCGGACGAAGACTGGCAGCCCGAATCGTTCGACGATAGCTGGGACGACGCACGCCGACGCCAGCGGATGACCCCGGGCCAACTCAGCGAAGGCGGCCCCGCGCCTTCGGGATACCGCGGCACAGACGACGCAGACGATCAAGGTAGCGATCTGCGCTACGGATTGAACGGCGGCTACGGCACGTCCCCCGAGGAAGAAGAGGCATGGCGGCTCAGGGAGCAGTACAAGAGCCGGCAATATGCCAGTGACTATGGCGACTACGGCGACATGGGCGA